>DAIRFP010000319.1:0-5003 GCA_036794995.1 Thermodesulfobacteriota bacterium | reverse complement strand
GGCTTATTCTTTTTGGATTGTTGCTACTATCATGTCATTGGGCAGCTAACGGATGGACGTTTAGTTGCGGCCTCGCGTGTACCCCCCAAGTGTCGACCGGTGGACGCCCTCGCGTCAACCACCGACTAGCGGCCGGCGGCCGCGCGCCTCCGGCACTCACGAGCTGCGTGTGAGTTCGAAGGCCGGATACCGCGACGCAAGCGAGGCAAATGCTTTGGCGGGAGAGCCGGCCGGCAACGGAAAGAACCGCTGAACCTCTCGGCGGAAACGATCGAGATACGCCTTGAGGATTGGTAGCTTCTCCGCGTCGGACAGCACGCGCAGTTGGTATTGCTCAACCGAGCGTCCCCTGCGAAGAACCACGGAGCCGCTCGCCTCTGCGTTGCGAACCCACTCCGCGCGACCGCGAGGCGCGACGAGATAGAGCTTCCCATTGTGCGACAGAAGGTCGACGGGCAGCGTGTACAGCTTGCCGCTCTTGCGGCCCCGCACCTCCAAAACGCGCATGTTGGGCAAGCCGATACCGAGGCGTACGAGGGCACCAATGGTCGAGTTGAATAAGCGCTCGAAAGCAGTCGGCCGCTGAAAGGATCCGGACCGATTGTCCATCGAATTTTACTCCTTCTCAGGATTCTTGGCTTGGCTGTCCAACGAGCCGGTTGGGGCGCGCGAGTTTTGCAAGCGCCGGACTCCAACCGGTTGGTTATGCGCTTTGCCGTGACGCCGTTCGCCGTAGCTGATGCTTCCGGATGAGGACCGCTAGAGCCCGCAGAGCCTCGTTCGCCTGTCGAGCCCCCGGAAACACAGCGGCGACGTCCGGGTCAAGTGTGATCACAATGCTGCCCTTGGCGTAACGGGATGTGTACTTGTTAGGCCGCGCTCGGCTGAAGTCGTACTCAGGAAGAATCTCATCAACTCCAACCTGGCGGGCTCGCGCCTTTCTAGCTTCATTTTTCAGCATAATCTTATCCCACTCTCGAGCTTCTGTATGCTACTGAACCGGCAAGAACTGGATAAGATCAACTTCCCAGGTTGCAGTGCTGCCCAATGTCGCTTCGTAATTGTATTTTACGACGCTTTTTGTTTGGGGACTATAGAAGTAAATCCATCTACCGCACGATTTGCCCCCACACCAATCGTTTGTTTCTATCTTAAACGTCTGGTAAGCACCCGCTGAAGATGTAATATGCTCTATACCGAGAATACTACTTTCGGAGGTGCGTCTTTCACGTCGATTCGTTCCTCTGATTCGAGTTTCAAACTCTACAGTCCTTTTTTGGCCGACAATGAGTGGAAACTTAAGGTAGCGATTCTCTCTCATATATAGAATGTTATTCCATAAGCTACCAGTCGATATTTGTGATTTTGTACCTCCGTCCACCTCCACAAATTTACGTTCCCGAAAACAAATCTTGTGATCACCATTTACTGGTAAGGCTAAATCACCGGAGACATAACCTTGGTAGTTTTTACTCACTGACCTGAATAGCCAACACTCTCCTTCTTGGTAAACGGGTGCCTGTGCTTCCTGGCCGAAGACTTTAGAGGCGGTTACAAGTAACACGCCCGCTACCAAAAAGAGCAGGACGTTTTTCATATTCACCTCATCACTTCTGTAAGGTGCCTAACGCCCACGCTCTGCCGCGGCCGACCAGCGGGAGGGAAGCAAATCGCGCAGCGATTTGGCCGTCGGAACCAGCGTGTTGTTAGGCGCGCTTGTGATGGACGACATTGAACCCTTCTTCCTCTGAAGGAGGCTGGAAATATACGGTGATCGCTTCGAAATCTGCATCTGTTGTCCAGGAGCTGCCAGGAGGAAGATCCTTACTCCGCTCCTTAAGCTGACTTTTGCACAAAGCATCTGACACATCTACAAAGTGCAATTCATGCTCAGCATTGGCGCGCTCGAACAGCTCACGGAACCAGGCACGCTGCGCTTTTGTATTGCCAGGAAAGTCGAGTACGACGGTGATGCCCTTCGACAAGAGAGCACAAACGTGTGGCCCAAGCGCGTTCTTCAATCGGGAAGAGCACTTGACGAATCCCGGTATATCAGTGATCTCGCCAGGAAATAGGCGATCCAAAAACTCATCCTGAACAAGGAGAACGGCATTTTCTCGGCGGGCCAAATCTCTCGCGAGAGTCGACTTACCCGCCGCCATTTTTCCGCACAAGAAAATCAACTTCGCTGAGATACTCATGTTTTATACGCCTAACGCGGCCCGTCGCTCGGCAGACGCGAAGTGTGTGGTTATCACGTTCTCGTACCCGAACTCATCTCCGCCTTCAATGCTCCACGTCACCCGGCACGGCGTGCTAAAGAAGCACCATACGCATTGCGGCCTGTCCGATGTGATCTTCTCGGATGTCAGCTGCGTTTCAGCCCGTCGCGCCAGGCGATGGCTTCGAGTTCGACCCGGACTGCGTCCTCGACGGCAATCACGGGTCGCGCCTGGAATTCGAAAGCCGGGTACGTCGAGCAGAACTTGTGAACGGCCAACGGATCGTCGCAGTCCACTAACAGGTGCCCACCCCACTCGCCCACTCGCACTACAAACAACTCGATCTTGAATCCGGCGGGCGCCTTCCATTGACCGAATACCTCAAGTACCCGCTTCTGGGCATTCTCGTACTCCGCAGGCGAACCTTGGGGGCGTTCAAACCAACTGATCATGTACTTCATCGCCAACCTCCTCTATTGAGTTGAAATACTCGGAACAACTGCTGTTTGGACGGGGCGCTGAGCCGCGCTTTGATCGTCGGTCTCAACCCGAAGGTTAGGCGGTCCTCCATCCGGGCGTCGCAATAGGAGGGAGACCCCACCTGAGCTAGACATTTTCTAGCCACACCTCACCCTCCTCTCTTAGCGCACGTTCCCCGTCACTGTAAACAGAGATAGTGTTAGTCAACGGCGAAAACCCACTGCGCTGGAGCCAATAGCAGAGGAACTTGGCTGATGCTGGAAATGGCGACAGATCCATATCGGAGAAGAAGTCTTTGGGAACCCCGCGTGGATCGATCGGCTCCATGCGGTCTTTTTCATAGACAGCGGTGCACTTGACGATTCGCCAGACACCCATCCCTTGTTTCCAGCAGATCGAAGAAACGAACCCACGACTGCAGATCAAACTCGTGGCCGTCTATAACGGCGCGGATATAAAGATTCGCGTGGCACCGGCTGAATGCGCGGTCTCGGTTGACCCGGATCCACGGTCCTGAAATCAAATGCTTGATGTGGGCGCCCGGTGTGGGCGCTTCAGCATGGCGCGTGAACGTGCGACGAAATCCTTAGCCGTTCCCGATATCCACGAGATATGGATCGTCGCGTCGTCGTGAAAACATCCGGCGATTGTTTCCCAATCGTCACTGTCACGGGCATGACCCCAACGGACCAACAGGCTGGCGATTTGATGCTCGTCTCCTATCAAGGCCGACAGATTATTGTTGGCCATGCGTTACCTCCGCGGATGCGTTCCAAGCACTTGAGGGCGCCGCCTAACGCCGGCGCTCACCGGCGCCGAGCGAGCGTAGCGAGCGAGGGAACGCTGGCCGAGCAACGCGAGGCCAGGGCGTCAGGTGGAGCGCCTTGTTGGGCACCACGCTATACCGGCTTACCAGAAACATG
This sequence comes from Thermodesulfobacteriota bacterium, assembly GCA_036794995.1. Classification (GTDB taxonomy): domain Bacteria; phylum Desulfobacterota; class Binatia; order UBA9968; family UBA9968; genus DAIRFP01. The sequence continues at coordinate 1,378 of DAIRFP010000319.1, read as the reverse complement.
GCTTGAGAAGAACGTGATTACATGCCCAGCTGGCTCGCGGACAGTAAAGACCTCGTGATCGATAGCTGGCCGGGCCTCGATCGGTGAAGGGGCAAGCCCCAGAGACGTAAAGCGCTGATGGGTTGCATGCAGGTCATCAACCATGAGGTCGAACGGGGGATTACCCGCAACGACTTTGCTTTTTAGCATCAGGATGAAGTGCGTGCCGCCACGCAGTTCGTAGACGGAGACCTCTGGCCCCTGAAATATGGGGCGCATGCCAATTGTCCGCATGAAGTGAGCAGATTCCTCCATGCGGTCTGTCTCCAGAACGACGTGCGCCACACCTAGCGGAGGGCGCCGATCGTGTTCGCTCATTTTCTTGGCGCCCAACGCTTAAGGCTGACCAGTGTATGAGAATTTAGCACACTTTTCCTGATGTCCGACTTCTACAAGGATTTCGAGTGCCTGTCAATTTTTTAAACCGGAAGATTTTCTAAACCGGAAGCCACTCCGCCATATACTGGTCAGTGTATGGCTAATACACTGCTACCGATTCGGAACATCCAACCCATCCGCGGGACTTCGGACTCCCTTCCCGCCGCGATTTAAGACGTGGATATAGATCATCGTTGTACTAAGTCACTGTGCCCGAGCAGTTCCTGCACCGTTCTAATATCATAGCCGGCCTCGACTATAGCATTCGTTCAAAACGTTCCAGCCGTCCAAGCCGTTCAATTTGTTTCGAGGAGGCCCATTCAAAATCTTTCTAACCGGGAAACTCGTTTGGAGTTTTGCGAGTCCACCGCTGGCATCTCATCCCATGTTCTGCCATCTAACTCACGACCCGTTAACTTCTTCCTTGTTCCGCCCCACTGTTTGAAAAAGAAAGGCACACCTTGAGCTATACACCGATCCCTAATCCGCCGTACCCACTGTGCGTCTATTTTGCGGCACCTTGGACCAGATTCTCCTCCAACAATGACCCAATCAATCCGCTGCAACGGGAGTCGAGAGATTGGTCCTAATAGCGGCTCGACAGATAGAAACCGAACGGACGCAGGCACCTTCCTCAAGTGCTCGATCCGATAGGTATAGTCCGCATTCTCAACACTCACGCCCATCCAGATGTTTTCACGCCACGGGAGTTTCCCCGCGAGATCGACAAGTCTCTCGGATCGTTTGGTTAAAATCTGGAACGTGTGCCAATGAGCTTTTCCCATAATGTCAAAGACCGATTGAATGAATCCGAGTGGCACAGCAGCGTGAAACAGATCGCTCATCGAATTGACAAATATTTTCCGCGGCTGATTCCACCGCAATGGGTGGTCAAGTACGTCTGGCTGTAACGTTATAGCGAAATTGTTCCTGTACCTCGCCTGCCCCATAGCATATAGTC
>DAIRFP010000318.1:0-5019 GCA_036794995.1 Thermodesulfobacteriota bacterium | reverse complement strand
CGTCGTCTTGAGCGCGCAGCCGGGGTTCGTGAATGATGCGCGGCATAAGCATCGAGAAGCCTGCGAATCATGCGCTGGTATTGGGTTTTGTGTTTACGCGCCTCATCCTTAAAAAACTCGACACTTCGCTTGGTCAAGGCGATAGTGACTTTCACACCTTCATCCCTGAAGACTAAATCTTCGGGAGGAGGCAGAAAGTCGGGAACGATTTTCAGTTTGCCGAGTGATTCATCGGTGTATCTGATTCTCTCGCTCATAAACTTGCTTTCCTTTCCGCCAATAGCCGGCTCCAAAGATCCGGATAATTTCGTCGCGATACGTAAAACGGACCGTTAGAACGCCACCCTCAACCCCCAGCCGAAACAATAGTATCGTTTCTCCGTGGAGCTGTGAGACAGGTCCTCTGCGATCACCCGTTGCGGATCAGCAAAGGCGAGCTGTGCTATCGAAAAAGGGACACCGTGTTTCTTTTGGTTTTCCCTATCTTTCTTTGAGTTCCACTCGAACCGGACCACTGACACTTGTCTAAGGTATCATGGATCCATAGTTCTGGCCATATCATTGTATGGCTTGCTTTGTGGCTGTCTGATTGACCGAAGGCGGGTTTTGATTACGGCTTCTTTCCCGCGACGCGGGATTTTCGCAGCGACGACAAAACGACGCGGCCTCGGGGTGAAAGGCGGTATCCCGTGGCGAGACTCTCGGTCAGCCCAAGATTCTTGAGCTTTCGCACATTGAGCTTGAAGGCCGCGATTTCCTGAGCGACCATTGGCGCCAAATCGCCGGCTCGCACTCCTGGGTTCTGCGCGAGCAAATGAAGGACTGGCGCGGTCCACGGCCCGAAGCGGCTCGCCGCGTCGAGGCGTTTGAGGCGTCGGCGGAGTTCTTCGAGTTCCTCGGGCGAAAGTTCGCTTTGTTCGCGCAAAGCAATCCGGGGATCAGCCCCGATATAGCGCAGCTTCACGCGATACAACGAGCCGTGCGCGCTTTGGCGGAGCTCTGCGACAAGATCCCCACGAGAGGCGTATCCCGCCAGGCGGGCATCCGCTGCAGTGATTGCCGTCTCGCGAACCGGTTTAAGGGTCTCGATGGCGAGGACGCCGATGGGCGTCTTGAGCGTGCCGCCGGAGCGGACGGAAGGTTTGGTCCACTTGCGAAACGCCAGGGTGATCTCGCCGGTACGAAGACCCGCTAAAAAGCGCTGCTTGAACAGCATCGGGAAACTGGCTCGTGGAGATTAACTGCCGATGTAAGGTCCGAGTCAGGCGACCTCATCGTAGCCTTTGCCGCTGAATTGCAAGAGGCAGAAGCCATGGCCGAAGGGGTCGCTCATGACTGCGAGGCGGCCCCACTTATGCGCCTGGATCTCGCCTTCAAGAATTGCTCCGGCCGCTGATGCACGCTGCACCGCGGCGGTAATATTTTCGACAACAAAATCCAGATGCACGGGGGTCCAGTGACGCCGGTAATCGCGCCGGAGCGGCACCGCGGTGGATGGCGAACTTCCCGAAGGCTTGGCCAACAGATAGATCTTCGAAGAACCTCCGAGCATTTCGATGACCGAGCCGCCGAAAAGACGCCGCCCGATTCGGAGATCGAGGCCGGTTTGATAGAACGCGATAGCCTGTTCAATGTCATCGACGTCGATATTGATCAGCAGTTCCATTACTTCACAGCGATTCGGCTCAAGCGATCCGAATGCCGATGTCGAACGTGGCCGCGTAGCCCTGCGCGCTTTTGGTTAGCCTCGGCATCAATTGCTTGCCACCGCTTCGGAAAATAAAGTCGTCATCGTTCATCGTGGTGCGGCGGCCCCTCGAGCTATAGGGCGGGCTCATGTGGACTTGATCGGTAATCGACTCCTCGAAGTAAAGCTGCGAGGTGAACTCGTACCGCCGCCGGGCTGCCGGCTCGGTACGAATCTTGAAGTGAATGTGAACCGCCCGGCCCTCGTACCATCCGGGATAGATCGTCAGGAATTCAGCGATCCCGCTCGCATTCGTGATCTGGTAGCCGCGCAGAAACTTTCTCCCGCGGGCATCGGATCTGCTGTTTTCGCGGACACCCGAATAAACGCCGAGAGCGTCACAATGCCACACGTCGACAACGGCGCCTCCGAGGCGGTCGCATGAGGCACCGTCGATGCGTGAAACTTGGAATTGTAGATGGAGAGACGTCCCCGGTTTGACGGAATTATCCGAAGGTTCTGAGCGGATGTCGGAGCGGTTCAGCTGCTCATCGACGAAATAGGGTCCCTCGGTCTGTTCGGGTCGTACGATGCAGCCGGGAACGGCGGCTTTCAAGTCGGAGCGGCCACATCCGCTGCCTAATAGTGCCGCGCTCGCGCTGCCCATCAGCGCGAGCATCTCCCGCCGGCTGAACCGGCGGCCGGGCGGGATTTTCTTCGCGAACCGGTCGATCATCGGACTTCTTTAGATATAGCATTTTCTACAATCTTGCTTAAGCCAATGGCAGCTTCCGTGTTTCATTCGGTGTCTTGGCTTCAAACAAGGTATAGCCCAGGCTTTGCGCCCGCCGGAAATCCTGTTTCACGGAAGCGAAAATGTCGGCTAAGTTGGTCCAGGGGTCGGGATTCGAGTAGAAGCGCTGCAAGAACAGCATGTCGGTTAACAGACTCTCCATCCAATCGACGTTGGTGGCGTAGCCGATGACAGCGCGGCAGCCGGAAGCCTCCAGGAAATCCCGCGCGAATTTTTCTCCTTCCGGCCCGGATAGGACGTTGCAAGCCGCGAAGTAAACGAGGTTGCGATAACCGGCGTTGCCGTAGCCGCGAAAGGCCTCCAGCAAAGTGTCCGCGCCGATGCGGTCGAGAACCGATTTCACCGCTCCCGGTTCGCCGTGGAAGGCGAGGTAGTAGATCGGCGTGTCCCAGGACTCAGGCAGTTGCCAAAGCAAGCCATGGGGATGTCGCGTGTAATAAGCGAGGCCGCGCTCCGATTCCACGAAGCGGTGCGCAAGCTGGAGTCGCGGTCGAATCAATTCCGCGAGGGGCTCGAAGAATGCTTTCACCGAGAGGGTTTTGAATAGCTCGTGGTTCCAGTAGGATTCGAGGCAGACAAGCTTTGGCGCGACGGTTTGACGCGACCTGACCGCCGGCCAGGTTGGATGGCCGGCCTCGGCGCACCTGGCAAACCACGCGGGAGTGTCGACAGCGCACTTTTCCACACAGCAACGCGCGCAAACCTGGCTCTTGCCGTCCAGGCAAAGGTAGGTTTCGGCAGGCTGGGGGTCGTGGTTCCAGTAGCAATTCGCCATTCAGGATTGAGCCACAGGGGCAAGCTTTTTCAACGCCGGCTCCCAATCTAGCCAAGGTATTTGAAACTTTGGCATGAAGAAAAAGTCGACAAAAACGTGTCTCGCGCAAAGGCGCAAAGGTTCGGAGAAATCAGTAAGGGGCTTTCTTTGCGAGCTTGGCGTCTTGGCGGGATAACAATTCTTGTCGCTTCAGTTAAGAGCATAATTTGCGAGAGACAAGTTCCCAGACATCGGAGTGTAACAATCTAATTGAGTCTCGGCATGATCTCGTTCTTGAATAGGTTCAACGATGAGATCACTTTGTCGTGGGCGAGATTACCGATGTGAAACATGCCCATGAAGTGATTGGCGCCGATTTGTTTCATCTGCGCCGTGATCTGGCGCGCGACGCTGTCCGGGTCGCCGGCGATCATATAGCCGGAGCTGACCAAGCCATCCCAATCGAGCTTGGAAAAATCGCAGCGCTCGCGGTTACCTTCGCGGAAGTAGTTGAAGGAGCGTTCCGAGGTCAAGGCCGCCATCAGCTTCTGGTCAACGGCTCCCTTGTTGATCGCTTCGTTGAAGCCGCGATTGAAGACCGAGAAAAAATAACGCATCGCCGGCTCGGCGATCTCCTGGGCTCTCTTGTCGGACTCGTCGATGTAGATGTGACGGCAGAGAATAAAATCATCGGGGGCGGCTTCCCAACCTTCGTCACGGGCGACTTTTCGGTAGTAACTGAAAGTATCCTCGATTTGGCCGGTGGTCTGATAAACCTGAGCGATCGGCAGATGACGCCTTACGCACCACTCAACGGACTCGGCGCTGCGCGCCGCGATCCATATCGGCGGGTGCGGCTGTTGCAAGGGTCTGGGCCAGATCGCGCAATCCTTGAGCTGGAAGAACGGTCCCTCGTGACTCCACACCGGCTCGGTCCAAGCGGTCATGATTAGATTATAGGCTTCTTCGAACCGCCCGCGGGATTCTTCCGGGTTTACGCCGTACCAGATATATTCCGGCGGTATACCGCGCACGAAGCCGGCAATGAGCCGGCCGCCGGAGAGACAGTCGATCATGGCGTACTCTTCTGCGACACGCACGGGATGATTGCGCAAAGGCAAAATGTTGCCGAGGACGCCGATCTTGATGCGGCTGGTTTTTTGACTCAGCGCTGCGGCGATCAGGTTCGGAGAAGGCATCGTGCCATAGGCGCTGTAGTGATGCTCGTTGAAAACCACGCCGTCGAAGCCCAGCTCCTCGCAGTAGGCCATTTCCTCCAGATGCTCTTTGTAATTTGCGGCGCCCTTGAGGGGATCGAAATAGCTGCTGGGAACGGGCGTGCGCGGCGCTTCCTTCGGCACGTGAGGATAGGCGAGCAGGTCAAAGTTATAAATTTTCACTGAGCCACTTCTCCTTGATCGTCAAACTTGGCGGGATGCTAACACTGCACCGGACTAGGGTCAAATCACGCCAATCGTTCAATCAGTTCCAAACGTTCAAATCGTTCCAGTCGTTATCGGAAAATCATCGAAGGATGAAATAACAAAACAAGTTTGTGTTACGCGTTTCATCTTTCCTGCTTCGTTTTTATTTAAAATATCCTTCCTTAACGAGCTGATCGACGATGCCGGTATCGATAAAAGACGCAGGATCGGCCGACGCGGCCTTGGGGGTATTTTTTTTGATGGCATCCAGGGTCGTCCGTAGGCTGTCGACCTTCGGCCTGGGGTTTCGGTCAGCCCATTTCACGAATGATTGATAGGC
>DAIRFP010000317.1:0-5029 GCA_036794995.1 Thermodesulfobacteriota bacterium | reverse complement strand
CTGTGTCTCTGCGGTAAATATTCCTTCACGGTAAACCCGAAAGAATCCAAAAAGATTACACACGAGGAGATTAAGCCATGGCAGAGGGAAAAATGATTGAATATCGGGTCGATGAAGGCGTTGCCGTCATGGAAATCAATCGGCCGCCGGTCAACAGTTACACCACGGATCTGCTCAAGGAACTTGATGCCGCCGTCCTTGAAGCCCGCTTCGATGACAACGTCCACGCCATCGTGATCACCGGCAAGGTCGAGAAATTTTTCTCCGCCGGAGCTGACATCAACATGCTATCCAACAAGCCCCTTTCGTTCAAAAACAACTTTGCGCTGCACGGCCACGAGGTGCTGATGCGCCTGGAAAACACCCCCAAAATCGTCATCGCCGCGATCAACGGCCATGCCGTCGGCGGGGGACTCGAAATCGCCATGGCCTGTGATATTCGCATCGCGAAAAAGGAAGGCGGCAAAGTCGGGCTGGCCGAGATCAATCTCGGTGTGATGCCCGGCATGGGCGGCACGCAACGTCTGCCTCGTCTGGTCGGCAAGGCTCGGGCGTTGGAGCTTTGCGCTACGGGAAAGACCATCGCCTTCGAGGAAGCTCTGGACATAGGTCTGGTGCACTACATTTACGATAAAGAAAACTTCATGCAGCAGGTCATGGACTACGCCCGTCAGTTCATCGTGCCGAACAAGAGCAGCCTGGCGGTGGGCAAGGTCAAGCGCGCGATCCAAACCGGCCTGGAATTGTCCTTGCCCGACGGCCTGGCCTTCGAGCGCGAGCTTTTAGCCCAGACCTTCGCCAGCGAAGACGGCAACGAAGGCGTCAAAGCTTATCTGGAAAAAAGAACCGCGCAATTCAAAGGAAAATAGTAAAGATTGGAAAATTAGAACGATGGAATAATGGGTGATATTCCGAGCATCCAACATTTCATTATTCCCGCACTCCAGTTCAAAATTGAACTGCCCCGCAGCAAGCTGACGGGGTATAAGAACATTGCGATGAGAATTTATCCCAAAGGCGTCACCCCCAAATGTTTTAATCGCGGGTCCAGTCCCGGTCTCGCCCTGGATTCCCGACGGTTCGAGAACCTCACCGTCCCGAGGGAAATCGAGGCATAGAAGCATTCGGGAATGACGGACTCTAAGAGGTCTGAGAATCGCTCTTTACGTAGCCAAGCTACGGGGAATCAAACCCGCAGTGATTGGACGTTTTGAACGGCTTGAACGATTTGAACACTTGAACTGCAAAATTTGATGGAGGTTAGCTAATGGCAAAGATGTTTATCGGCGGCGAGTCCGTCGATTCCGTAACCAAGAACACCACTGAAGTACGCAACCCTGCCACGGGGGCGACGGTGGACAGCGTGCCGCAGGGAAACGACAAAGACGTACAGCAGGCGATCCAGGCGGCCGAAGACGCTTTCAAAGTCTGGTCCGACGTGACCCCGGAAGATCGCGGCAATGCATTGCTCAATGCCGGCGAGTTGATCAAGAAAAATGCCGCCGAGATCTCCCAGTTGTTGACCCAGGAGCAAGGCAAGACGCTTTTTGAAGCCGGCCTGGAAATTCACCATCTGGTTCACGGCCTGGAATTTTACGCCGGTCTCGCCTCCAAAGTACGCGGCTCCCACGTGCCTCTGCCACAGAAAAATGCCTACGGCATGGTAGTGCGCCAACCCATCGGCGTGTGTGGCGGCATCGTGCCCTGGAATTTCCCTCTGACTCTCATGGGCACCAAACTCGGGCCCGCTCTGGCGGCCGGCAACACGATCATCATCAAACCGGCGAGCACCACTCCTCTCGCGACGATCCGGGTCATCGAACTGATCGCCCAGGCGACCTTCGGCGAGGGCAAAGCACAAAAAACCTTGCCCAAAGGAACCGTGAACATTGTCACCGGCCCCGGCGGCAGCGTCGGCGAGGAACTTTTGCGCAATCCCCGTATCCGCCGCATCGCTTTCACCGGATCGACACCGGTGGGGCGCCACGTCATGGAGGTCGCCGGCCGCGAAATCAAACGCGTGACCCTGGAGCTCGGCGGCAGCGATCCGATGATCGTCATGGAAGACGCCAACGTCGACCTCGCGGTAAAAATGGCTGACGTGGGCCGCTACTTTAACTGCGGCCAGATGTGCCTCGGCGTGAAGCGGCTGTTCCTGCAAGAATCCATCGCCGACAATTTTGTCGGTGGCTTGGTAGAAATTCTCAAGAAGAAAACCGTCGGCAACGGCACGAGCAAAGAAACCCGCATGGGTCCGATTCACATCGGCTCGCAGAGGCAGGAAGTCGAAGAACAGGTGGAAGACGCCAAGGGGCGCGGCGCCAAAGTGCTGTTCGGCGGCGAGCGGCCCAAGGGAGGCGACTTCGACAAGGGGTTTTTCTATCTGCCGACTCTGATGACCAACGTGCCCGACGACGCCCGCATGACCAAGGAAGAAGTCTTCGGTCCGGCGCTGCCGGTCTACACGTTCAAGACTCTCGACGAAGCCCTCGAGAAGGCCAACTCTTCGGAGTTCGGTCTCGGTTCATCGATCTGGACGCGCAACTTACTCCACGCCAACAAAGCGATCGACAAACTCCAGGCCGGCAACGTCTGGGTCAACTCGCTCCACTACGGCTACGACGAACTACCCTTCGGTGGCGTCAAGTCGAGCGGCGTCGGTCGCGAGCACGGTCCCGAAGCCTTAGATTACTATCTCGAGCCCAAGGGCGTCGTGATCGTCAACGTTTAGGGGATTTGCTCGCGCCAAGACGCTAAGAACGCCAAGTTCGGAAGCTTAATTTCTTTGCGCCTTTGCGCGAGATATTCCGAGTTTTGGTTTGCGGCTCCGCCGCGCTGCGATCTCGTCGGATTAATTCAGCGGTACATCCTGCGCCAGACCTCCCCAGCCGATTGCTGTCACGCCGCCATCTGAAGAGCGTACGATCAGCCATCCGCCGTCTCGATAGACCGCTACGTCCGTCCTGCCATCTCCATCATAATCCGCAGCCACTGTTATGTCCTGAGGTAATCCGCCCCAGCCAATCCCTGTGACTCCTCCGTCTGAAGACCGGAGAATGTACCAACCGCCATTTCGATAAACCGCTACATCCGTCTTACCGTCCCCGTCGTAGTCCCCTGGCACCGGGATGTCCTGTGCCAATCCTCCCCAACCCGTCAGAGTGACGCCGCCGTCTGAAGACCGTAAGATATACCACCCACCGTCACTCTTTCGGTAGATTGCCGTATCAGTTTTGCCGTCGCCGTCATAGTCGCCCGGTACTGGTGTGTCCTGCGCCAGGCCTCCCCATCCAACTCCTGTCGCTCCACCATCTGAAGATCGGAGAATGTGCCACCCGCCGTCCCGGTAAATCGCGATGTCAGCTTTCCCGTCCCCGTCATAGTCTGCCGGCACCGCGATGTCCTGGGCCAAGCCGCCCCAGCCGGTCCCTGTAACTCCACCGTCCGAAGACCGGACGATATACCAGCCACCGTCACCGCTTCGGTAAACCGCGATATCGGTTTTGCCATCCCCGTCATAGTCCGCCGGCACCGGCGTGTCCTGCGCTAATCCTCCCCAACCAACCCCGGTCACTCCGCCGTCCGAAGTCCGCCGGATAAACCAATTCCCATCCCGGTACACCCCGATGTCGCTCTTGCCGTCGCCATCAAAATCAACCGGAGTATTGCCCAGTGGAATCGCCACCGGCGAGATCTTAATAATGAAAGCGTCGGTCCTACCGCTGAGCTGCTTCTGGATCGCGCTGGACGTAGGAGTTGGAAAGTTGCCGAAGGTTTCACCGACGACGTAGATATTGCCCTGCGGATCAACGGTAACACCGTTCAGGAACTCTATCCCTACGCCGCCGAGGTAAGTGGCAAACACCGGCTGCAACGTCCCGGGTGCGAACACCGCAAGAAACCCTTCAAATGAAGCGTTTCCCCCCGACGGAGTAGCCTGGATGGGATTGACCACCGGAAGGTCGGTCGATCTGGTGTTGCCTATGATGTAAGCCGCACCCTTGGCATCACCTGCCAGACGACTGATAGTGTCTTCACCGCTCCCGCCGAAGAATGCAGTTTTCGTAATGTTCAGGTTCTGGTCAAACAATGTCAACCTAGCATTCAAGCCACCCAGGTCTTGGGCCATTCCATCTTGAGGAGAGCCGAAGCTACTGACGGACGTGCCCAACACAAACCCGGCTCCTATTTCTATACCGAGCGCTACTAGATCTATGGTGTCGTCAACGATAGTAAGCTTTCCAGTTTTCTCAATCATGACCACGAAATCTGTAGTATGAACCATGGCTATTGATCCTAGTACCGAGCTTGATGTTCCATCGGCTTGCGGAATCACCCGATCGCTCGACGTGCCCGGTGGGAAGTTGCTCGAATTAGTGAAGAAAGTGATAAATAAGTTGCCCTTGGTTGGGTTAGGCCCTATCGACTGCAAAAAGTCATCACCGTTCCCCCCGAGATAGGAGGAAAACAGCAGGCTAGAGCCAATCGAGTTAATAACCGAAAGGAATCCGTCTCTGGTCCCTCCGCCATGGGTTGCCTGGATGGGATTGACAGTCGGGAAATCATTGGCCGGAACCCCCAATGCTGGAGCAATGTTGCCCACGACATACACATTTTTTTGCGCGTCAAGCGTTAGATCCGCCACGCCGTCATTGTCGGTTCCTCCGAGATACGTCGAGTAAACGATCTGCGAGCCAGTGGGGCTCAGCTTGGTGATGAATCCGTCATTCCTGCCTCCCCTGCTCAGAGCCGGATTGACCGTGGGAAAGTCTATTGAACCGGTGGTCCCGCCCACATAGGCCGCTCCGGTGTCATCGACTTTTATAACGACGCCCTCATCGAAGCCGCTGCCGCCGAGATAGGTCGAATAGACGAGTTGGCCGTTGACGTCGAGCTTGGTAACAAAGGCGTTGCTAAATCCTTTCAGCACGCTCTGCGCCGGGTTCTTGATTGGAAAATTCGCCGATATCGTGACTCCGACAACATAAACCGAACCTTGACCGTCCACCGCAACGCCTCGCGCGCCTTC
>DAIRFP010000316.1:0-5038 GCA_036794995.1 Thermodesulfobacteriota bacterium | reverse complement strand
ATGAAAGAAACAAACCAGGGGGACTTGACAAGCGTCATAGAAAGTCTGCCCTGAGTCTGTCGAAGGGTTCAATGTTCAAGGTTCTTCGCCGTGCCGGCACGGCAATGGCTTCGACGAGCGCCATTTTTCTTTTGTTCGCCATACCGCAATCACTGTCAGCAGCAGACAAACTCGTCGGCATCCATTCAGCGCGGGTGCTTTCCCAATCCATGCCCTGGGTCGCCACCGAAGCCGGGCTTTTCAAGAAATATAATCTCGACTTCGATCTCGTCTTCATCGCTTCTTCCCCTTCGGTTACCGCCGCCATGTTGGGCGGCGATGCGGAAATTTCCCTGGGTGGCGGCGAAGGGCCGATCCGCGCCTATGTTCAGGGAGCTTCGGATTTCGTGTTTGTCGGCGGATTTAAGAACGTGTTGACGCACAGCATTCTGGCGCGCCCCGATATAAAGCGCCCGGCGGATCTAAGGGGAAAGAAAGTCGGCATCAATCGGGTGGGAAGTAACCCCCACTACTTTGCCGTGCAGGCGCTGCGGCGCTCGGGAATCGACCCCACCGAAGTCAACTTCATCCAGTCCGGCGGCGCGCCGGAAACCCTGGTCGCCCTCTTGGCCGGCGGCCTAGACGCCGCTTCGCTGAACCCACCCACCGACGCGCAGGCGATAGCGAAGGGGCTTCACTACGTCATCTTTGGACCCGATCTGCGTCTTCCCTACGCAGCAACGGTCTTCTTTACTCGGAGGTCGCTTGTCGCAAAGCGTCAACCGGTTGTGGGGCAATTTCTCAAAGCCATGGCGGAAGCGGGCAAAATCATCCACAGCGACAAAGAATTTGTCTACAAGGTCATGGGAAAGTACTTGCGTCTCTCCGACAGGAAGGTCCTTGATGCGGCTTATAACGGCGAGGTCAAAGTTCTTGAAACCAAGCTACAAATGAACGACGAAGGCTTCCAGTCGATCTTAGATGAAGTTTCCCGAGTCGATCCCCGGGCAAAAAAGATCAGACCTCAAGACCTCATCGATCGGCGTTTCCTGGATGAAATGGAAAAGAGCGGATTCTTCGACAAGCTTTGGGGAAAGGGTTAACTGGCTTCACTCGCATTTCGGCCCATTTCTTAGCCGTCATTCCGGCCAACCCCCGCGACAGCAGGGGGCGAGCCGGATCCAGAAAGAATTTAGGACTGGATTCCGTTTTCACGGGAATGACGATTGCGCGGTGCCCGAGTTTTCATCAAGTGTAGGAGTTAATTAATGAAGCGATGTTGAAGCAACCTGCCTCTATCTGATAGAGGGTGAGAGAGCATTAACTGGATTGGCACGACTCAATTTCATGGCTTGAACGCTTTGAACTACCACCACGTTACAAAAGTTGAAAAAACTCGTCCGCAGGCTGGTCAAAAAGACTCAGAGGCGAGGCGCGCGAGAAATCGACGAGCGGAGGCGTACGTGAGCAGTACGTTGGAGCGAGGCGATCGAGCGCAACGAAGCATATGAGTCTTTTTCACCAGGCTGTTCAAAGGAGAAGAACATGATCGAAACCGAAGGCCTTACCGGCGCCGATACTTTATTACGTGTGCTTTCACATATGGGCGTGGATCGAATTTTTGCTTCTCCGGGATCGGAGTGGTCGCCGGTGTGGGAGGCTTTCGCCAAAGCCAAGGCCCAGAGCGAGGGAGTGCCGCTCTACATAAGCTCGCGGCATGAAGAGATCGCCGTCGGCATGGCCAGCGGCTACGCCAAGTCTACCGGGAAACTTCCCGCGGTCATGATTCACACCACCGTCGGAGCGCTGCACGCGACCATGGCGCTGCGCGGCGCGCTCCATGAGCAAGTGCCCATGGTGGTGTTCACCGGAGAGTCTTTGGGATTTGGCGAAGAAGCGGGGCCGGATGTCGGCGCGCAGTGGCTCGGTGCTTTGGCCGATATCGGTGGTCCTGCACGGCTCGTCGACCGCTGCGTCAAGTGGAGTTATGGCGTCAACGCTAAATCGTTGTTGCCCTCGACCATCCAACGCGCCTGCCAATTGGCGATGGGATCTCCCAAGGGACCGGTCTTCGTGTCTCTTCCGATGGAATATCTTTTCGACAAGATGACCAAGAACGCCTCGGCCGAGAATGTTCCCATTCCCGCGCCCATGGCGGATCCGGCGGCGATCGACGAACTGGCGTCGATGCTCGCTGCCGCGAAAAACCCAGTCATCATCACCGAAGAAGCAGGTCGCAGCACCGTGACCGTGGAGAAACTCGTGGAGCTGGCGGAACTGCTCGGCGCGGGTGTCGTGGAGAGCCGCGCGTCCAGCTATGTGAACTTTCCGCGCACTCATCCGCTTCACGCCGGTTTCGAGCCCCAGGAATTCTTGCAGGAGGCGGATGCGATTCTACTTTTGGGAGTCATCGCTCCCTGGCATCCCGCATCGAAGAAACTAAACCCCGGAACCAAAGTTGCCGTCTTGTCGGATAATCCGCTGCGCTCGGACCTTCCCTACTGGGGATATCCGGTCAATCAAATTCTCACGGGTGAGATCGAAAGCTCCATGAAGTATCTGGTCGAATCCGTCAAAAAACGAGCCTCCAAGGGGAACGGCGACGTCGCGCGGCGCGCGGAAACGTGGCGGAGCCGTCACGAAAAACGAAAGGCCGCGTGGAAAGAAGAAGCGACCACCCGCAGCGGACAGAAACCCATCGACACGCGCTGGGTCACCTACGAGCTGGCCCAAGTCTTACCGCCCGACGCCCTCGTGGTGGAAGAAACCATCACGCATAGGCTTTCGATCCATCGCTACCTGGACATGTTAAAGCCGGGCACGTTCTTCGCCGGCTGCATCGGCGGACTCGGCACCGGCACGGGCACCGCTCTGGGAGTGAAAGCAGCCTTTCCCAAGCGGCCCGTGCTCTGTCTCATCGGCGACGGCGCGTTTAATTATGATCCGGGACTGGCGGCTTTGGGGGTCTGTCAGGAACACCAGCTGCCGATCATGATCGTACTCTACAACAACTACGGCTATCACTCACAAAAGTCCGGGGTGCCCCGTTTCTTTCCCGACGGCTTCGCGGTGAAGAACCAGGACTTTATCGGCATCTCGATTAATCCGAGCCCCGACTATGCCACCGTCGCGCGGGCGTTCGAGGGCTATGGCGAAAAAGTCGAAGATCCCGGCGAAGTGCGCGCCGCGCTGCAGCGCGGACTCAAAGCGATCGCCGGCGGACAAATGGCGCTCATCGATATCCGGCTGGCAAAAGCCGCGGAAACCAACGAACGCCCGGATCGAGCCAACTAGCGCGGATCTCCTATACGTTGCGCCAAAGCAATTGAATGGGACGGCACCTTCAGACGAGCAGATTGAGCAAGTGTAACGAGTGTTGTCTGAACGGAACCCACTGGGAAGCAACGCAGATACCATTTTTGACCTCAACGCTTATAGGTTGGCCACTCAAGATTATCTTTCAACTTAAACCGAATAAGGTTGTTCGAATAATTACAGGATGGCCGTTATGAACTCTAAAAGGAAACCTCGAAAGACCCGTTTGTCTGAGGAAGAGATCGATAAGATTGTAGAGTCCCATGCTGAGGAAGATTCGGCTTGGGAAAGACCGATCAAAGTTCGCAGAGCAAAAACCGCAGTATCTCTGCCATCCGAGTTAGCTGCTCGTGCTGCGTTCCTGGCGCGGTTGCACAGAGAGAAAAACGTCGAAGAATGGTTGTCGCGCATTATTAAAGAGCGCGTGGAACTGGAAGAGGTCGCTTTCAGCGAAGCAAAGCGTGCAATGTCGCATAGAAACGGCGTGTAACACAGTCCTGGACGCCGGATTTCGTGATGCCAAACGTCGCTGGAGTAATCCGCAGTCTTGCTGGCACAGCTCGGTCGCGCCTTGATGCTCTCAACGAGTTGCCGGCGCGCCGAACCTTCTCCTCGTCGAGCCGGTCAATCTCGCGCATGGAATTTTCCATTTATCCCAAGCCGGGCCGTCTCGAATCGGAAGCTGAGCTCAGGCCTTGCAATTACACTTTTCCGAATGCGACACGCGGTCCCGTTAATGGCGGCCAAAATCGTAAGGCGGGGGCGCCCTGCTACCGGGGCGGTAGCGATTCAGCCCCGGCCAGCTTGTTAAACAGCTCAATGACGTCGGCGTCCCGGGGCATTTCTTTGATGGCTTTCTCGAGGGCCTCCGGCATCAGAGGCGTCGGGTCGTCGCCGGTGAGTTTGTGAAACTCCTTGGCGAATTCCGGATCGGTGAAGGTTTTCCGCATCGCCTCCCGGAGAATCTGCACCCGGTCTTTGGGTGTTTCCGGGGGAAGAAAAAAACTCTGGCCCGAAAGCCTGAAAGTGCGAAACATGGCGAGCAACCGCTTCTCTCGCGCCGATACGGCAAAACTTTCCAGTTCCGGTAGTTGCGCAAAGCGCGGATGTCTTTTCCCGATGGGGATCTCGATGCTGGCGTGAACATCCACGAGTCCCTTTTCCAGCCACTCGGGGGATCGAAGGATGATCGTCTCTCCCGTGCCCGCTCTCGCGTCTATTTCACCTCCCATCAGCGCGATATCGATCTCCGGACCGGTGTACCCCGTCACGAATTTTGGTTCTTTAAGGCCGAGGTAGTAACCGAAAAGCCGGCCCGTAATGTAAACCGGGTGCCCTACGGATTGAGATCCGATCCTCACACCGGTAGCAGAGCGCAACTTCTCCAAACTGGTCAGCCCGGCTTTTCGATTGGTTATAAAAATATAATGCTGCGCGCTGTCCGGCGTGCCGAGATAATGGAACTTGTCGATGTCGTATTGAACACCGGTTACTCCCAGGACCGCGTTTGTCACCAGGGCGGCTCCCATGCTGCCGATCGTAAGGCCGTCCGGCCGCGCGTTTCTGTAAACGTGATTGGCGGCCTGTCGCCCTCCCCCTGCTGCCATATACTGGACGATCAAAATCGGGTTTCCGGGAATATGCTTGCGTAAGAGCGAAGTGACCGACTTCGTCCTCATATCCGCCGAACCTCCCGGAGGGCCACCCAAAACAACGGTAATCGTCTTGTCCTGATAGAAAGGCG
>DAIRFP010000071.1:5108-22123 GCA_036794995.1 Thermodesulfobacteriota bacterium | reverse complement strand
GGCGCTGGGCTTCCTCTTTGACTCGAAGGGACAGAGCATTTTGATTTTGTGCAATGACCACACTCACAGCTCATTCTCGCCGGCAACCGCATCCCAACCGACAGTAAGTCAAGGTAAACTAGACTCGAAATCCAAGTCCAGTCAGTGGTAAGAGGTGTTTCCGTCGGGGCCGGGTTTCTCGACATCGAGTAAACGCCGGCGCCCGGCGAAACCATCCTCGATACGGTGCCAATGGCCGACGTTGGGTTCCCCCAACCGCCAGCATAGAAACACTACTTCCGCTCCCAGCATGCAGGGAAAATCGATGAGGCCCTGTTCCACCCCTTTGCACACACAGCCGTGGCTGTTGATCTCTTCCACCCAACTTCTGACGTCACCCACGAGCCGAGCAATTTCACCATCCCCCTGCAGTCGATCCATAAAGTCCGCTGCTTCCGGATCCAGTTGTGCCTCACGAACGAGAGTTTCGCTCTTGTTTCTTAGGCGCTCAATATTTTCCAAAATCCTTTCAATCAACGGGCGCACAGTGGGCAACAGCGCATTGGCTTCATGCACTGTAAAGAGGCGGGCAAACGCGTCTGAAGAGTCCATCAAAAGCAATCGTTCCCTGGAGGCGGTGAACACGCAACCCGATTTCCACAATCGCTAAAAGTTCATGCCGCGCCGCAGCTCGCGTAACAGTGCGATGTTGTCGGAATGGCCGGTCATGTGAGCGGTAATCACGCCTCGCACCGGCTTTGCCAGCAAGTAAAAGTCTCCGATAATATCGAGGATTTTGTGGCGCGCCAGTTCATTAGGGAACCGCAGATCCGTATTGATGATTTTCTCGTCATCGATGAGGATACAATTATTGAGCTTGCCGCCGTTGACCAAGCCTGCTTGTTGTAGCTGTTCGATGTCCTTCAGAAAACCAAAGGTTCTCGCCGGCGCGATCTCTTCCTTGAAACTTCCGGGGCCTTGGTAGGTGTAGGTATGCTCTTGGATACCCACAGGCTTTGGATAATTCAAAACGTAGCGTACTGAAAAGACATCCGCAGGCTCAATGCTAATCGTTTCCCCTCCTTGGCTCCCGACTCGATAGGGCTTGTCGACAATGATCTCTGACCAATCGTCGCTTTCTTCCTGAACCCCGGCCTCCTCGATCAGGTTACAAAACTCGAGGGCGGAACCATCCAAAATGGGAATTTCCCCTTGAACCTTGACGAGCAAATTGGTGATGCCGTAGCTATGCAGCACGGCGAGCAAATGCTCCACCGTCCCCACGGCGAAACCTTTGGCTCGCAATGACGTCGCATACCCCGTGGATCCGACATGGTCGAGATGGGCGGGCACCCGCACATCGCCGGAAATGCCGGCAAATAGCACGCCGCTATTGGGCGGGAGCGGGTGAAGAATCAGTCCAGTTTTCACTCCTGAGTGGAGTCCCTGCCCCGACGTGACGATACTTTTCTTCAAGGTGCGTTGCTTGATGGATTGGCCGGCGGTGCCACAGCTTGCCGGCAACGGGGAGCGTTTGCCATTTTTCGATTTCCTGCCCCCGTTGCCATTGCGTTCTTTAGCCGACGGAGAAAATTCACCCAGGGCCCGCTGAACCGTTAGCAACAGCGCCTCCAAGGACAGCGGCTTCTCGATAAAATCGAAGGCGCCATTTTTGGTGGCCGTGACCGCAGTGTGAATGTTGCCATGGCCCGAAATCATCACGACGTTGATCGCCGGCTCCCTGCTTTTGATCTGTTTGAGAAGATCGATGCCGTCGATCTGCGGCATCCAAATGTCCAGCAGCACGAGGCCGGGTTTTTCTTCGGCAATCAATTCCAGTACGCGGGTACCGTCGGCGGTGTCGACAACTCGATAGCCCTCGTCGCCGAGGACCTCTCGGACCGACTCGCGGACTTTGTCCTCATCGTCGACGATCAGTATGGTCTTTTGTGTCGGCCGTTCCTTCACCGCACCCCCAAATTCCCCTAAGAATGCACCGCCCGCTTTTCATTTTCTACAACATGACTGTCTGTTTGCGCCGGAAACTCGACCGTAAACTTGGTACCCTGAGGGTCATTCGGTCGCACACGGATATAGGCCCGGTGATCTTCGATGATCTGACTGACGATGGTCAGTCCGAGACCGGTGCCATTCTTCTTGGTAGAAAAATAGGGCTCAAAAATTCTCGCCCTTACCTCTGTCGCGACCCCATAGCCATTGTCCGCGACCTCCAAATAGACGACCCCTCGAGAGCGGTCATGACTGGTGGCGATTTTGATTTCGCCATTTCCCGCGACAGCCGCTACCGCATTGTCTAATAAATTGATGATGACTCGCTTGATCTGTTCCCGATCGAGCTCCAGGGGAGGAATGTCGCCATAGCAGGATTGGAATTGGATATCGTTGTGCCCTTCCTTGAAAAGGAAGAGCGCCTCCTGAACGATCTCGTTCAAGTCGTTGGTAATGAGCTGCGCCGAAGGCAATCGCGCAAAATGCGAAAATTCATTGACCAGATTCTTGAGCTCGTCCACCTGCTGGATGATGGTCGACGTGCACTTATCGAGAATCGCACCGTTACCCTCGAGCAATTTTGAATAGCGTTTTCGCAGTCGCTCGGCGGATAATTGGATCGGCGTGAGCGGATTCTTGATCTCGTGAGCGATACGCCGGGCGACTTCCCGCCAGGCCTCCATTCTTTGCACCTTCTGAATCTGTGTAATATCCTCGATAAAGACCATGACGCCCAGGGTCTTCCTTTCGTCGTCTCGTAGCGTTGCCGCCGTCACTACCGCGGTGAGCAATTGTTCCGGCAGAGAAATCTTGACTTCCCGCTCCACACTCTCCCGGCCTTTCACACTTTCCAGGATATCGCGCATCACCTGCAGCTGTCCCGTTTGAAACACCTCCTCTTGATTTCTTCCCAGGACACCGGTCGCCTTGACTCCCAACATTTCCTCGGCGGCCTTATTCCACGTTGTAATTCTTCCCGCGGGATCCACGGCGATCACCCCGGCGGTGATGTTGGCCAGGAGCGTTTCGACAAACCGCTTTCGTTGCTCCAACTCGACGTTGATCTGCTTCAAATCGCGAGTCATCTGGTTGAACGATTCCACCAAAGTTCCGATCTCATCGTCCCCGCCGGACTCGATCTCATAGTCCCAGTTTCCGTGGGCGACTTGGTGAGTTCCCTCCGCCAGTTTTTGGATCGGCACCGTAATACCTTTGGCGAGATAGAGTCCGCACCAGGTAGCCGCGAAGATGATCACCAAAGTCATCAGCAGCAGGGTCAAGATATAACTATTTTTGACCGGTGTTTTGAGGGCCATCAGATGTTTGTACTGTTCGTAGGAACGGGAAATCTGTAAGGCTCTCTTGGTAATACTTTTGGGCACATAATAGTCCACGACGACGACACCGAGCACACGCTTGTCGGCACTATAGATGGGCACCCCCCCACGGATGATGTCGCCCTCGCCGAAGGCCTGAGTCCGCGTCACTTCCAGACCCCGCAGGGCGCGGTTGAGAAACTCATTTTCGGGCTTGATGGTGACACCGGTGGGTACTTGCTCGTTGAAGGCGACGATTAGCGATCGATAATCGGGAGCGAACAATTCGACAGTTCCGAGGTTGTACTCCCGCTGTTTGCTCTGGATAAACTCCTTGAGCTCGCCAAGCCGGTGCGTCTCAAAAAGCCCTTCTCGAGTCATGCGTTGACTCAACTGACGCGCATAGAACAGTGCGTTGTTGGCCGAGTTTTGATAGTACGTCTGGCCGATTTCCAATGAACCTTGCAGCGCGTTCTCCACCTGAAGGTCGAACCACCTTTCGAAGGAACGCGTCACGATGCCGCCGGCGATGAAGAACAACAGTAAGGTGGGCACCAGAGACAGCGCGATGAAGGCCAGCACCAAGCGCACCCGCAGGCGGGAACCCAGAATCCTTCGCTTGCGCTCGAAGACGAGCTTCACGAGGTTCCGAACCACGAGAAAAATCAGCAACCCGAGAAGGATGACATTCAAGTTGATCAGGAGAAAGAAAGCAATATTGTTGCCCAAGGAGTGCTCTGGCGAGTTGTCCGGTCGCTGCACCTCGAAGAACGCAAAGGTCAATACCATCAAGGTCGTGGCAAGAATCACCAGTCCTTCGCGTTTACGTCGCTTGGCTTCCTCCAGCTTGAAACTGGCCTCCATCGAGTTGGCAGCGGGGGAAATCTCCATAAATAAGGCCTTCTGCGCGGAAAAAATTCTACCGTCTAAAAAAGTAAAGGACAAGTGTTATAATAACACTGATGAGCAGACATGTCGCCAAGGGGAAATAGAAACTGAAGCGACCCCGTTGGATGTAAATGTCGCCCGGTAGATTGCCCAACCAGGGGATCTTGCCTCCCAACAAAAAAATCAGCCCCAGAACAACCAGGACGATTCCCACGGTGATGAGCGTTTTCCCGAATCCGTCCATCATCTCTCCGACGCACGCATCGCTGTTGTCATAGGCAACGCGGTACCAACGAAATTCCGCGGATTTCAAAAGAGACTGGGTTGATTCTTCAGAGGACTTCCCTTTGCCGATGCCTGGCTACGCCCAAAATGTTCAAAGGCCAGCGGCGTCGCGACCCGTCCGCGGGGCGTTCGCTTGAGGAACCCCGCCTGAATTAAGAACGGCTCATAGACATCTTCAATGGTGTCCTTTTCTTCCCCAATAGCCGCCGCCAGCGTTTCGACGCCAACAGGTCCGCCCGAAAACTTGTCAATCAGAGCCAGCAGCAGCATCGTGTCCATTTTGTCGAGGCCCAGGGGATCGACTTCCAACATCTGCAAAGCCTCTTGCGTGGCGGATTTCGTGATCGTGCCATCGGCCTTGACCTGCACATAGTCGCGCACTCGACGGAGCAGCCGGTTCGCGATCCGCGGCGTGCCACGGGAGCGGCAGGCGATCTCACTGATGCCTTGGTCCTCGGCAGCAACAGTCAAAATCGCAGCGGATCGTCTCAGGATCTGCGTCAGGGCTTCTGTGGAATAGAAGTCCAGTCGAAAAATTTGGCCAAAGCGGTCGCGCAGCGGTGAGGTGAGAAGGCCGGACCTCGTCGTTGCGCCGATCAAGGTAAACGGCTTCAGGGGCAGTTTCATCGATCTTGCCGCCGGACCCTGACCAATCATGATATCGATCTGATAATCTTCCATCGCCGGGTAAAGAACCTCTTCCACGACGTGGTTCAATCGATGAATTTCATCGATAAACAGGATATCGCCTTGCTCAAGGTTGGTTAGCAGCGCCGCCAGATCGCCCGGGCGCTCCACCACCGGACCCGAGGTGGCCTTGATATTCACGCCCATCTCCCGGGAAATAATGTAGGCCAGGGATGTCTTGCCCAATCCCGGCGGCCCGTGGAACAAAATATGATCCAATACATCTTTACGACCACGGGCCGCGTCGATGGCGACTTTAAGATTTGCTTTCACCTGCTCCTGGCCGACATATTCTTCGAAGGCCCGCGGCCGCAGATTCAAGTCATAGCTGGCATCGTCCTCGACAAGCTTGGAGGTGATGGGCCTCTCCGTCTCCGTTTGATCGGTAAGTTTCTCCATAGCGCGGCTAGCGACTCATTTTCCGGAGCACTTCCTTGAGCACTTCTTCCAAGGTCCGTTTTCCCGTTTGGATCATGTCACGCACGTTCTTTTCGACTTCCGTTTTTCGATAACCCAGATTGACCAGTGCCGATACGGCATCCGAGGTGAGCTGAGAGTCATCGCTCCGGGCAACCACTTCTGAAGGGCGGGATTGCAACGTCGTGAATTTATCCCGCAGTTCCACGATCATCCGTTCCGCAAGTTTGCGGCCCACTCCGGGAATCGATATTAGGCGTGGTTGGTCGCCGTCCTTGACTGCCCGGACTAACTCGTCCGCCGGAATCCCGGAAAGAATGTTTACTGCCAGTTTCGGACCAATCCCCGAGACACTGTTAAGTAAAAGAAAGACCTGCTTTTCTTCCGCTGCTTCAAAGCCGAACAGCTGAAGCGCATCTTCCCTTAGATGGGTATGAATGTAAAGACTGATGGAGTCGCCGACGTCGGGCAGTCGGTAGAAGACATTGAGCGGGATAAATACCTGATAGCCGACGCCTCCGACATCGACGATGACCTCCCCGGGCAACTTATGCGCCAGAGTTCCGCGAATTTGTGCAATCACTGTGAATTTGGTTCTTTATGCTAGGGACCGCCGGTGTCGTCGCTTACGGCAGCCTGCGGCGGCGCATCCCGGGACGCCAGTCCGGCACAGCTTCTAGCATGCGGGCGTAAAATGTCTGCCGATGAACGTGGCAGATCGCAGCCGCCAGAGCATCCGCGGCATCGGCAGCCATCTTCTCCGAAACACGGAGGAGAGAACCGACCATGGTCTGCACTTGCTCTTTGGTCGCGTGCCCGTAGCCCACCACGGCCGACTTGATCTCGTTGGAGCTGTACTCATGGACAGCCACTCCGTTTTCAGCAGCCGCCAATAGTGCCACACCGCGAGCCTGCCCAAGCTTGAGCGCGCTTTGCGCATTGCGCGCGAAAAAGACCTTCTCCAGGCTGACGCCATCTAGGTCGAACTCATCCAATACTTCCTGAATGCCGTGATAGATGCGGCTCAAGCGCGCGGCTTGTCCTTGTGCGCCGGCAGCGGCAATGGTCCCGGACGCCACGTGGGTTAACGAACTTCCCAGAGCTGTCACGACGCCCCAGCCCGTAACCATCGAGCCGGGGTCGATTCCCAAGATGGTGTGCGGAAGCAGCGCTGGGCTATCCCCACCGGGCGCCGAGACAACCGCCATTAACTCGCCTTTTCCATCAGCTCCGTCGGAATATTGAAATTAGCGGAAACGCTTTGAACATCGTCGTGGTCTTCAAGCTCCTCGGTCAACTTGAGGATTTGCTCGACATGTTTTTCATCGACGGTTACGGTGTTTTTGGGAACCAGGGTTACTTGAGCGCTCGCCAGCGGAATCTTTTCCTGCTCCAGTCGCTCCTTCACTTTCTCGAATTCTTCCGGCGGCGTTACGACCTCGAAGATATCGTCCTCATCTTTGACATCCTCCGCGCCGACATCGAGAACGATCCCCACCAGGCGATCTTCATCGATTGCGGATCTCTCGATACTGATCACGCCCTTTTTGTCGAACATCCAACCCACGCAACCCGTTTCCCCCAGATTACCTCCGTGCTTGGAAAACAGGCGGCGAATCTCGGAGACTGTACGATTCTTATTGTCCGTGAGAACCTGCGCGATGATCGCCGCTCCGCCTGGGCCATAGCCTTCGTACTGAATCTCATCGTAGCTAACTCCCTCAAGCTCGCCGGTACCTTTTTTAATCGCGCGCTCGATATTGTCGTTCGGCATGCTATTGGATCGCGCCGTGATCACCGCCGTGCGCAAACGCGGATTGGCATTGAAATCACCCCCACCGATGCGGGCGGCGACGGTGATTTCTTTGATGAGCTTGGTGAAGATCTTGCCCTTCTTGGCGTCCTTAGCAGCCTTCTTGTGCTTGATCGTGCTCCATTTCGAATGACCGGACATAAGAACAACTCCCTAGATTAGTTGGCGCTAGGCTACCACAAAGCTGCTACTGCGTAAACCGGAGATGGTCGAGCATGTCACCTTCGACGATTTGTTTGACCTGCCGCAAAAAAGCGCGTAGAGTGGCGACAACTTAGGATTGCCGTCTGAAAGAGGACCCAATCGGCTCAAGACGCGATTAGAACTCTCTCCCTGCGAAGCCGTTCCCAGATAAAATCAATCCGTGCATAGCGTAGGTGTTGGCGGAATTCTGTCCGCAGGCACAAAAGCAGGGACAAACGCGATTGAAGCAACTGAAAGGAAATCAATGACCATTCTCAGCGGGACCGCGGCCTTCTTCGGTTGCCTGATATACGCGAGCTTCTTCGAATGGACTCTGCACAAGTATTTAATGCACATGCCGCTGTGGCAGTATCCTTTCCGCGCCCATGCCTTGGTGCACCACGGCCTGTTCCGAACCGGCGAGCATTATTTTCTCCCCGATGCGAAGGTGATCCGAAAAGTTCGCTTTGCCTGGTGGAACGCGCCATTTATTATCCTGCTCCACGCCCCCGTCATTCTTTGGCTTCAAAGAACATTGGCTGTCGACATATTCGGCGGCGCCCTGGCGGCGTTGATACTCTACTACTTTCTTTATGAATACCTGCATTACTGTATGCATATTCCAAAACGCCGCTGGCTGGAAACCACCGCCTGGTTCCGCTGGCTCGACTCCCATCATCACATGCATCACAAACGGCACTTCAACAATCTTAACGTCGTCTTGCCGTTGGCCGACTTCGTCTTCGGCACTTTGATCCCGGCCCGGGAACACCTGGTCCCTCCGGATCGTAGTCACGGAGCGACCCAAGTCGGACTGCTGTTATCCGAATCATAGGAGCGTCCAATGACTTTTCTCCTTTTCCCGCTTTCGCTATAATCCCGCCGTCCATGTTTCGAGACTCATCGCAGCGAACTTCATGGCGGCATCCGGCTGGTCTTGCCATTCCGGCTCTCCTACCGTTGTTGTTGCTCGCCGCGTGTTCGGTGCCGGGATCGAAAATCAGATTGCCACCGATCCAACCCTCTCAAGACCGGGCGGCCAGCCAGACCGGGATCGCCTCTTGGTATGGTCCAGGTTTTCATGGCAAAGCGACCGCAAGCGGAACGATTTATGACCAAAACGATCTGACTGCGGCGCACCAGACACTGCCGCTCGGCACCCGAGTGATGGTTACCAATCTCGACAGCGGATATTCGACCGAGGTGATCATCAACGACCGTGGTCCTTTTGCCAAGGGTAGAATCATTGACCTCTCCTTTGCCGCGGGAAAAGCTCTGGGGATGATCGGACCAGGCACGGTGCCGGTGCGAGTGGATGTAATCGACGGCCCCTACAAGATTCAATCGATTCGCACCGCTCTCGATTACACGTTGCAGATTGGTTCTTTCTTCCGTCTGGAGAACGCGCAACAATTGCGCGACCGGCTCCTCAGCTCCTATGCTGACGCGTCCATAGTCCCCCTGCAAGTAAAGGAAACCACATACTATCGCGTCCAGTTGGGAACCTTCTCCAATCGCACCGCCGCTGAAGAGCGGGCCCGCCAGCTTCACCAGGCAGGATTCCCGGTCGTCATCATGGAGAAATAGGTGGATGTCCTTGGCCGCCCTTCGATCCTTACTTCCTCGCTGCGCCGCGCAAAACTTGTTTCGATGCTCGTCCTCGCCGGATGGATCGCGGGTTGCTCCGGTTCCGCTCCTCCGGAAACGATTCCTTTGCCGCCGGAGTCTTTCAAAGAGCTGAAGCAGAAAATCGCTGCGCTTCGCGAGTTGCCGTTCAAGCGTGAGGTTTCACTCGTAAACGAACCGCCGGGCACCGTCGAAGCGTCGCCGGAAAAATTCTTTACCGAACCCTACCTAGGCCAGTCCATTGTCGACATCTCGCGGATATATAAACGACTGGGGCTTTTTCCAGAATCCACGGACTTCGCCAAAGCACTGGCGGACTATTCGCGATTAGAGCGAATTTTCTACTACGAGGCGAGTAGGGCAACCATCGTGATGACGCCGGATTCGGCTGAGCTCGCCAGAACAATGAGCGGAGCACCTAACCGTAACCTCGAGCAAATCCCCACCGTGCTGGCTCTAGCCCAAGCGCTACAGGAGCAGAACTTTCAGTGGCAGGGAAGACTTAAGCGAGTCTCCCTGGAGGATCGAAAACTGGCCTTTGGTGCGCTGGCTGCCGGCGACGCTTCCCTGGTTGGCGTGAACTACTTGCGCGTGTTTCAGCAAACCACCGCACTGCCGGGTTCAGACCTCAGCATGGCCGGATGGGCAGCTGCGCTGGAGAAAATGGGGTCCCATCTTCCTGAATTACTCCGCCAAAAACTAGTATTCCCCTATCGTGAAGGCAGTCAATTCGTGCGCTGGGCGCACGCCGCCAAAGGATGGACTGGAGTTAACGGCCTGTTCGCCGATCCGCCGCTTTCCACCGCACAAATTCTTCATCCGGAAAAATATTACCTCAAACGACAAAATCCGCAGCGAGTCACCACACCCGGATTGGCGCAACAAATGAAACCGCCCGCGGTGGTGGATCAGATGCTAGGTGAGTATCTCGTTCAACTACTGCTGATGTCGCGCCTATCGCGCCAGGAAGCCACCCAGATCGCCGCAAGCTGGACCGGCGACCAACTGTCCGCGTATCAGGACGGAGAACCTACAGTGACCGTCTGGATCACCGCCTGGCAGAGCGATCAGGATGCCCAAGTTTTCTTTCGCGTTTATCAATCCCTGCTGGAACAGAGCCACCGCTTGCGCTTCCAATCGCCCGCCGGCGGCGGCCCGGGAATCCAAGCGGAACTTTCCGGGGGCCGGTTGATGCTGCTTCAAATCAAAGGGAAATTTGTCCTGCTGCTCGACGGTGCAGCCGCAACTCGGGCGGGGCAGCTTAGCAATGCGGTCTGGCAGGACCTAGATGTAGAAACCGAATCCACCGTCCTGTTTTTCGAATCGGCCAAGGCAGCCACTCAGTCTTTGAGCAGCAGATAACGCCCCTCCTCTCGTTTTACCCGGCCTTCCGCCATCAGCTTCTCCAGGTGCGCCTGCACCGAAAACTCCGCGACTCTTTTTAACGCGACCGAAACATCGACATAGATCAGCGCCGTAATGTCGCCGATGGTATTGCGATCCTTGCGCAAAGCATCGATTACCTGCTGCTCGCGCATGATTCGATGTTGGATGTATTCTTTGATCTTCGCTTCGGGCTTTCCCACCAGGGGCCCGTGGCCCGGAAGAATCAAACTGATATCGAATCCCAAAAGCCGCTCCAAAGACTTCAAATAGTGGATCATGTTGCCGTCGGGGGGGTGAATCACGGCGGTGCCGTAGCCCAGAATATTGTCGCCGCTAAAAAGCACCCTGTCGCTGGACTCATAGAAGCAGCAGTGGCCAGACTCGTGACCGGGTGTATGAAGAACGTGCAACTCGCCGCCCCCGAAGGCGATCCGATCGTTGTCGTTGTATTGAAAGTCCTCGCCGCCCAAGTAGCCCGCGCGGGAGCGGTGAATGCCGAGCTTGGCACCTGAACGTTTTCTCAGTGCCAACGCGCCGCCGCAGTGGTCGCTATGAATGTGGGTCAACAAAATTTTGTCGATTTTCTTCGCGCCCATCGCCTCAGCCTGCTCGATGATTCCGTCCATATTGGCGTCCGCGCTCAGCGCCACATCGATGACGACCACGCTCTCCTTTCCGACGACGTACTGATTGGTCCCTTGGAGCGTCATGATGCCCGGGTTATCGGCGGTGAATCTTCGGATATTTTCGGGTGTTGCCATGGTGGGCCCTTCTGCGGCGCGAATCGTCGAATCGAACCATCGACCGCTAGTAAACAGTAGCGCCAGCGATACCTTACCCAATGTCGCCAGCGCTTCGCGTCGCCTCATTACGGCAAATTTCAGGTTTCGGGTTGCGCTGGTTTCGGTTTCAACTCGAAACTTAAAACCCGCAACTCGAAACTACTAATTCTGCAGCAGCTGTCGCAGCACATACTCCAGAATCCCCCCATGGCGGTAGTAATCCAGCTCCGCCGGGGTATCGATGCGGCAAATCGCTTTGAACTCCGTCACCTTGCCGTCGTCGCTGGTGGCCTTGACGGTCAGCTCCTGCCGCAACTTTAACCCGGCGGAGATGCCGACGACGTCGAACTTCTCGAAGCCGCCGAGCCCGTGGCTTTTCAAATTCTCGCCGGGTTTGAATTGTAACGGCACGATCCCCATGCCGATCAAGTTGCTCCGGTGAATGCGCTCGAAGCTTTCAGCGATGGCCGCTTTGATGCCGAGCAGCCGAGGCCCTTTGGCCGCCCAATCCCGCGACGACCCCGTGCCATATTCTTTGCCCGCCACCACGATTAGCGGCACGCCGTCTTTTTGGTACTGCATGGCCGCATCATAGATCGACATCTGTTTCTTATCCGGCAGATGCACCGTCACCCCGCCTTCAGTGCCCGGCGCCAGGGAGTTTTTCAACCGGATATTGGCGAAGGTGCCGCGCATCATCACTTCGTGATTGCCGCGCCGCGCGCCGTATTGATTATAGTCCCTGGGCAAGACGTCGTTATTGGTAAGGTAGCGCGCCGCCGGCCCGTTCCTTTCAATGGCGCCGGCCGGAGAAATATGGTCCGTGGTCACCGAGTCGCCGAGCAGCGCCAGCACCCGGGCGCCCGTAATTTCTCTGGGCTCGCCCGGGGTTTTCTTCATGCCATCGAAATAGGGCGCCTCGCGCACGTAGGTCGACTGCGTATCCCACTTGAAAAGCTCGCCCTCGGGTACCGGCATATTTTTCCATTGCGCGTCGCCTTCCGTGGCCTGGCTGTACTCCTTCTTGAACATTTCCGAGCGCACCGACTTGCGCATCGTTTCAGTGACTTCCTGGGGGCTGGGCCAAATGTCTTTCAGGTAGACCGGCTTACCCTGCGTGTCATTGCCCAGCGGATCGTTGTACAAATCGACATTCATGCTGCCCGCCAAAGCGTAGGCCACCACCAGCGGGGGTGAAGCCAGATAGTTCGCGCGCACATTGGCATGGATGCGTCCCTCGAAATTACGGTTGCCGGAAAGCACCGCGGCAGCCACCAGATCGCCCTCTTGAATGGCGTTGGCCACCGGTTCGGGTAGGGGACCGCTGTTGCCGATGCAAGTCGTACAGCCGTAACCCACTAAATGGAACCCAAGTTTTTCCAGGTAGGGCAAGAGGCCGCTATCCTTCAAGTATGCGGTGACGACTTTCGATCCCGGTGCCAGGCTGGTCTTCACCCAGGGCTTACGTGTCAGCCCTTTCTCGGTGGCTTTCTTGGCCAGCAGTCCCGCGCCGATCAGCACCGAGGGATTGGAGGTGTTCGTGCAGCTCGTGATGGCGGAGATCACCACGGAGCCATGTTCTAGATTGAATTTATCGCCGTTCATCTGCACGGCCACACTCTTCGTCGCTTCGCCGCTCTTCATCAACGACGGCAGCGCCTCTTTAAACGCATTTTTGCTCTCGGTGAGCGGCACCCGGTCCTGGGGTCTTCGCGGACCCGCCAAACTGGGCACCACGCTGCCAAGGTCCAACTCCAGGGTATCCGTGAACATCGGATCGGGGGAGGCATCCGTACGGTACATCCCCTGTTCTTTGGCATAGGTTTCGACTAGCTTGATCAGATCCGGATCGCGCCCGGTGAGTTCGATATAACGGCGTGTCTCGTCGGCCGCGGGAGGGTAACCTCCAGGTTGTGCATACTCCGGTCCCATGTTGCCGATGGTGGCGCGGTCCGCCAAACTCAAGCTGGACAAGCCCGACCCGTAGAACTCTACGAACTTCTCGACCACTCCTTTCTTACGGAGCATCTGCACGACCGTCAGGACCAGGTCGGTGGCGGTCGCGCCTTCGGGCAATCGACCGTGGAGCTTGAAACCAATCACTTCCGGAATCAGCATGATGATAGGCTGTCCTAGCAGCGCCGCTTCCGCCTCGATGCCGCCCACCCCCCAGCCGACGACGCCCAAGCCGTTGATCATCGTGGTGTGGGAATCGGTGCCCACCACGGTATCGGGATAGGCGAAATGTGCGCCGTCTTTCTTTGCGCGAAATACCACCGGCGCGAGATATTCGAGGTTCACCTGATGGCAAATACCCGTGTCCGGCGGAATGAGCCGGAAGTTGTCGAAGGCCGTCTGTCCCCAGCGCAAAAAAGCGTAGCGCTCGACATTGCGCTGGAACTCAATTTCGGAATTCTTATGCAGCGCGTCCGCGGTGCCGAAGTAGTCAACCTGGACCGAATGGTCAATGACCAGATCCACCGGCGCCAGCGGATTGATCTTCTTCGGATCGCCGCCCAGGCGCTTCATCGCCTCCCGCATCGCCGCGAGATCGACCACGGCCGGTACGCCGGTTAGATCCTGCATCAACACCCGGGCCGGCATGAAGGCGATCTCCTTGTCCTGCTTTGCTTTCGGATTCCAATTGGCCAGGGCCTCGATGTCTTCTTTGTTGACATGATGGCCGTCTTCCTGCCTGAGCAAATTCTCCAAAAGAATTTTTAAGGAAACCGGTAAGCGCGAGATCTTGGTAAACCCGGCCTTTTCCAACAGATCCAGGCGAAAAATATCGTAGCCCTGGCTGCCCACCGTTAGCAGCTTCCTCGTGCCAAGACTATCCGGGTACCTCTGTGCCATGGGTATCTCCTTTTCGCTTGTGAGTAGCCTATTTTGTAGCTAGGGTGCACGGATAAAGCAACAGGGAAGATGGCCCGCTCAATGTGGTGTCAGTTGTCTCAATGTGGTGTCAGTTGTATTGTGCCACGCAAGCACACAGGTTACACTTTAACTACCTCGCCGCTAAGCTAGCAGTCTTGACTATTACCATCGAAAAATCCTCTGCCGATCGATTTGAGTCCGTGATATCGGTCTTGGCACAGGCATTTGTTACCAATCCCCTTCATATCGCCGCCTTCGGGCCGGACCGTATCGATCAGAATCGACTGTTTTTCCGGATCGGCCTGCGACACATGTTCATGGGCGAGGCCTTTGTCGCCTTGGCGGAGGATCATGTTTGCGCCTACCTGCACTGTAACGCCTCACCCTACTGTCTCCCGGTGCCCGAAGAGATCCCGCTAGCGGCAACCACGGTGTTGAAACCCCTCGGCGAGGCGATTCCCCAAGTTATCAAGTGGTTCGCTAGATGGTGTCATCTCGACCCCGATGAGCCCCACATCCATCTCGGCCCCATCGGCGTTGTCCCGCAGATGCAAGGGAAAGGAGTCGGCTCGGCATTGATGCAGCGCTACGTCCAACACCTCAAGCAAAAGCAAGCCGCTGGCTATCTCGAAACCGACCGCCCGGAGAACGTCGAGTTCTACAAAAAGTTCGGCTTCGTCGTCCGGCACGAGGAAGAGATCATCGGCACACCGACCTGGACCATGTGGCGACCCCAGGAGAAATAGCGAAATGCAAACTATGGCAATCGACTTGACGGATTGCTTAAAGCGCCTTCCTAAGTGTCTTTCACCCTTTCACTTCACAGCCGTGAACTTCACAGACCCTTGACAGAAAACGCCTATATCCATATAAACCGGCCATTGTTTCCCGCTTCTCGTAGTAAGGGGGGACCAGAAAATTCATACCACTGTGCTCTTGGGCATGAGGAGGTTTCTATAATGCGAACTAGGCCCGGATCAAGCATCTGGTTTGGGTTCGTATTTGTGTCGTTCTGGCTGGGATCGGCACAGGCTCAAATCTCAACGGCCAATCAAAAAATTGAAGCCAAGGTTTTGGCGGACCTCCGGCAAAACGGCAGGACCACATTCTTTGTCGTTCTGAGCGAGAGGGCGAATGTAAGTTCGGCAGCTACGATTACAAACTGGCGTGTTCGCGGAGAAGCCGTGGTGGACTCGTTGAAGGAAGTGGCCGGGCGTACGCAGCGGCCAATCCTGGATTTTCTAGCCAATGCGAACGCTGAAGTTACCCCCTTTTGGATCGTCAACACGATTAAGGTAACGACTACCGATGAGCAGTTAATCGAGTGGCTGGCAGCGATGGCGACTGTCGCCGCAATCAAAGCCGATGAGGCGTTGCCAATCCCAGAGCCTCAACCGGGCGCCCAAGAGCCGACCGTTCAGGCGGTGGAATGGAACGTGGCACAAGTTGCAGCGCCTGACGTCTGGAATCAGTTCGGTGTTAAGGGTGAAGGCATCATCGTGGCGAGTATCGATAGCGGGGTACAGTTCAATCATCCAGCGTTAGTAACGCATTACCGTGGATGGCTAGGTGGAAACGTATTCGACCACAATTACAGCTGGTACGACCCCTCCCAAATTTGTGGCAACCCCTCTGTTACGCCTTGCGATAACACCGGACACGGGACCCACACTATGGGGACAGCCGTCGGTGACGACGGCGGTGCTAATCAGATTGGTGTGGCACCTGGGGCGCAATGGATTGCTGCCAAGGGATGTGAGCAAAACTCCTGCTCGACTGCTGCGTTGCTGTCGTCAGGACAGTGGGTTTTGGCGCCGACCGACCTGAGCGGCCAGAACCCCCGTCCCGATTTGCGTCCTCACATTGTCAACAACTCTTGGGGCAGCACATCAACCACCAATACTTTTTACCAGGCCACGGTCCAAAGCTGGCGCAGTGCGGGTATCTTTCCCGCCTTTAGTATCGGCAATAGCGGGTCGGCTTGCGGCTTCGCTGGTGTGCCAGGCACATATCCAGAGTCCTTCGGCGTGGGCGCTACGGATATTTTCGATAATATCGCCAGTTTCAGTGGAAGAGGCCCGGCCAACGGCTTCGGCGGGATTGTTAAACCAAATATCTCAGCGCCTGGCGTCAACGTGCGATCCGCTTTTCCGACCAACAGCTACACGAGTCTTAACGGAACCTCTATGGCCGCTCCACACGTAACCGGAGTGGTGGCCCTTCTCTGGTCAGCTATTCCAACGTTGATAGGGGATATCGCTGGGACGGAGAGCATTCTCCAGCACACTGCTCAGTCACGCTCCAGCACGCAGTGCGGCTCAGCAGGTCCACCAAACAATGTTTACGGGTGGGGAGTTGTTGATGCTTTGGCTGCAGTGACCTCGGTAGCTTCCGCCGTACTGACTGCTACCCCTTCCGCCATTGCTCCCGGCGGTACCCTTACCGCTACATGGAATGGGATCGCCTCGCCCACTTCAACTGACTGGATCGGCTGGTATGTGCCGGGCACCCCCAACACAGCGTACATTGACTGGATCTACGTTAGCTGCTCCAAGGCTCCGGGTAGCCCTCAGTCCTCAGGATCCTGTCCTTTTGTCGTGCCCGCCTCTCTTGCACCAGGCACCTACCAGCTGCGTCTCTTGGCCCAGGACGGCTTCACCCAATTGACTGCCAGCAATAGCTTTACCGTCACAGGTAGCGGCGCCCTCAGCCTGACTGCTACCCCTTCCGCCATTGCTCCCGGCGGTACCCTTACCGCTACATGGA
>DAIRFP010000071.1:0-5008 GCA_036794995.1 Thermodesulfobacteriota bacterium | reverse complement strand
TCTACGTTAGCTGCTCCAAGGCTCCGGGTAGCCCTCAGTCCTCAGGATCCTGTCCCTTTGTCGTGCCCGCCTCCCTTGCACCAGGCACCTACCAGCTGCGTCTCTTGGCCCAGGACGGCTTCACCTCTCTAGCTACGAGCGGCTTTATCCAGGTCATCTCGGGACAGGCTTTGGGACGTGTGGGCAGACGGCGATGACAGTCTCCCTTTCAACTGTAGACGCGGTCCCACCGAGCCCGCTGCTAAGAGGGTTTCCATGTGATGTTGCCTAAGACGTAGTATTTGCCTCGACTGGTACTTCCAGCTCGGCGGGATTCGTTGCGGTCCCATGCAGATTCGCTGTCTCCCATCGCTCTGAATTGTAGGTGAGCAATGTCCTTTCACCGATCCTTGGGGCTATTCGAT
The DNA here is from genome assembly GCA_036794995.1 of Thermodesulfobacteriota bacterium. Taxonomy (GTDB): domain Bacteria; phylum Desulfobacterota; class Binatia; order UBA9968; family UBA9968; genus DAIRFP01. The sequence continues at coordinate 4,604 of DAIRFP010000071.1, read as the reverse complement.
AGTGGGATTAAGCAGGCGCCTGATTTCCGCGGCCAGCTTGCCAGGCGCCTCCAGGCTGACGAAATGGCCGACGCCGGGAAGGGGTCTACACTCCACGTAGCGTCCTGCGTCGAGGCCGCTGTTCATGGCCACCCGCGCCGACAGTGCACCGTCCTTCGCACCCCAGACCAGGGTGATGGGAACGCTGATAGGTTCGCTATAGACGGCCTCCAGCCGGGCGCGCTTCGCCGGCAGCAGCTGCGTGCGGACCATCTCGCGGTAGTAGTCGATGGGGCCACGCATGTCTTCGGGCTGCCGAAAGCGTCCGACCAACTCGTCCACCAGCGCCACGTTCATGGTTCCCTTCTCGCCCTCTCTCAATATAAAGGACAGCTTCAACAGCTTTCTTCCGAGCGCTGTGGTCATGAAGGCTTCGGGAAGCCACGGCACCTGGAAAAAGGGAACCCAAGGTATACGAATGGTCTGGAAATCTTCGAAACGCAGCACCGCCCGCACCAGCGTCCTTGGATGGGGGCAGTTAACCACCACCAGCTGCCGGATAAGATGTGAATAGCGGTGGGCAAAGATCCAGCCCAAGGCGCCACCCCAGTCGTGGCAGACCAGGACCGGCCTATCGATGCCCAGCGCCTGGATCAATGCCCTGATATCGTCGGTAAGGGTAAAGACGTCGTAGCCACCAGCCGGACGAGCCGATTCGCCGTAACCACGCAGGTCCGGCGCGTAGAGGCGGGCCTCACTCAAAGCTTCCATCACCGGACGCCAGCTCATCCATCCTTCAGGAAACCCGTGGAGGCAAAAGACCGCTGGCCCACCGGCTTGCCCTGCGATCGCGATGTGAAAGGTGATACCGTTGGCCTGCACATGCTTGTGATCGATACCTATTGCCATGGGTTCTTGCCCTCCGCTCGACTTTGCCTCAAACCGAATATCCAGACAGAGGCAACAGTGACAGTCGTATCGTACGCTACTACTCTATCACAATATTTGGCTTCTTTATGGGCGAGATTAACTACTTAACCCCGTTGGTCACTATTCGCATGCACCACCGATTAGGGATAGATAGAGAGCAGTCGACTGCTTGCCCCCAACCTGGATCTGGGATAAAAGCACCGCGGGCAGTGAACCCGGTGGTGAGGATTGCCAGTTGCCGAAAAGAGTATAGACTTGATCTGAGGACCTATTAGCAACCATTGAGGCGGTATGCGGGCTCCGGCGCAGAGACAGCATTGGAGCTTTGCTTTGTGACCGAGGTCAGTAACTGGCCGAGGAGAAACCATGGAACCTCTTTATGACTATGACAAGTGCGCCATCCTTTACGTCGATGACGAGGAAAAATCGCTCAAATACTTTACCAGAGCTTTCGGCGACAGGTTTAAGATTCTAGGCGCGATCAACGCAGCGGAAGGATACCACCTCCTAGAACAACATCGCGACGAGATTGGCCTACTGATAACTGACCAGCGGATGCCCGGTGAAAAAGGCGTCGATTTCTTACAGCGAGCCCGTGAACTGCACCCCAATGCGATTCGTATTTTGACCACGGCATACTCCGACTTGGATGTCGCCGTCGAGGCGGTCAACTCCGCGGCCATTTCCAAATACGTAACCAAGCCTTGGGATATTCCTCAGCTCGAGACGATCCTTAAACAAGCTTGCGAATGCTTTATTGTAAACCGGGAGCGCGATCTGCTTGTCGAAAGCACAGCTCCGGCGCAGCCGTCAACGCCAAAGACCGAGCAGAGTGCTAGATTCGGCGATCTCCAAACGCCGGAGCAAGTAGCCCGGTACTTGAATGTCAACAAGTTCACGGTTTATCGCCTGGTCACTCAGAAGAAAATCCCTGCCTTCAAAGTCGGCAATCAATGGCGCTTCAAGCAAGAAATAATCGATGCGTGGCTCTTGGACAAATCAAACGTCCGAAAGAGGAAATCGCCTTAACTCGCCAGCGGCCCCTATCTCGATTCATAGCACGAGCGCCCCATCGCGTTGCGTCGTCTAACGGACTAACGACCGAAGCCTTTGCGCGAGTTCTCGACTTGGTTGCCGCTTCACTTCTTCTTTATCACGCATTCGCCTGTCCGGATCCAACCCACGATTCTGTAGCGAAAAATCTCACAGCGATAAAGCCGCCAACCAAAAACCATTGAATCTCACCGTAGCGTCATGGCATAGTGTTGGCCCCCCTGGATCTCGGAGAACGGAAAAGGATCAGATGGTGTCATTAAAAGGCAATCTCAGGCTCATAACCTTACTCTTCCTCTTGCTGCTATTATCAGCCTGCGCGGGTCTCTCGGCACGCGGCATGGTAGGATCGCAAACTATAGAAGCCCGGGTGGATTCGGAAGTGGCACGCTACTATCTTGCAAACTACCTTGCGGGAGAACGCACAGATGCGGCACTCGATGAGCGTATCGATCGCGTTTACCAGAACACCAATGGCGACCTACCCGACCGCGCCGAGCTCAAACGTCTAAGTGATGACTTCTCCGTTGACTTTGCAGCTTTATATTTCGCCGATCAGATCACTCGCGCACCCGTCAATCGTCGCTTTCGGAGGGTCTTCGATCAAGCCTACGATTACGCCCTCAATGCCTTCCCGGACGGTCGTGTCAGATTACCCCCCGCAGCCGCAGATTATGAAGTGCTGGTCGTGCCTACTTATCTTTATAAGCGACTTCTTGCCGCAGGCGCCGATATGGCTGTGCCGCGGGCGGCGCTACAAAAAGCGGGACTCATCTGCCATTTCGTCGAAACCGATGACGACGGGCCCGTGGAATCGAATGCCGATATCGTGGCTGCCGCCATTCGGGCTCGCGCGCCGAGCGGTCGCCGGCTGATCATCCTCAGTGCCAGCAAGTCGGGCCCCGAAGTGGCATTAGCGCTGACGAAATTGGGCCCCGCTGAGAGCGGTCATGTTGCAGCGTGGATCAACGCGGTGGGCGCGATTCAGGGCACCCCGCTGGCGGATGATCGCCTTTTCCCAGAGTTAGAATATATAGTAGGTAAATTGGACCCTCTAGGCATGGAAAGTATGACCACTGCGCGCAGTCGGCAACGATTCGATTCGTTTCGCATTCCCGAACACGTGCTGGTTGTCAACTACTTTGGCATTCCTGTCAGCGGCAGCGTTTCTTTTTGGATCCGTAGAAGTTATTCCCCCATGCGAAAGTACGGACCCAATGACGGGAATGTGCTATTGCCCGATATGATTTTTCCAGGCGGGGTAACATTATTTGAGTTAGGCGGTGACCACTTTATGCGCAATAGGCCCCTTGATATCAGCACCGTCGCCTTGGCGATTACCGTGATCCGCTGGCTGGAGAATCCTGACGGCGAAATGGTCCAAGGTCCGGACCCGGATAGCTAGAGTGCGTGAGACCCGGATGTAATTTAGGCCTGGTGGAAATCACGGTCGTACGCGGATTTCTCCCCCATCTTACCCTCGTAAGCTCCAAGTCATTCGTCCGATTAATGTCCACGTTTACCGTCTGAAGGATTGTGATTAGACTCACGTCGCTCTATTGTTGCCGTACATTGCAAGGGAGGTTCTATGGCTGAACAAACCGTTCGAGGAAGCTGTCTATGCAAGTCGGTGCGCTACGAAGTGAGCACGCCGTTCACCAGATTCGGGCATTGCTACTGCTCGCGTTGCCGCAAAGCCACGGGCGGGGTGCGCTCGACGAACATCGCTGTGCCCATCGCCCAGTTTCGCTGGACGCAGGGGGAAGAGCTGGTCAAGCGCTTCGATCTACCGGAGGCGAAAAGTTTCGCGCGTCAGATCTGCGGCAACTGCAATTGCCCGGTTCCCCACGCCTCGCGGGATGGCCAAAGGGCCATCGTACCAGCCGGCACCCTCGATGACGTGCCGCCGGGGAAACCCGCCGCCCACGGCCATTGGAGCAGCCGGGTGAGCTGGGTGGCGATCAACGAATCCGATTTGCCCTGCACGGATTGAATAGAACCCCGCTGAGCTAGAACTGAGAACACCGTTGGATTTCCTGGCGAGAACATCGGGATAGCGCATCGATCCGTTCCACCTCAGATGGGTGTTTCCCAATTTATCGGCCGATGACTAGGGGGTAAGATGGCCGCCGCGATGCAGGTCTGCGGAGGCTGGGTATAGTCCCGCCGTTACTTGACGGTGCGGCCGTTCAAAACGATTCCGGAGGGATCAGTACAGGTACAAGGCTCACCCGCAGGTCCCAAACCATAGGGACAAATGAATCTACCAACGTTACACTCTCGTTCTGTGATCTGATCCTTGAGGCTTGCGAAAAACCCCTGTGGTTCTTCTGCCCGTCGTCGCGATGGGATAGTAGTGCTCGTCGTTGCACAAGCCATGATGAAAACATTAACAAAGATCAGAAACCCAAAACCAAGCCGTAGGGGTACAGCGTTTGACCGAAGAACGTATGGGAACTTCATTCGCGCAATTGTACTATGATAGCTGTTAGACAGGAAATGGCGCGCCCGGAGGGATTTGAACCCCCAACCCCCAGATCCGTAGTCTGGTGCTCTGTCCAATTGAGCTACGGGCGCTCCCGTTGTTAATGGCGGAGAGAGAGGGATTTGAACCCTCGGTACCCTTTTGGGGTACACACGCT
>DAIRFP010000315.1:0-5115 GCA_036794995.1 Thermodesulfobacteriota bacterium | reverse complement strand
TTACCGTTTCTCGATATGCGAGTGATCGACGAGGTTCCGCTCGCCGCTGTTGCGAAAAAGACGCTTGCCTTTTCGCGGATAGTCCACGACGTCTTGAGGTAGCCGTTGGCCGATAACCAGACAGACCAGCGGCTCAGTACCGTCATTGATCGTCTCATGGGCCGCTCCGCCGGCAGGGAAACCGATAAAGTCTCCAGGCCCGATTTTCTGCGTCGTCTCTCCAATGATCGCCGTTCCTCCACCGGATAACACATAAATGGCCTCTTCCTCATAACGGTGCGTGTGCAACTCCGTCGACTTGTCACCCGGCGCAATCGAGATCAGGTGAATACCGATGTTCTTGAGGCCCACCTCATCGCCGAGGGATTTATTGGTTCGAATCGCCGCCGGGTTGAGATTATGAACTCGCCGAACGCCTTCGATAGCGGCAATCTTTTCAGCGGATAAGTACATAGAAAACTCCTTTGGAGTTTGGTTCAAATCGTTCAACCCGTTCAAAATGTTCAAACAGCTGTAAACTAGTACTAGTGTGCTGTCCCAGAAGTTGGCACATAATTCCCGCCTCATTCCGCCCAAAAATCTCCCCTTCCCCTCTTTTCCAAAGAGGGGTTAAAGACCTGCAGAGAAATTCCCCCTTTGACAAAGGGGGACGAAGGGGGATTTGAGTGCGACTCTAGCCTTTGCCATCGTTTGGAATTCTTAAATAAACTTTGAGGCACCACACTAGGGATTAACTATGTCGTTCGATTAGTGACCTTGCCGCCTATATTTCCTCGTTCCTCGTCATTCGATTTGAACGATTTGAACGTCTTGAACTGTTTGAACGGTATCCTAATCTATTCTCGCATCAAGAACGGCACGACAATCTCCGCCAATTCCCCCGGCTTTTCATGGGGGATGTGATGGCCCGCGCCTTCGACTGGGACAATTTGCGCGTTAGGGAACAGTTGTGCCCGGTGACCGCGCACCGACTTCATGAAATCGCTTTCGGTGCCGTACACGAACAGGATCGGACATTGCAGGCGGCGAATAAACGCTTCGATCTGTCCTTCCGACATCGCCGTGGTGGTGCGGTAGCGGAGAATCGGATCGTGCTTCCAACGGTATCGGCCGCCTTTGTGGCTGGTCCCGTAGCGCGCCATGTGAAGCGCCGCGTTGTCAGGAATCAGCGGAAACGTCTTCTGCAGCGCTCTGGCAGCGGCTTCCAATGATTCGTGGGGGAAGGGTATCTCGATGTAGTTTCGGCCCTTCAACCGCTCGGCAATGATGTCCGGCACTTCGTCATCTTTTCGCGCAAAGGGACCGAGGGATTCGAGCAACACCAGGCGCTTAACCTTCTCCGGAAACGCCGCGGCATAGAGCAGGCACATGCTGCCGCCCAACGAATGACCGATGATCGTTAACCGTTCTTTCTCCAAATGTTTTAGCAGACCCGCGAGGTCAGTGAGAAAATCCTCATGCTGATACCCTCTGCCGGTGGTCGGCCATTCACTGTCGCCATGGCCGCGCAAGTCGAGAGCTACCGCATGTTTGATGGGCACGCCGCGCGCCAGCATGGCGGCAAGAAAATGGTCCCAGCTCCGCCCTTGATCTCGCACGCCGTGAACGAAAACGCAAGTTTCGTCCTTGGGATCACCCCACTCCCAGTAATGAAGTTTTAAGCCGTCATGAACAAAATAGTTTTCTCTCGGTTCCAGATCCATGTCTTGCTCGTTGCCACCTTTCCATTGCAAGTCTTCGCACTGAAATTAACCAGGCAGAGCGCAATTTTCTTTTCGCCTTCCGCCTAACGCCGCCCGCCTTTCGGCTAACGTCACTTTCTCGCTTGCTCGACGTACTCGCGAACGAAATCCACGATCTCATTGGAGACCTGCGTTACTTTTTGACGAAGCTTTTCCCCGTCAGCGCCGGTTTCGAAGCGTGGATGAAATTTCATAACTTTCTGCGCCTCGGCAAGAAATTCTTCATCCTTCGAAAGAGAGGCGAAGGCCTGCCTCAGAGCCTCCACGGCGGGCGGCGGGGTGCCCGGCGGCACGAGAGCCACGCGGTTCATGTTTTGGCTGGCGAGATTCGCCGCTTTGAGCGTTTCGTACTTGATCCCGGTGGGAGGCTTGCCGAAGATTTGGATATAAACCTCGGTAAACGAATTTAGCTCGGGATAATCCGGGCTCTTCCTCATCGCCCCGTCCGGGCTAATGAGATCGTGATAGTAGAGCGGTGTCACGACGCCGGTCTTCACCAATTGCGGCTCCACGACGCCGCGGTATCCGGGTATGTTTTCATCGTGGTATTGAATTTCATTACGCTGCACCGCGAGCCTTGCGTCACTACTGCTGTTGTAGCCTGTGACATAATCGTACTTCAGCCCCAACACGTCGAAGGCGAGACGGAAGCGCAGATCTTTGTTACTATCAAAGCTCAGGCCTCCGGCTTTGAATCGCTCGGCTTTCACGATATCCGCGGGCTTCTTTATTCCTGGCGGGACATCCGAACGGATGTAACACACCGTGACCCCCTGGACCGACGCGATGAATGGAACCTTGTTAAGATCAGTTCGCAAGGAAGGGCTTCGCATCATTTGATGATTATAGGGACCGGTAAAGTATCCCATGGTTTGCCCGTCTGGTTTCGCTACCTCCCCCAAAAAATTGATTCCCGTCACCCCACCCGCGCCCGGCATGTTTTGCACGACCACCGTGGGATTCCCGGGTATGTGCTTGGCCAGATGCCGCGCCACGATTCTGCCTTCGATGTCCGTAGGCCCGCCGGCGGCGAAATTGATGATGAAGTTCACATTTTTCCCTTGGTAAAACGGCCTTTCCGCCGAGAGCGACGGAGTCACAAAAGCGATCAAACCGCAGAATGCTAAAATAGCTTCACGCAGACCAAAGTTCATGATCGAAACTCCTTTCTCTCTAGAAAACACTATCGAGAATCATCTCTTTCAATTTCACTTTGTTGACCTTGCCTATTTCTGTATGGGGCAATGAGGAAACCCTATCCACCGACTTCGGAACCTTATACGCCGCGAGCTGCTCTTTGCAAAACTGCATCAACGCTTCACCGCTGACCGAGGAGCCTTCTTTCAGAACCACGACCGCCTTTACCGCTTCGCCCCACTCTGGGTCCGGCACGCCGATCACCGCCGCTTCAGCAACTTCCGGATGTTTGTACAGCACGCCTTCGATCTCTATTGGGTAAATGCTGATGCCGCCGCTTTTCACCATGTCCTTCTTGCGGCCGACCACGAACAGATAGCCTTCTTCGTCGAAATAACCGAGATCACCGGTATAAAACCAACCGTCGCGAAAGGAGGCGCTGGTCGCCTCGGGATTCATGTAATAGCCCTCGGTCGCCAACGGACTCTGGCAGATGATCTCGCCGACTTCATGCACGGGTACCGGATTGTCATTGTCATCGACGATCCGTAGATCCACGCACCACACCGGCCGGCCGCCGGCATTTGGTTTGGTGTCCATATCGGACGGTTTGGAGATGGCCATCTGTCCCGAGTCCGTGGAAGCGTAGGTGCGGTAGATATTCGCCGTGATATTGTTTTTCAAAGCCTCCAGGACCGATGGATGCACTTTGCCGCCGGTGATGGCCAGGCAGCGCAGCGAGCGGGTGTCATACTTCTTTGTTTCGAGCACATGCAGCATGCGCTCGCACATGGTCGGCACGGCGCCCATGTAGGTTATCTTTTCTCGCTCGATGGACTTTAACACTTCTTCCGCGTCAAAGCGCTCGTGAAGGATCATTGTTCCGCCAAAGTAAATGATTCCCAGGGTAAACGACCTGCCGGCGTTGAAGTAAATCGGCGAGGACAGCAGCGCTTTATCGTGAACCCCAAGTCCTTTCTCGATGGCATTGTTGATGCAGTGAAAGACAAAAGTTCGATGGGTCGCCAGACATCCTTTGGGAAAACCGGTCGTGCCCGAGGTGAGCAGAACGGCGAAGGAATCATCTTCACTTACCTGCACCGAAGGCTCAGCAGCATTCCGGCCATTCAAAAGACCGCCATAGCTCAGATCGGAGATCACAGCCGGTTTAAGCAAACTCAACCCATAGGTCGACTTTGCCTCGTCGAACTCTTCAACACATTCTGGCTGAAGAATGACAACCGACGGTTTAAAGAAAGACAGGATCGAGCCAAGTTCCAGCGCTTTCCATTTAATATCGAGCGGAATCGCCAGCGCCCCGATCTTCGCTGTGGCGAAAAGGATTTCCAGGTGCTCGACCCGATTGCCCACCATGACCGCAACGGGGTCGCCTTTGCGTAACCCCATAGAGAGCAAGCCGTGAGCGAGCTGATTCACCCGCGCATTCAATTCGCCGTACGTGACCTGGCGACAGCGATCCTGCGCCGCGATCTTGACCGGATACTTGTAAGCGTTTCGGCGCAAGCCGTCGCCCATCAGTAAGGGGATTTTCGTAGCCATGGGAAAATTTCAAGCGTTCAAAGTTCCAAGTTCAAGGTTCAACGTTTAGAAGACAAACGCTCCGACACAAGCAACGGCAGCGAGATTTTTCCTCTCCGACCTTGAACATTGAACGTTGAACCTTAAACCGATTCTTATCGTCCCTTCCACACCGGCGGCCGTTTTTCAACGAACGCTCGCGGGCCTTCTTTGGCATCTTCGGTCTGCATCACCATGCTCTGGAGATCGGACTCGAATCGCAGTCCCTGCTCCAAGGTCATCTCACTGCCCTTATAAATCGCTTCTTTAATATAGCGCAACGCCAGCGGCGCGCCTTTCAAGAACGACGCTGCAAATTTCTCACCCGCTGGAATCAATTGAGCGTAGGGAACGAGCTGGTTCACAAGGCCGATTCGGTAGCACTCCTGGGCGTCATAGAGTTCACCGGACAGACAGATCTCCAGCGCTTTGGGAATTCCGACGAGCCGCGCCATCCGCTGCGTGCCACCGGAACCAGCCATGAAACCGAGCCGAATTTCGCTAAGCCCCAACCGAGCGCCCTCCGCGGCGATGCGAATGTCGCAGGCAAGACTCATTAGCAGCCCGGTCCCCACAACGTAGCCGTGAAGCAAGGCAATGGTAATTTTATTGATCGCTGCGATGGCCGGCGCGGGGGTGCCGGGTGTCGCGGCATTCT
>DAIRFP010000314.1:1951-5174 GCA_036794995.1 Thermodesulfobacteriota bacterium | reverse complement strand
GGTACGTTGTAGCGAGGCGATTGAGCGCAACGAAGCCTATGAGGCTTTTTCAGCAGTCTGCTATCGCCAGGCCGCCCAGGCGAGGATAAGCCAGCCGATCAGAAAGGCCACGCCGCCGATGGGAGTGATGGCTCCGAGCCAGCGCATCTCGGTCAGGCTGAGGACGTAGAGGCTGCCGGAAAAAATAACGATGCCGGCTAGAAAGAACCAGCCCGCGGTGCCGGCGCTGCTTTCCGGCCAGCGCGACACCGCCCAGGCTACGGCGAGTAAAGCGAGGGCGTGAACCATGTGATAGCGCACGCCGACCTCGAAGATGGCCAGCATATCCGCGGAGAGACGGGACTTTAGCGCGTGGGCCGCGAAGGCGCCCAGCGCCACTGCGAGGAAGGCCAGCAAAGAGCCGGCGGTAAAAAAAAAGCGATCCATGGGCAGGCCGTGATCGTGATCCGTGAGCGTGTGACCGCTCTGCTGGGCTGGCGAGCTGATCCCCGGCCTATCAGTTGGCCGGCGCGTCTTTCTGCAGGGAAATAACCATTTCGCCTTTTTGTATGACGATTTGACGGTAGTCGTTGCGCTTGCTCAGAGCGTCGATCAAGTTGACCAGGGGCTGGCGCCCGGTGAGGTACTCCTTCGGCGCGCCGGCGGCGCGCATGGTCGCGATCTCATCGACGTTGAGATTCCAGCGCAGCAAAAACTCTTCGTCGGATACGCTTTCAGCGTTCATCTTTTTGCGCAGTTCTTGAACCGTCGGTTCCGGCGGTTGCCGTTCTGCCCACTCCTTGGCGCGGGGCCGGTCGAGAATCTTCGCCTTGACGGCGGGGTCCAATAACTCGGCCCCTTCGCCGCCCCAATAGCCCAACGCGTACTGAATAATCTGGTCGGTGACTTCCTTGTAGCGTTCGCCGACGATGACGTTAATGGCCGCTTGGCTGCCGACGAATTGCGACAACGGCGTGACCATGATCGGGTAGCCCAACTCCGCGCGCACTTGCATGGTCTCTTCCAATGCCTGGTCAATCTTGGCTTCCATGCCGACCTTGCGAAGTTGGTGGCGCAGGTTGGAGATCATGCCGCCGGGCACCTGGTGTTGGTATTGCGAGTAGTCGTACTCCACCGGCGCGCCAATGGGGAATCCCTCGCGCTTGGCGATGAAGGTGAAATGATCGGATACCGGTTTGAGCAGCTCTTCATCGATCAACGTCTCATAACCCAGAGCACGCAGGTTTTTTGCCACGTTAAACAACGATGGATTCGATGAGCCGTCGGCCAATGGGGGCAGGGCGGTGTTAACGATCCTGATGCCAAGCTTAACCGCTTCCAGGCAACACAACGGTCCAAGGCCGGTAGTGCAGTGGGTGTGAAGCTCGACTTCGATGCCGTCGGCGTTTTGAAAAATGATCGGCACCAGAGTTTTTATCCGCTCCGGCGTGAGCAAACCGCCGGGATCTTTCAGACAGAGCCGGTTTACTTTGAGCGACGCGGCGTCCCGGGTTCTTTGCGCGAAGTACTCGTCGGTATGCTTCGGCGAGACCGAGTAGATCAGATTGATGACCGGGTTGATGCCCACGTCCCGAGAGACTTGGGTTTTCCACGTCCAGCCTTCCAGCTCGTTCCATTCTTCGGAAATTCGCGCTTCGCGGATGCCATTGGCCGCCATCCGTTCCATGAAGAGGCGATACATGGATCTCGGCGTGAGGTCGAAGGCGCTAAAGCGGCCGGCGTTCAACCGCAGCGGCGTGTGGGTGATTCGTTCCCTCATTAACCGGACCCGAGCCCAGGGGTCTTCTTTGAGCTCGCGCACGCACTTCTTTAAGTGGGAGCTCGAAATCAGCTCGATGGCGTCGAAACCCGCGCGATCCATGGCTTCCGCCACCGGCAGCATCATGCCGGTGGTCATGTTCTCCGCCCAAAGGCTCTGATGCCCATCGCGGATCGTCGTATCGACGAATTTAATCCCGTCCATAGTTACCTAATTTGCTCCCCGCAGCGTGCTGAAAACCTGTGCTGGCAGGCTGCTCAAAAGGATCTCAGAGGCGAGGCGCGCGAAATATCGACGAGGGTCGGCGTGGCCATAGGGTACGTTGTAGCGAGGCGATTGAGCGCAACGAAGCATATGAGTCATTTTCAGCAGCCTGCTAGAATTCCAGGCCGAAGAACTTCTTAGCGTTATCCAGCATGATCTTTTTTCGCACTTCAGGCTTCATATTAACCTGTTGAAACTCTTCGAGCCAGCGCTCGACGCCGATGGCCGGCCAGTCGGAGCCGAACATGGCTTTATCCTGCAGCAACGTGTTGACGTTATGGACAAGCTCCGCCGGGAAATACTTGGGTGCCCAGCCGGAAAGATCGATGTAATAGTTGGCCTTGTGGCGGGCGATGGCCAAGCTTTCCGCGGTCCAGGGCCAGGTCGGATGGGCGCTGATGATTTTTAGCTCCGGAAAGTCCGCCGCGACCTCATCGATGGCGATAGGCTGGCTATATTTTAACTTGATTCCCATGCCGCCCGGAGTTCCGGCGCCGGCCGCTGCCATGCCGCCATGAAAAAGAATCGGCATGTTGAGCTTGGCGCACTCTTCCCACAGGGGGTAGAAGCGCACGTCGTTGGGGAAAAAATGTTGCCGCGCCGGATTGAGCTCCCCCATGCCCGACAATCCCAAGTCTTTGCAACGTCTAATTTCGTCCAGAGCCATCCTTCCGGTCCAAGGATCGATGGCGCCAAACGCAAGAAACACATCGGGATGTTTTTTGACCGCACCGGCAACATGGTCGTTGGGCACAGGGATAAGCCCGGTAACCGTTTCGTCCCGCGTATTCATGATGACGGCCATCATTTTGCGCGCGCGGTACTGGTCTGCCATCTCGTCGATGGAGACCGGCGGTCTCTCGCGGCCAAAGTACTTCGCCATTTGCGCCGTTCGCGAGCCTTTGGCTTTCTGAGTAAACTCATCGGATAGGTGAACGTGAACATCGATCGCGACAATATCGCTAGCCATAGAATGTGTCCTCCTTGTTTTGTCTTCTCTGCGACTGAATAATTGAATTATCCATCCTTATTGCACTGGTGCGAATAGTTCAAGGTTCCGCGGCCCGGCGGGCCGTGTTCAAGGTTCCAAGTTCAAAGTTCAACGTTTAACTCCCGGATCGGAGTTCCTCCAGCGTCCAACCTTGAACCTTGAACCTTGAACCTTGAACCTTGAACCTTGAACCTTGAACCTTGAACCTT
>DAIRFP010000314.1:0-1851 GCA_036794995.1 Thermodesulfobacteriota bacterium | reverse complement strand
GAACTGCGGCTTACGCTCCTGTCCGCCGCTCCAACGTGATCGACAACCCCGGCTTTTGAACGTGGATCTGATTGCAGTCTTTGCGCTTGCTCAGCTCCTGTAACAGGTTGACCAGCGGCTGCTCGGCGTTGAGATATTCCAGCGAACGTGGGTTCGCGCGCATGGCGTCGATGTCCTCTTTGCCGACGATCCAGCGGAGCAGGAGTTCTTCGTCGGAAACGCCGGGGGCATTGAGCCTCCGCCGCATGTCGTCCGCGCTGGGTTCGTCCGGTTGCCACTCGGCCCACTCTTTGGCACGGGGCCGGTCGAGAATCTTGGCTTTGACGTTGGGGTCCATGTCGCGGGCGCCCTCGGCGCCGGCGTGACCCAGGGCAAATTTAATCACCTGGTCGGTGACTTCCTTGTAGCGTTCGCCGACGATGACGTTGATGGCGGCCTGGCTGCCGACGAACTGGGAAAGGGGCGTGACCATTATCGGGTAACCGAACTCTTCGCGGACGCGGATGGTTTCTTCCAGGGCCTGCGGGTATTTGTGTTCCAAACCGACCTTGCGCAACTGATGCCGCAGGTTGGAAAGCATGCCGCCGGGCACCTGGTGCTGATATTGTGAGAAGTCGTACTCCACCGGCGCGCCGATGGTAAAGCCTTCACGCCTGGCGATGGCAGTGAAATGTTTCGAGACCGGTTTAAGCACTTCTTCGTCGATGGCCGTGTCATAGCCCAATGCGCGAGCGTTTTTGGCGACGTTGAAGAGCGACGGGTTGGAAGAATCATCCGCCAGCGGCGGCAGCGCGGTATTGATGGATCGGATACCGAGCTTGATGCCTTCCAGACAACAGAGCGGACCCAGGCCGGTGGTGCAGTGGGTGTGCAGCTCGACGGGCACGCCGTTGGCATTGGCGAAGATGATCGGCACCAGGGTCTGCATGCGCTCCGGTGTTAACAAACCGCCGGGGTCTTTGAGGCAGAGGCGGTAGGGCTTCAGGGAAGCCGCCTGGCGCGTTCTCTCGGCAAAGTATTCGTCCGAATGCTTGGGCGAGACGGAGTAAATGAGATTCAAAATTACTTTCATCCCCACCGCGTGGGCAACGCCGACTCTGAACTTCCAGCCTTCGTAGTCATTCCATTCGTCGGAAATGCGCGCTTCACGAATGCCGTTGGCAAACATCCGCTCGATGAACAGCCAGTACATGGACGGCGGATTGTATTCGAAAGTATTGACCCTGCCGGCGATCACACGCAGCGGAGTCCTGGTGATTTCTTTGGCCACGAGCCGGACCCGCTCCCAGGGATCTTCCTTGAGCTCGCGCACACATTTCTTAAGATGAGAACCGGAAATCAGCTCGATCCCTTCAAATCCCGCTTCATCCATGCGCTTCGCCACAGGGAGCATCATGCCGGTGGTCATGTTCTCCGCCCACAAGCTCTGATGACCGTCGCGAATGGTGGTATCGACGAATCGTATGGTCTCCATGGATTCTCCCTAGGTATAGTTAAGGTGAAATATATTGGGTAGCGGCGGTGAATTCAATGACGAATCTGTAAAGCCCCAGGGTCTCGTCAAAGTCGTGTTGAGCAGATGAAAATCCCTCTAAATCTCCCGTTACAAAGGGAGACTTCTATTCCCGCCTTTTTTTGAAAAGTCAGGAAGGGGGATTTTTGGACAAACGTGCGTTGTGAATCCAATTCAGTAAGGTGAAACTGACTTTGACGTTGCCCTGCGTAAAGCCCAAGCGCGCTTGACTTAAAAGTCGCAACCCGTGTAAGGAAAGCGTCGCGGCTTTGCGCAGGACTCACTAGTGTAGTGGCTCTTAAATGAAGGCACTTATTGATCGACATAACAAAGCAAGA
>DAIRFP010000070.1:20181-22538 GCA_036794995.1 Thermodesulfobacteriota bacterium | reverse complement strand
GTGGGGATGGACCCCGGTTTTCACCGGGGTGACGATAAGGCGGGAAAGACGGAAGGGGCAATTGTCCAAATCCCTCGGCTTCGAACCGAGGGTTGTTTAATTTCTTCGAAGCGAGTTTCCGATTCTTGTTCCGATAATCGAAAATCTAAAATCGAAAATGGAAATGGGAGGTGAACCTTGGCATTTCGCACCATAGGAAAGGGGCTGCCCCGCATCGAGGGCGAAGGGAAAGTTACCGGTCAAACTAAATACGCGGCGGACTTGCCGTTCGAAGATCTACTGTGGGCTAAGGTGCTGCGCGCTTCGGTGCCGCATGCGCGCATCGTTAAAGTCGATACCTCGAAGGCCAAGGCGTTGAAGGGCGTCCGCGCTGTTCTCACCGGGGCCGATGTGAAAGACATTTTCGTCGGCACGCGGGTCAAAGACCAGCCTGTGTTGGCTTATGACAAAGTGCGCATGTGCGGCGATGCGGTGGCGGCGGTGGCCGCCGACAGCGAAGAAATCGCCGACGAGGCGATTGGGCTCATTGATATTGAATATGAGGAATTGCCTTACGTAGAAGATCCAGTGGAGGCGTTGAAGCCGACTGCGCCGCTGATCCATGATGACCGAAATAAATATCGCAACGCGGCCAAATTGCCTGAAGGCATGCCGAGTCACAACCTTCAGTCCTACGTGTTGTGGAAGAACGGCGATATTGAAGCCGGATTTCAAAAGTCTGCGCGTATCTTCGAGCACACGTTCCGCACGCCGCTTTCGCATCACGGCTACATCGAGCCCTGCGCCTGCACGGTGCAAGTTCACTCCGATGGACGCGTCGAAGTCTGGCCGTCGAATAAAGGGCCCTGGGGCTTGCGCGACCAGATGGCCGAAGACTTCGGGGTGCCCAAGGAAAAGATCAAGGTGCATATCGTCCACGTCGGCGGCGACTTCGGCGCCAAGGCGTCGTTGATCGACGTCCCGATCGCTTACTATCTATCGAAGGCAGCAAATGGAAAACCCGTTAAACTCGTTTTCGATTACACCGAAGAGCTTCTCGCCGGCGGTCACCGCCATCCCGCAGTGATCAATCTGCGCACGGGAGTCGCACAGGACGGAACTTTCACGGCGATCAAGGGGATCATTCACTTTAGCGGCGGCGCTTACGGCTCGCAAAAAGCGAATCCGCAGGTGACGGTGCTCGGAGGGCGGCGCCTGGCGAGCATGTATAGAGTCCCGGCGATCAGCTGCGAGACTTATTGCTCGTATACCAATCAGGTTCCTTGCACCCAAACGCGCACGCCGGGCAGTCCGCAGGTCGTGTTCGCGTTTGAGTCTCAGGTGGAAATCATCGCCAAAGAGATGGGCATAGATGCCCTCGAATTGCGCCGAAGAAATATTCTGCACGACGGCGATGCCAATCCAATGGGTGAAAAGTGGACCGATATTCTCATGGGCGAAGTGCTGGCACGCGTCGTCAAAACTTCCGGCTGGAAGAAGGGCGGAGCGAAGAAAAACCGCGGCTGGGGCATGGCGCTCTATGATCGCGGCACGCCGGAAGGAAAAGCGAGCTCGGCATTAACGCTGGAGGCCGATGGCAAGGTTAACATCCTCACCGGCGTGCCCGATGTCGGCCCCGGATACTATACCGTCAGCCAGCAGATGGTCTGTGAAACGCTCGGGCTCCGGCCGGAGAAAGTGGGCGTGGTTTTCAAAGACACCGATAGCTTGCCTTTCGATCCCGGCACGGGCGGCAGTAAACAAACGAATACTTCCGGTCACGCGGTCAACCAATCGGCTCATGAGGTGCGCGAGAAGCTGATCCATTTGGCGGCGCGGGAATTGGGCTGTCAGCCGGAAGAGATTCGGCAGCAAGGCGGCAAGCTCGCGGCACCCAACAAAAAATCGACGACGACGCAAAAGATGATCGAGCTGGCTGTGAAAGAAAACGGCGGCCCGGTCTTTCACCTGACCAATTTTGTGCCCAAGGACATGCCGAAGGTCACCGGCTTCGCCGCGCAAGTGGCTGAGGTGGAAGTTGATCCGAGTACCGGCGGCGTGAGGGTTTTAAACTTGACCACGGCCCACGATACTGGCACCGTGCTCAATCATCTCACCTTGACGGGGCAAATCGAAGGGGGCGTTGTGACCGGCTTTGGCTTTGCGTTAATGGAAGAAAATCCAATGATTGACGGCAAGATCGCGACATTGAGTTTAGGCGAATCCAAGTTGCCGTGCATCGCCGACGTGCCGCCGTTGAAGACTGTATTGGTCGAGAGCCCCACCGGCCCGACGCCATTCGGCGGCAAGGCAATCGCGGAGAACCCCAACGTTCCGACGGCAGCCGCGATTGCCAACGCCATCGCCGATGCCTGCGG
>DAIRFP010000070.1:0-20081 GCA_036794995.1 Thermodesulfobacteriota bacterium | reverse complement strand
TTAGTTTGCCAGCTTATTGGTCCTATCCGACCCATCCTTGCCGCCGAGTCGAAAGCATCATGGCAAGCTGAGTGGAATCAAACGGTACGTGCGGCTGAGGAGGAAGGACAGGTCACAGTCTCTATCGGCGGTTACGGAGCTATTATCGATTCCGGGGTATTTCAAAAGACCTACCCCAAGATCAAAATAACTCACATCACCGGTGCCGGAACCGACCTTACCCAGCGTATTTCAGCGGAGCGGCGGGCCGGCAAATATCTTGTCGACGTTTACAACGGTGGTGGAAATTCGCTGTTTCAGGTTCTTTATCAGGGAAAAATGCTCGACCCGATTAAGTCGGCGTTGATCCTGCCGGAGGTGACGGATCCCACAAAATGGTGGGAGGGCAAACAGAAGTACGCCGATAAAGAAGGTCAATATATTTTAGTCTACGAGGGCAACGTATCGGCCGGCGCCGGCGCGGCTTATAACACCCAATTGCTTGACCCGCGCGAGTACAAGAGCTACTGGGATTTGCTCAATCCCAAACTGAAGGGAAAGATTCTTTCCACCGACATTCGCAAAGTTCGCGGCGCAGGGATTCCCTGGCAGTTTCTTTATTATTACTCCGAACTGGGTCCTAAATATCTCCGCCGTCTGTTCGGCGAGATGGAGGTCACTTTAACCGCCGATCTTCGTCAAGCCGTTGACTGGCTTGGCACGGGGAAATTTGCCGTGGGTATGCCGATACAAGGTGGAACGGTCTATAAAGCAAAAAACCAGGGGTTGCCGGTGGATGAGTTCAGTCCCTACCACTTCAAGGAAGGGGTTAATTTGTCGTCGGCATTCGGCTCGCTTGCCCTGCTGAATCGCGCGCCGCATCCGAACGCCGCCAAAGTTTTTATCAACTGGTTGTTGTCGCCCGAGGGCCAGACGCTATTTCAAAAAGTAATATCGCAGCCCGGCGATCCGCGAAATTCGCGACGCGTGGACGTTCCGAAGGAGCATATCCCGGCCGACGAGCAGCGCCGCGACAAAATGAGTTATTTCGACACCGACGATCCGGACACCAAAAATCTCAATCCGGCGATGAAGTTACTGGATGAAATCTTGGCGGGAAATAAGTAAGGAAATGTTGAGTAGGGGCCGGGTTAAAACTCGGCCCTACGAGCGCAACGACGCTAAGGGAATACTTCAAAGGAGCCGGTTGGGGTGATCAGGCGAAGAGAAGGTCTGTTATGCCCGCTTTTCGACTACTCAGGATAAACTCCGGCGGGCATCCAGGTGACGGACAGCGTCCGTCATACCGTTGGAAAACGGTATCCAGGTTAAGGGGGTGGGGATGGATCAGCGAGACGCTCCGGTCGCGTCTAGCGGGGCGGCAAAGGCTCGGCCGCATTGATTTTCTTGAACAGCTCGACGATTTCCGGATCTCTGGGAAGTTCTTTAATGAGTCGTTCCATTTCGTCCGGCATGACCGGGGTCGGTTCTTCGCCGACGAGCTTCCTATACTCCCTATGAAACTCCGGATCCTTAAACGTTTTGACCATTGCTTCTTGGAGAACCTTTACCCGTTCGGGCTGCGTCCCAGGCGGGAGTATATAAGGCGATCCGACCTGCCGAAAATCTCTCACCATGCGCAACAATCTGCGTTCCTTTTCGGTTTTGGCAAAGTCCTCGAACTCCGGCAGGCGCTCGAATCCAGCCTGCTTGAGTCCTTTGGGCACTTCCATGATCGCGTGCAGATCTATGGCTCCTTTTGCTATCGACTCTGCGTTCCGTCGCAGCAAGGTATCGGCGTTGTTGATTCGGCCATCCAATTCCCCTCTGGCCAATGCGATATCTAGCTCGCTGCCGGAATAGCCGACCACGAAGTTTGGCGACTTGAGCCCAACCAGATAAGCAAACAGTCGCCCCACGAAATAGTTGGAATGCCCCACCGCCTGGGCGCCGATTCTAACGCTAGAGGCCGAACGCAAGGCTTCCAGACTTTTGAAACCTGCCTCGCCCCTGGTTAGAAATACCCAGTGGTAGGTGCTGTGTGCGGAGCCCAGATAGATGAGCTTGTTGAGATCGTAGAGAACACCTGCCTCTCGCAGCACGGCATTGGCTACCAGGCCACCGCCGATGCGGCCGACCGTAAGGCCGTCCGGTCGCACGTTGTTGAAGATTTGGTTGGCGGCCTTCGTCCCTCCACCTCCCGGCATAAACTCAAACTTGATGGTCGGCTCGCCGGGGATATGTTTCTTGAAGAAGGGCGCGACCGCCCGCGTCATGGTGTCCGAAGTATCGCCGGCCTGTGTAGATTGAAGAAGAGTGATCGTCTTTCCCTGGTAAAAGGCAGTTTGCGAAAAAGCCGGCAACGGCAAAAGAAACAATAACCCGGCGAGGGCGGCAAGATCGCCAAACCACCTTGGCTTGATTCTGTTCGACCCCATTCTTTTTCCCTCCTCTTCTTCGGGTGAAGAGCGCGCTAGGCAATAATCGGTTCGCTCACCGGCAGATGGCTTGCTATCCTTGGCACGCGCGTTCTGGCCTTGCCGTCGGCGCCTGAGTTTCCGGCCCCGAGCAGAAGTAATTGACCGTTGCCGGTGTTACAGAGCTGATAGGGTTGTCCAGCCGTAAGAATGACGATGTCGAACTGCTTCATTGCATACTCTTTATGGGGCGTGCGTACCAGTCCTTCTCCCTCCAAAACCATAAAGATATGGTCGTCGTTTTCGTGATAATGCATGTCGTCCTGCACCTTCGGGTCGGAACTGATGATCCAAAAGGTGGAAAGTTCGGTGTTCCAGAGTTTAAAGTTACGAATCCCAGGGTGAGACTCGACTTCCTGAAAGAAATTCTTTACCTCAACCATAGTCCTGACCCCCTTCTTGATTTTCCCGACTAACCGTTGCAGGCAAGAACTTGTAGCGCAAAGGCATGTCGCCCTTGCTTGCGCGTAATATAGGGAAACAAAAGGCGGTGTCAAGAAGTAAGTGAAAGGCACTATTGACATTAGTTAGTACAGTGCATACACTCCATCATCCACTTCAGTATAGGGCCTTCTGAAAGCGGACGATAGAAAGCGAAGGCCTCTAATCAGTCTCTCCTTGCGAAACGATACCTAACGGACAATCCGACCAGAGCGTGGTTTTAAACTTCAAGCAGCCCATGTTCTGCCCCATTGGCAGTCTATTTCTCAGGGTCAAAGACACTAAACATTCTCTTATAGGAGGAGAACATGGGTAGTAAATTATATGTTGGCGGTTTGCCTTATTCAGTAACCGAAGGGCGACTGCAAGAAATCTTTTCGGAACACGGGACCGTGGAATCGGCCAACGTGATCGCAGATAAGTTCACGGGACAGTCCCGGGGGTTCGGCTTTGTCGAGATGGGATCGAGCAGCGAGGCCCAGAAGGCCATCGACGCCCTCAACGGCACGCAACTCGATGGGCGCACACTGACAGTGAACGAAGCTAAGCCAATGGCGAAGCGCGATAATAGCGGTGGTGGTGGTCGTGGAGAGCGTACCGGCGGCCGTAACCGTTGGTAATTAGTCCGTCACGCGAGTAATTCAAAGGGGGGAGCGACAGGTCGGGTCGCCCCTCCTTTTTTTTGGTTAACGAGAAGGGATTCGGCTTGGCCGAGCTAGGGCATGCAAGCTGCCTGCTGGTCCCACTTCTGAGATTTAGTATAATAATCCGCAAAGTTGTTTCGGAACGAGCTTCCTCTGCGCTGGACTCCGCAAGCAGATATGCATATCCCATTGGTCGCCTGCTGCAGGTCATCTTTCAGAGGAGCGGGGTCGGGGGTATTTCTCAAAGGAGGGTCGAGAAAGCAGAAAAAAGATTCTCACACATGAGACAATGGCGTTACTCGCTCCGGATTCTCCCGGTCCTCAGCCTTTCTTCATTTCGCCATTGGGCACCACAACGGATTGACCACGAACTTCTTCGGTATGAAGACCAAGTTGCCTTGCCGCCATGTAGCAGTGGTGACAAACGATGAGATCTAGCAAGACGATCCCGGACTCCTCGCTTCTTACCCGATGAGCCAAACCGACAAACGGCACCTCGCAATGTTCACAAATCCATCCCATGCTTTGCTATTGAGCAAGGGGTATGCCATTTGCCTAGAATCACATTTTTGTTCCAGGCAGAATAAAATCGAAACTTTTCGAGTATCAAGCAACGTTAACCAAGGCGATGGCGAAGCTGTGTTTGATAAAAGTGTCGGTAATTGTCCTAACAGCGAGTGAAGGAAAATGTTACATCTTACTTTAGATCGCGGCCGAGCTGAACGGGCGGCCGGGACCGGCAGCTGGCGCTTTCGGGCATCCGCGCGTGACCGAACTGTTCTCCGCGAGACGGGACTTGCCTACGAGAGAGCGCGCCGATGCACGACTGACTTCTGCATCATATTGTCTTTTAAGGGTTGGCATTTGTCCGAGAGCCTAAATGCTCTCGGACAAATGGTCGAGATTTATTTCAAGTGCTTGGCGAAGAATTCGGTGGTGCGGTCCCAAGCGAGCTTGGCGCATTGGGCATTGTAGTTTGCGCCCGTCTCATTGCCGAAGGCGTGACCGGCGTCATACCAGTAGGACTCAAACGGCACCTTGCCTTCTGTTAGCTTGGATTCCAGGGCTCGGGCGCCGTCGGGACTAAAGGAAGCATCTTGCTCCGCCAGATGAAGCTGCAGAGGGACGGTGATAGTCTTGACGTCGCCGGCTTGCTCGGGCGGAAAGCCGTACCAGGAAGAGCAGGCGTCTGCTTCCTTGACGTAGAGTGCCGCAAGTATGGTCAACGCGCCTCCCATGCAAAAACCGACAACGCCGACCTTTGCACTGGACTGCTTGAGGTACTGAGATGCGCCCCGCACGTCCTGAGTCGCCGCATCACCGAAATTCAGGTTGGTCATCAGATGTTTAGCCTCGGCGGCGTCTAGGGCGAGCTTACCCTTGTACAGGTCGGGAACCAGTGCTCGGTAGCCTAGAGTCGCAAAACGTTCTGCGACACCTCTGATCTGATCGTTTAGACCCCACCATTCTTGGATCACGACTATGCTCGGAGCTTTGTCGCCGCTGGCAGGACTAGCAAGATAGCCGTTACAGTCCTTTCCATCGGGCCGTTTGAAGGTCACCATTTGTCCCATAGTAATCCTCCCCTAAGAAAAATTGGAAGCTGACAGTATTACCTATGCAAACGTGAATGCGAAGTCAATATTCGCGCGGTTGTTTTCTTAGCAGGTCACCGGTTCCGCCGAGTCACTTAACATGAACTTGATCCATTCGTATCGTCGATCGTCCCGCGATATTCTAGTCTAGTTCTGAGCTCAGTCGCCCGAGGCGATGATTCGATCATTTGAGTCTACCGGGCTTTCAACACGTCCCGTCATGGAAATAAGGCCCGCAGCGGTATAAAATTAAAACGCTATGCAATCGGTATATGTGGGGGGGATAGGCATGACTAAGTTCGGCAAGGATCCGAGACCACTCGTCGAGATCTTTTGCCAGGCTGGGCAAGAGGCGCTGGCTGCCTTGAAGGAACACGATGTGGAGGCCCTTTATATCGGAGTCATGAACCCTGAGGAGTTTACCGGGGATAGCAACATCGGCTCGCAAATCGTGGAGGCGCTGGGTCTTACCGGCATTCCGGCGGTACGAATCGAGACAGCCTCTTCGGCCGGCGCTGCGGCTCTTCAAGCGGGCTTCCAGGCCATTGCCTCGGGCTACTATCGCCGGGTCTTGGTCTTGGGCGGCGAGAAGATGACCCACCTCAGCACCAGCGCCACCACGCGGATCCTGGCGGAGGTCATCGACAAACAGGAACGTCAGTGCGGCGCAACCATGCCGGCACTGGCGGCGATGATCACCGAAAAATACCGGCAAAAATTTCATCTGTCTCAGACGGGCTTGGAAAACGTTCTTTGCGGTGTGGCAGTGAAGAACCATTTTAACGGTGCCCGCAATCCCTTTGCCCAATTTCAGCGAGCGATCACGCGGGAAAACTATTTTGCAAGTAAGTTTGTTGCCACACCGCTGCGGCTTTACGATTGCGCGCCGATCACCGACGGGGCGGCGGCTGTGGTCCTAACGAGCGAGAAAACCGACGTGCGTTTATCCGGAATAGGTCAGGGGACCGGTCCTTTGAGCCTGCGTGAGCGAGACACCTTTACCGCCTTCCCGGCCACTCAGATCGCCGCAACCCGGGCCTACCAGATGGCTGCGACTTCCCCCCAAGGGATCGATTTTGCCGAGGTCCACGACGCCTTCACTCCTTTTGAGATTATCAGCACCGAAGATTTGGGATTCTTTGCTCCAGGCAAAGGTGGAGAAGCCCTCCTCGAGGGGAAAACTTCTTTGGAAGGGCCGTTACCCATTAACCCGTCCGGCGGCTTGAAAGCTCGTGGACATCCGATCGGAGCCAGTGGATTGGCCCAAGTCGTGGAAGTAACCAAAAGGCTTCGGGGGCAAATCCGAGGGAGCCGCGAGTTCAAACGCGGCCTCGCTCAGAGCACCGGCGGTCTGGCAACCAATAATTTTGTAACGATCCTGGAGCGCAGTGACTCACCGGTGGTCCAGAACCCGGGGCACCTTTTCGCTTTAAAGCTCCCTGTCGAGTCTCCGAAAAAGACCAAGCCTTCGACGGTAATCAGCGACGAAGGACAAATCGAGACGTTTACGATTCTCTACGTGACACCCGACGGCTTTCTTTCGCCCCTCGCGCTGGCGTTGATCCGGGACCAAGGTGGCCGCCTGCTTATGGCGCAGGGGGAAGACAGCGTACAGCTGAAAATTGGCCAGCAGGTTTGTCTCAGGCGGATTGACAACTTTTATCTTTTTACGGTTAAGAGCCAGCTGCAGAAGGTACAGGAGTCCTTGAAAAGACTGTTGCGGCGCAGAACCCCGTCGTCCTCTAAGGAACAGCTTTCGGTGGAGAAAAAGTTATGATCGGTGGTGGACCCAGTCGAGCGGAAAAGAAATTCAAATCCCTTACCAAACTTCTGAGCGAGAAGCTTCGGGAGGCGATCATCAACGGGAAA
Source organism: Thermodesulfobacteriota bacterium (assembly GCA_036794995.1). Classification (GTDB taxonomy): domain Bacteria; phylum Desulfobacterota; class Binatia; order UBA9968; family UBA9968; genus DAIRFP01. Next base: position 13,076 of record DAIRFP010000070.1, on the reverse strand, counting down.
TTCGCTCCGGGGGAGAAACTCTCGGAGGAAACGCTGGCCGCTTCTCTGCACGTCGGAAGGGTATCGCTCCGGGAAGCTTTGCGTTCCCTTGAGGCTGAAGGTTACGTGACGTTTCTAGCGAACAATGAAGTGGTGGTTAGCAAACCCACGCCCGAGGATGTTCAAGATTACTATACGATTGCGAGCGTGCTGGAAGGCCTGGCGGCGCGGCTGGCCGTTGAGAACGCGCAAACCGAAGAGATCTCTCATTTAAGAGAACTCCACCAACTTCTTAAAGAAGCCTGTCAAAAGCGGGACTTGAGGCGCTACTTCGACGCCAACAGCAGCTTTCATCGCTTCATCGCCGAGATCGCCCGTAACCAACGCCTTTACCGGCTCATTGATCAATTGCGCCAGGAACTTCAAAAGACGCGAATTCTCGCGTTCAATTTACCGCAGCGACTCGACTACTCGATGCGCGAGCACGACCAGATTTTGGACGCCTTTCTCAAAAAAAACCCACAGCTCGCCGAGAGTACCATGGTCCGTCACCTGAATAATCAAATGGAGACGTTACGGAAGGCCCTCGATCATAAGGGCTAGAAGCGGCGGCAGCGACTACCAGCCAAGGAGTTGGGCTTTATCTTGCTGCGACGCACAGTTTGCGCCGTATGCTCTAAGTAGGCTCTCCACGGATTCGAAGTCAGCCAGCGTGCGGAGCGAAGTGAAGGTTGGAAAGATCATCGGTAGCTGATCTTCGGCGAACAGTTTGAGGGCGCGATCCGGAGTGATCCAAACGCTGTGGACGACTTCGGGCGAGGTTGAGAGAGGAACCTGACCCTCGGGTAAGACCACGAGAAAAAACCGCGTATCGAAACGAATCGCAAATTGTCCCGGCGTCTGCCAGTGGGAGAAGTAGGTCAGTTTAGAAGCATCGCACAGCAAGTCTTTGCTTTCGAGCAGAGATCGGAAGCTCAAGGTTTTTTCAAGCAAGGCAGCGCGTTTGTCAGCAAAGTCTTTTTTATGATCTCCTGCTGCTACCCAAGGTTGTCCTGATTTGTTGACCGCGAGCAAAATCCCCACCTCCTCGAAGAGTTCCCTTATGCCAGCGGCCCATAGACCCAGCGCTACTTGGGGTGATAGGTGCGCGCCGAGGATCTTTCGTGCCCCGGTTGGCGACAAACCGTGACAGCGAGCGAGCATCGCCGCCGAGCAGTCGTCCTTCCGTAGGGCACCGCCGGGGAAGCAATAAAAACCACCGAGAAACGCCATTCCATCCGGGCGACGGGTGAGAAAAACTTCGAAACCTTTGGCTTCGTCTAGGGGGCGGAGTAGAAGGATTGTCGCTGCCTGGGCTATCTTATGGCGTTCAGTCATCGGACATTCAGCGCGACGGCTTCGCCGAAGACTGTCTGGCAAGGTGGACCAGGGCTGGTGAATGTATAAAAACGGTGTTCGGATTGGGAGTAGAATATGATGCTGGAGGAAACGGTGCCGGAAATGTCTCCGTGCACGCAGATTGCGTCCCTGGGGTCGCTGGAACCGTTGCCTGAAGTGTGGTCGCCGAGCACGGATCGGAGCGAACTCACCCAGGCGGATTTATCATCGCCGTTCGGTGGTAATCCTTCAACAACTTGAGCGAACCTCGCATAGGCGCGATCGACTTTCTGCGACCGCACATCGAACTCGCTCCCGTTGCTGTAGACGTGTAACCCCGCGTTGAGTCTAAGCGTCTTAATTTCCCCGAGGAGGTTGTATGCAATCCAGGCTGTACCGGGATCGGCGAAAAGGAGGGTAAATGGTTGGTATGGGTCTTTTTCCATTCTGACGAACTCAGCGGCGGCCGCGGCGGATTCGTGGTTGAGTAGATCCCGACAGAGTAAGCCGCGCGAGCGCGTAGGGATCAAGGGGTCCGGCTCACGGCCGGAACGGCGATTCAGAATCCCCACCAAAAGTCCGTACTCGTTCACTCCAAGCCATGTGCCCCCGGCCCGGAGGTCCCTGCCGGCGAGAATCCGAGGGTCCGTGTCCCAGAGGGCGGGGGGAGTGGAAGGTCGGTCATAGTGCTCGTCCCGATTCGCCGCAACTATTATTGGGCAATGCTCAACCATACGAAAGTAAAGCGCCAGCGTGCACACACCTATCGTTTACAGAAAGCCTGGCGTTTCTGCAAACATGCTTGCTAAAGGCTCATTGTCGTTAAGGATTGTTTGTGTTAGCTTCGAATTCTTGGAAAGGATCCCTATGTTTCAGTCAGTGGACGAAGTCGTGACGGGCTTGGGTGGTCAAAGTTACATTTGTAATAAGAACGTTGCCACGGTGGTCTACCTCGGCACCCGACTACAAAAGCCGATTCTGGTGGAGGGGCCAGCTGGAGTAGGCAAAACTGAGCTGGGTAAGGTTTTGGCGGGCGCGCTGGGGATGGAGTTGATCAGGCTCCAATGCTATGAAGGGCTCGATGAAGCCAAGGCGCTCTACGAGTGGGAATACGCCAAACAACTTCTTTACACGCAAATTCTGAAGGACAAAATCGGCGAAGTCCTCCATGGCACTCAAACCTTGCAGCAAGCAGTCGACTGCATAGCCAATCAAGACGGCGTATTTTTCTCGGACCGTTTTTTGCTCCCGCGACCTTTGTTAAAAGCGCTCCTCGCGGAACGGCCTTCAGTTCTGCTGATTGACGAGGTGGACAAGTCCGACGCCGAGTTCGAAGCCTTTCTCCTGGAAGTGCTCAGCGACTTTCAAATCACGGTTCCTGAAATTGGTACATTGAAGGCGAAACACATCCCGTTGGTCGTGCTGACCAGCAACAACAGCCGCGAAATGTCCGATGCGTTAAAGCGGCGCTGCCTCCATCTTTATTTGGATTTTCCCGACTCCGAGCGGGAAATGGAGATCATCAAGTTGAAGGTACCGGGCGTCGGAGAGCAACTGGCTAAGGAAGTCGTCCGCCTGCTGCATCGGTTACGCAAACTGGACTTGAAGAAAACCCCCAGCATCAGCGAGAGCCTCGACTGGGTGAAGGCGCTGACCTTGCTGAATATCAAGCAGTTGGATAGCGAGATCGTCGAGCAAACGCTTTCGACCTTAATGAAGTACGAAGCCGACATTCGTAAGGCCCACCAGGAACTCAAAGCCTATATCGCTGAACGGAAGGCCCGGCAAGGGACAAGCACGGGTGACGGCGATAAGGATCATCTCCACTAGAGTCGCCGAGCCCGCGGTTTTCACAGATGGAAGAGCGCATTGTCGAATTTACCAATGTATTGCGGCGCAATGGCGTCCGCGTATCGCTGTCCGAGAACATGGACGCTTTCCGGGCCCTCGGACTCGTCGGCATCAGAGATCCCCATTTGTTTCGCAACGCCCTGCGTACGACGCTAGTCAAGCGCTCCAGCGACGTTAAACCCTTCGAAGAGCTATTCGATTTTTTCTTCCTGGGCATCGGCCAAGCTATCGATGCGCTGGATCGACGGATCATGGAGGAACTCGGGCTAACGCCGTCGCAGTTCCAGGAAATGCTCGAGCAGATTCAGAAACTGTTAAAGCAGATGGAAGGGGATTTGTCTGAACTCACCCGGGCCCTGCTCACTGGAAACCGCGGCGAACTGGAACGTCTGCTGCGCGAGGCGGCGAGCCAGGAGGCCGAAACCGGTGCTGCCGACAGTTTCCGGCTGACGCCTTATACCAGAATGGCGGCGCGCTTGGGGCTCGATCGCGTTCATACGGACGTGGAGCGTTTCAAAGGGATGCTGCAAATGCTCGCTGAGAGCGGCGAAGATCTGCAGAACGTGATCCGCTACCTGGATGAACGGATGCGGGATCTCAATCGGCTGTTGCGCGAAATTATTCAACAGGAGCAGCGAAAACGCGGCGTGGAGCCGAATGACCTCAGTCAGCGCAGCTCCTTCGCCGATAAGAGCTTTTCCTTCTACACTGAAGATGACATAAGGCGCATGAACGAAGCAGTCGCCCGTCTGGCCCAACGTTTGAAAAATCGGCTCTCCGTGCGACGGAAGAAAGCGGCGCGGGGTCGTTTCAATGTCAAAGCCACCCTGCGGCGGAACCTCCAATACGGCGGGGTACCGTTTCATATCGAGGTTGACCGGCGCAAGAAAACCAAGCCGCAAGTGATGATATTATGCGATATCTCGGATTCGGTGTTGAACGCCTCTCGTTTTATGTTGCAATTTGTCTATTCCGTACAGGATCTTTACTCGAAGGTTCGCAGCTTCGTTTTTGTCAGTGAGATCGGCGAGGTTACGAGACTTTTCGAAGAACATGAGATCCATCACGCCGTCGAAGCCGCGCTCAAGGGCGATGTGATCGACGTGTTTTCGCACTCCAACTTTGGTAGAGCGTTCGAGTTGTTTTACAAGAATTATTTCCCTGCCGTCAGCGGCAAGACCACGGTGCTGATCATTGGCGATGGCCGAAACAACTACAATCGCCCCAACGAATGGGTTCTTAAAGAGATCCAACAGAAGGCCAAACAACTCATTTGGCTCAACCCCGAGAGCCGCATGACCTGGGGGGTAGGGGATAGTGAAATGCCACGCTACGCGCCGCATTGCGATGTTGCTGAGGAATGCCGCAGTATCAATCAACTGTATAAGGTCGTCGATCTGATCGCTCCATGAAAAAGCTTTATCTCCAGACCTACGGTTGCCAGATGAACCAGTACGATTCCGAACGGATCGCGCAGGTAATGGAACGGGCTGATTACGAGCGGACCGACTGCCTCGAGACGGCGGACTTAGTTCTTCTCAACACTTGCAGCGTCCGCGATAAGGCGGAGCAGAAGGTTTATAGCGCCCTCGGACGATGGAAAGAATTAAAGGAGCGGCGGGAAGGCGTCATTATCGGTGTAGGTGGCTGTGTCGCGCAGCAAGAAGGCGCGAATCTCTTAAGGCGCATACCTCACCTCGATCTTGTTTTCGGCACGCATAACATCCACAAACTGCCGCAGATGGTAGAACAAGTCCAGGTGTCCGAAAGCCGCCCGGTGGAGATCGCTTTTTACCGCGACTCCTCCTACATGGAAGATTCCGACGGTCGAACGCAGGTTCAGGGGGCTAGAGCGTTTGTTACGATTATGCAGGGCTGCAACAAAGTGTGCAGCTTTTGCATCGTGCCGCACGTGCGGGGGCGAGAAGTGAGCCGGCCCAGCGCGAGGATCATCGCTGAAATTGAATCGCTGGCGTGCCACGGCGTCATCGAAGTCATGCTGTTGGGACAAAACGTCAACTCCTACGGGAAGATGTCGCCCGGAGAACCGAGCTTCGGCGAGCTCTTGCGCCATGTGAATGCCATTGACGGTCTGCAGCGGATTCGCTTTACGACGTCGCATCCGCAGGATCTTTCCCTGGAGTTGATCGAAGCTTTCGCCACCCTCGACAAATTGTGCGAACATTTGCACTTGCCAGTGCAATCCGGTTCGGATTCGGTCCTTACCCGCATGCGGCGCGGGTACACTCGCGAGGGGTATCTCAATCGATTGGATCGTTTGAGAAAACGTTGCCCAAAAGTAGGGTTCAGTACGGATATCATAGTCGGTTTCCCCGGTGAAACAGACGCTGAGTTTGCCGATACCCTAGAAATGCTCAGACAAGTGGAGTATGATGAAATCTTCTCGTTCGTATATTCGCCGCGACCCCAAACGGTGTCGGCAAAAATATATCAAGACGACGTTTCCCAACAGACCAAAAAAGACCGTTTGAAAGAAGTGCAAAGTTTACAAAAAGCAATATCGATAAGAAAGAATAGAGAGAGAATTGGCAACGTGGAAGAGATTTTGGTAGACGGAAGATCGAAGCTTAAGCACGAACAAATCATGGGCCGTACCCGCGACAATCGAATCGTTAACGTGACCGCATCGGAGACCCACATCGGCTCTCTGTTGCGAGTGCGGATTGTTGGCGCGACGCCGACGTCACTAATCGGAGATATATTGACAGCGGGGCATGTTTCTGAGTTCCAGTCAGAAGGGGAAATGGCATGACCAAACGGGAAGACACGATTCAAATGTCCGTCGGTGGGTTGACACTGGATCCTGTAACTAAGACACCCATCGTCATCCTTAAGGACACGGAGAATAAACTTAACTTACCGATTTGGATCGGTCTCTTGGAAGCGACGGCCATGGCCACTGAAATCGAAGGGATCAAAATGGCCCGGCCGATGACTCACGACCTACTCAAGAACATACTGGGCGAAGTGGGCTGTTTAGTCGATTCCGTGGAAATCACCGAGTTGAAGGAGAATACCTATTACGCTCTGGTTCACATCAATGTCGGCGGCCGAGAGCTAGTTATCGACTCGCGGCCCAGCGATGCTATCGCACTGGCTTTGCGAACGAAGAGCCCAATTTATGTTGCGAAAGCGGTCCTTGAAGCGTCCAGCGTGCTGCAGCAAAGCGACGAAGCTAAAGAAGCCGCCGTGGAAAACGTTTCCAACGTCTCAAAAGAAAAATGGGCTGAGATTCTTGAGAAGATGGCTCCGGAAGACTTCAAATATAAACAATAGTCTCTCGCCAAGCTTTTTCTCCGTTTACTTCGCAATCCGATAGTTTTTTCGATTCCCCATATAATCTCAATGGCCTCGCCCAGCAAGCGACTGAGTCGCAAAGAACTTCGACAACCGGATTGGTTTCAGACCCACACCGAAGACGCTCTTGAGTTTTACCAAGCGCACCGGGTAAAGGTTTTCCTGGGTGTCGCGGCTATCATCCTGTTGTTGCTCGGCCTCTGGGGCTGGCGCGCTTTCAAGGAACGTCAGGATTCTGTAGCCGCGCAGGAGTTCGGCCAAGCCATGACGCAGTACCACGCGGGAAAGTATCGCGAGGCTATCGCGGGGCTAGAAAAGGTTCAGGCACATCGATGGTCGAAGTATGCCGGCTTGGCACATCTTTACGAAGCAAATAGCTACCTGGCTTTGAATGAGCTACCCAAGGCGGCCAATGCGGCTCAGCGATTCATCGTCGGCACGGATCAAGGATCGCTCATGCGTCAAATCGGCCTGTTAACTTTGGCGACGGTCGATGAGCGGCAGTCCCGTTGCGCCGAGGCGATAAACCACTATCGCGATGCCGCAAATATCAAAGGCCCTTTTGCGGACCAAGCCTATCTCGGAGAGGCCCGTTGCGCCGTTCAAACTGGCGACATCAACGGTGGAATTGCGGCTTATCGACAGGTATTAAAGACCCAACAAGAATCACCGTCAGCGAACTACATTATGCATCAAATTGCCGAGCTGGAGATGAAGCTGGGTCAGCCGGCGAAGAAATAAACCATAGCCGGTAACGTCTGATAAGGTATATTATGTAAACTTTTACTTGTTGCATCTTACTCCCGCCAATCCTTCGCCCTCACAGTCAACATTGGTCTAGCAAAACGGCCCCCTACTCAAAAGTAACGCCAGAGCCACCACTTCTCAAAAGCGATCTTCGCCCAATAGATCAGCCGCGATGGTCCCCAAGTGCGTGGATCAGCAACACCGAACGGCGGCCAACCGGTGGGATAAACTGTGCGATTTGCAGCGGCGCGTCCTGCACCGTAGGCGAGCAGTCATATGGTATGCAGCCATAGGTCCACGGGCCTGCCCTTCCCGGTGATCTCAACGGCTAGGTTATGGGCGAGGGTGTGCGCCTCTTGGTGCGCAATACCACCGGCCTTGGAAGCCGGCATATCGGCGCAGTCGCCGATTGCATAAACGTTGTCCCATTTTGTTTGCAGGGTGTCGTAGTCGACCCGAATACCGGTTTCCGTATCGGCTAGGCCGCTGTCGAGTAACACCTGGGCTGGCCGATGCGGCGGCACCATGACGAGCAAGTCGTAAGGCAAATTATAATTATAGAGCCCCTGGACAACTTTTTTCTCGGGATCGATGGAGCGGACGACGAATTCGTAATTCTGTTTGATGTTACGCTGCTTGCTCTCTGCGTCCATCCATACCACCGGGTCGTGCGCCTCGCCGGTGGGTTCGGCTTCACGCGTGAAATACTCGATCTCGACGCGGTCGCGAATGCCGCGCTCCCTAAAATAACCGTCCAGCATCCATTGCGCTTCATAGGGCGCCGGGGGACATCGATAAGGCCCGAGCGGAACTCCGACCACGACCCGTCCACTGCGGAATGACGATAACGCGTCGCGCAACCGAATCGCGGTTTCCATTTCCCAGGGGTGAAGGGAGGCTTCGGCGAATCCAGGCACAAGATCCGGCCGTGTTTGCAGTCCAAGAGAAACGATCAAATAATCGTAATTGATCTTTTGGTTTTGGACCGTGACCTCTTGGCGTGACGGATCGATCCCAAGGATTTCAGACTGGACAACTTTTACGTTGCGCTTCTGGAGATGACCAAGGCTTCGGCTGATATCCTTGGGCTGCCGTCGCCCGAGCATGATAAAGAGAAACGCCGGCATAAAAACGTGATCCGACCGCCGATCGATAAGTATGACGTCGTGATGTTTGCCGAGTTTTCTGCCTAAATGTGTTGCGGCCACAAGACCGCCGCAGCCGCCGCCGAGGATAACAATTCTCTTACGGTTGGATAGAAGTTGCATGTTTAAGCGGGTACCTTATGATAAGCTCCCTTTTTTCTCGCCAGAGCGCTCTGTCGATCGCAACTTCAATCCTTCGAGGTTTCGAATTCGTTGCTCGCGCCAAAGTTTCTGTTCCCGTTTTCCATCTGCGGTGAGTTGCTTGCCGAATCCCGAAGTTCTGTACAAGAGCCAAATAACCAATTTGTCCGACAAGTCCTTGAGCCATTCCATAGACTACCCCTCAGGCCCTTTGCTGATTGTGTAGAACCAAACTATCGATTGATTGGCAAACTCTAGCGCAGAAATGTATCTTCCTGCCGAAGCGTATTCTGAGCGTCGATTAGACCCTGCGGATTTGGCCCGGCTTCACCAATCAGCCCTACCTGGCGGAGAAACTGGCCGATTTGTGCATGATCCCGCGGGCTCACCGGGGCGTAAGGCCGGCACGGTTCGCCGATGTCGACACCGAAGTGTTTCATGGCGGATTTCATTACCGGCGGCAGACCATAAGCAGCCCATTTACCTGGAAATAGCGCGTAACAGCGCGCCCAGAATCGCGCCGTGTCCAGGTCCCCTGCCCTGAAAGCTTTGACTATCTGAGCTCCGATGCGAGTTCCCGGCGGCGGCATTGTCGCGCCGGATCCGCCTAGCATCAAAGTCACCAGCAGCGGCTGCATCGTCGTGAAATAATGACCGCGTCCAGCGATGTCGATTTGCTCGATTAATCGAGAAATTTTGGTAATGTCTCTTGAGCTCTCCTTGAAGTACCTAATATTGTCGATCTCGCTGATTTTCACGAACGCATCTTGGGGCGGGTCGGCACCGGGGCCGGGGTTATGATAGCAGGTTACCGGTAAGGGACTCGCCGATGCGACTTGAGTATAGAACTCCATCAGCTCCGCAATGGTCGGCTGTCCACCCCACGGACGGAGCGGCATCAGCACCTGTACTAGGTCGCCCCCGACCTTAGCGGAGTACTCCGCTAAATCGATGACTTCTCTAGGCGATGGGCTTGAACAACCGAGGATCACGGGCACTCGCTTGTTCACCATTTCCGTGGCGACCCGCAGGACCTCTTGCCGCTCATCCCGTGAGAGCATGGTGTACTCGGCCGCCTCGACAGCCGCAATCGTAACCGCATCACAGTCGGTTACCAAAAAGTCGATCTCTTTCTCCAGCGCTTTATAGTTCACCCGGTCGTTCTCATCGAAGGGCGTTAGGCAAGCGCCAATGATTCCCTTAATCGGTTTTGTCAGTGTCATAGGTTTAGTTCAATATTTCCGCGACGATTCTGGCATGACCCGCGTCGCTGCCCTTTACGCGCAGTGGCAAGGCCAAGATTCGGGTTTTTTTGCCGATGATACTGGCCAGATTGGTAACATTCTCGGCAATCAACACGTCGTTACCGAGCAGCGTTTTGTGAACGGGAAAGTCAAAACCCTTGGGCCTAAGCGGCGTCGGCAGGTCGACGGTAATACAATCGATGCCGAACATCTTGATGCCTTTTTTTACCATCCATTCCGCCGCGTCTACGGAGAGATACGGGTGCAGGTTGTAGTCCGGGCTTTCGAACTTTTCATCCCAACCCGTATACAGCATCAAAATATCACCTCGGTTCACCGATACACCGGAACTCTCCAGGTCATTAGCGGTAACCTCTTCGCCACCTTTTTTCTTCACTCCGATTACAGCTCCCGCCCCCACGAAAGCATCAAGCGGGATCTCTTCGATGGACTTTCCATTGGGAACGATGTGAATCGGCGCATCGACGTGCGTGCCCGCGTGACACGGCAACGAAAGTTCTGTCACGTTCAAGGGATGCCCCTTCTCAAGACTGAAGAACTTTTGCACGTGCACATCAGGCAGCACGGGAATTTTCGGCATCCCGTCATAAATCACGCGAGACAGGTCTACCATTTTCATGAAAAAATCCTCCCTAATTTCCGCTGCGCCATTGGGCGTAGAGCGGATCCCGGTCGACAAACGCGCGATTGATACCATCAAAGGCTAACCAGAACTGGTCCAGGGTCTTTTGTACGGCGGCCCGCACCTGTGCTTGCTGATGATCGGTTACCGCATAGCGTTCAACAGCTAAAGGGCCGACTTTCATATGCTCTTCGTCCACACCCATGTGCAAGGTCCAGTAGCGGATATCTTCCGAGTCACGATGGAATCCATAGTGTTTCGTCAGTCCATTTACGATGCGGGTCATTCGCTCACTAGCAGTTCCCTCAAGGCAGAATCCCTGGCACGCGTAAAGCTCGAGCCATGATCGCTGATACATGAGTAGCTCACGCCAATCCAAAAACGCACAAGTTTCCGGTGTCGGCTGTACTCGATCCAACTCTTCTTTCCGAAAACCACACGCTTGGGCAAATCGAATGAATAGTCCTTTGTGGCTATCCGTGCCCGTGATCTCCCCTGTCCCCTCCTCGACTACATTTTCGATCCACATCTTTTCGAGCTCCGGATCGTCGGGGCATCGGCTCAGCATGGCGGCGATTGGCTTGGGAAAGGGCTTCGGGAAGAAGAGATAGAATTGCCCGACAAATCCCTTCAGTTGCTGACGGTCTAATTTGCCTTCCTCGATTAAGCCAATGATAGGATGGTCCTTGGAATGCTTTCGACGCACCATCTGTTGAATTTCTTTTATGAACTCTGTGCTCGATATGCCCATAAAGTCTTCTTTCTCCAGCTGACAGATTGACAGAACTTCACCCAGGGAACTCCAAGTTACAGGCCCTCGGGGGAGCATCAGAATTGGCAGTATAACTATTGGTCGAATTCTTATCATACGACAAAATCTCTGAAAAGAGGCTTGGCCCTTTCCTTCAACTGGTAATCCCAGTTTTACACGACCAGTCCACGAACATTCGTTAGCGTTTACTCGGCAGAATCCGTAGGTGTCTGATGAATGACTTGGTGATTGCAGTCCTTTGGTGGCGTCCCCGACGGGATTTGAACCCGTGTTGCCGGCGTGAAAGGCCGGTGTCCTGGGCCAGGCTAGACGACGGGGACACGAATGGTGAGCCGTGCTGGATTCGAACCAGCGACCCTCTGCTTAAAAGGCAGATGCTCTACCGCCTGAGCTAACGGCTCGCTGGCGGATGAAAACCCTTACTTAATAACGGGAATGGCGCGGTAAGTCAATAAAAGTAGAGCAGAAGTTGGAGTGAATGACCAGGTTAACGACTATCGCCTCTGACGAATCCGCGAGCTTCCAGCTGTCTTGCACAGGTCTCCACCGCGTTGGAAAGCGCGCTAACATCCTTTGAAGATGATTCTTTCGCCGCACATGTGCGCTGAACGCCAGTCGTGGGATTATGAAGATTGATAGTCAAGGGACCTTCCGAGGCAGCACAGCCTAAAATTAGTAAGCCCGTTACGGCCAGCGCTGTCAGAAGTCCTTTCCTTTGGCGAAAACTGTTAAAGTACATTCTAGGTCTAAACGACGCCCGAGGTTTGACCGCTCTGCGCAAAAAATGATAACAGAAACACCACAGGCATTGAAAGCAAAATTAATTTACTGGTCCTTGTGCCCCCGTAGCTCAGTAGGATAGAGCACAGGATTCCTAATCCTGGGGCCGTGAGTTCGAATCTCGCCGGGGGCATTTTATCTTTCTTCATTCCATTTATGCTGGCGAAAGTATTTTCGCCACTCGCCGTTGAACAGTCAAATTGCTCTAGCAAGCCCGATCTAAGGGTTTTCGACCCTAGGCGAACGTCGCGGCTACTACTAATATTTACACGGTGTTTGAGTCGGGGAGCGTCTGGCGAACATGATAGATATCAATCCCATAGTACAACAGCGCGCGATGAATCAACCTCAGCCGGTGGGCGAATTCGCCCGTTGCCGGATATCACCTATTGAACTGAGGCATCTTAGGGCTTCCCAGACGAAGATTTTTTAGGCAGTTCCTCTTAGTCTGCGTACCTTTTCTCTCCGCTTCATGGCGGCCTCTGGCTTGCTCTTTCCGTTTGACGGGAGGAGCCAACGGATGGATGCAGTAAGCTATTTTCTACTTTTCGGGTTTTGCCTCGTTGTGGCCTCTTGGCTCGTACGCCGATATGCCTAACCTTCCCGAGCAAGACAGCCGCCCTATCCCCTGGAACACTATGTAAGACACTGTGCGAGGGACCGGCGGAAAATAACTGAGATAGGAGAGAGCGAATGCGGAGAAAAGCCACCTATGACCAAGGTCAGGTAACTGACGGGTGGATTTCAATAGACCCGGCTGATGCTGGAACCATTGAAAGAGTATACAAGAAGGACATTCGCGAGGGAGAGGAAAAGCTCATGCTGGCGGTGCTGCAAGATGCCGTTGAGTGCTTCCAGATCTATCTCCTTGCAGAGACACAACGGGAAAAGAGACTATTCCGGGAGGCGGAAGACTGGATTCTAGAGACAGATAGCGAGTGGCTTTTTTCCTTCGAGAATATATGTGAGACCTTACAACTAAATCCCGGTTACATCCGCCAAGGGCTGCTGTGCTGGAAGGAAGCAAAACGTAAGATCTCTTTTCTTCAGGAGAAGAGCGCCGACCGTCCTCAGATGGT
>DAIRFP010000313.1:0-5202 GCA_036794995.1 Thermodesulfobacteriota bacterium | reverse complement strand
GGTGGTCGCGCACCAGAAAGGGCGCTTACATCACCAATGGCGGGATGCTCGTGGTGATCAAAAAATCACAAGCGGCGCGGCTGGTCCCCGATCTCTTTTGTCTGGCGTTGGTGGCGCGCTTTGAAGGATATTTCCCGGGCTATTCCAGGCTCGTGTCGGATCACCACAACTATCTGACCTGGATCGTGTTGAAAGCGCACACCCGCAACAACGCCGGCTCGGTCACTTTACGTTCGCCGGATCCCCGTGATACGCCGCAGATAAATTTTCGCTACTTCGATGAGGGCAGCGATTCAAGCGGCGAGGACTTGGAGGCGGTGGTAGAAGGCGTGCAATTCGTCCGGCGGATGACCGCCAAGCTCAAGAACGAAAATCTCATCGCCGCGGAGGAACTGCCGGGAGAACATCTTCAATCGGACGACGATCTTCGCGAGTTCGTACGCAATAACGCCTGGGGGCATCACGCCTCTTGCACTTGCCCCATCGGACCCCGGGAAACTGGCGGCGTGCTCGGCAGTGACTTTCGCGTCCATGGAACGCGCGGTCTGCGCGTCGTGGATGCCTCAGTATTTCCCCGAATTCCCGGTTTCTTTATCGTCAGCGCGGTCTACATGATCGGCGAGAAGGCCGCTGATGTGATACTGGCTGAGGCAAACTGAAGCAGTGACAGCGGTGGCCAGAGAAGCCCTGGCTGGGCTCATGCGCTTCGGTTTACCGGAGTAAGGAACCAGGGATTCGAACTCGAACTCCGATACGCAGCCTCGAGCTCGCTACCGTAGCGCGGCGAAGCCGCAACCAAAAGAATCGGAATATCTCGCGCAAAGACGCAAAGGCCGCAAAGAAAAGGAAAAAATATTTATCCGAACTTCGCGTTCTTTGCGCCTTGGCGGGAGGAATATCCGAATCCGAGATGTTTCATGTATCGGAACATTTGCGCAAGCCGCGAAAACTTTCAAGCATACCAGTACACGCTTATCTTTTGAACACCTCGTCGGTCTCGGCGCCTGGCCGCGGCTTCCATTGCAGGGAATAGTACTCGCCACGGTCCCGGGCCCAGGGATCGAAAACATTGACCACGAGGTCGAGTTCGGCGGCCAGTTCCGGAAGCGTCCGCAGGAGTAGGCGTTTTAGGGGTGACACTTCCATCTCGTGACCGTTGATTTTGCCTTTCTCCATGATCCTGCCATCGGGACCGTTTTCGATGACCCACCTAACGCCCAAGTCAGTGTAAAATTCAGGGCGAAAGCTCGAAGTCAAAAAACGGTCGCTAAAAAGGCGGCGTGAGGCGTTCAAGATGAATACTTGAAATTGGGTCTCGGAAATCGCAAAGCCATGCGGCCGGGCGAATTCTGCTAACCAGCCGATTACGGTGTCCACATCCTCGATGTTGTCTACCATGCTGCTGCTCGCATGTCCCAAGCAGTCGTTGATTGCGGACTTGTCGTCGTTAAGCTGAGCTTTCGTGATGACCTTGGACGCATCGCACCTATGTTGTCCGTAGACATCACGAAGAACGCCGACAAGGCGCTGTTGCTCACGCCGTGCCGCCGAATCTTTCGGCACACGGGGGTCAATGAAATCATCGAAGCGGGTTAGCTGCTTTAGGCCGTACTGGCGGCGAAACTCATTGTAGCGCGGTACGCCACGCTCCCGGTCACGGATAATGTCCAGGGCCGGAACGTCGATCTTGCCCGTGGCGCTCTTCAGACGCGGCATGCTGAGGTTCTGGAGGAACATGGGATGATTCTGCAGGGTCAACTGGCCGAGGCGCTGCCGTCCCATGGAGAGCGCCCAGTTGGCGAGGCCGTATTGTTGGATTGCCTGCGTTGCTTTGCCGCGCAGGGTTTCGATCATGGGGAGTTTTTGCCGGATTACATTCGGATCATTTTGCCACTCGCGCAACTCCAGGAGGTCGGGAACCATCGGATGAAGCCGGTACACGGTCACGAACTCCTCGGGAAAATTAAACGGCGAACCAAAGTGGTTGATCCCGCCATTCACGTCCGGTTGGTCGTTGCTCAAGCCGAAGATGCCCGGGCCTGCGGCAAAGGCAGAGGTCCATGCGGTCGCCTCCTTCCCGCTTTGCGATTTTCCCAAGCCAGCTAAGACTTTCTCGAGCGCGTCCGCCACCAACGCATGCCTGGCGAGCAGACCGCTCCAGTTAGCGTTCATGGCGAGGTACACGGGTTCATTGTAGAGCAGCTGGGGGGTCCATTCGATGGTGTGGATCTTTGCAATCTCCGCTGCGATCACCAAGCGGGCGACGTCGAATAGTTCGTCCGAGGTGATGTCCTTGTATCGGATGACGACCTCGGGCATGGCAGGATTGCGCAAGCCGGAGTCGCCTTCGGGCGTGGTCGCGGCCTGCCTGCGAAAGACCTCCACAAAAATATTATGTTCACGGGCAAAAATGTTATGGAAGAAACTTAAGCCGACATTCCAATTGTCCGGGAAAGCTACGGATTCCTGACCGGACCACTGCGGATTCATGGGATCCGAGGGCCGCAACACGGGCAGGTAGCCCACGGCTGCCTTCGTCGGGCTATCGCCGAAGACGAGAAGCAACCTCGCCGGGTCGCGAGGATCGCGCCTCACGCGCCGTCGTGAAGTCTCGTTGTAACCATAGATCTGCGAAGCATCCCACCATGCGGTGACCCTGTTGAGCGTCGTTTTGTGCGCTCGCGTCAAGTACGTTGTGTTACCCGTTGCAAAACTCGCGGGAGGACTATCCTCAGCGACGTCACTTTTATCGATGCGGTCCTCCGGCCGGCAGCCAAGCTGTCTTATTTCCTTGCCCGTTAGCGGTTTCACTGCGCCATCGACGCGCCGTGTACTACAACCCATCATCATCGATTCAGATTGATTGTGGCCTTCGTCTAGATGGGAGAACCAATCATGGGTCATGAACTGAATCCAAAAGGCAGCGAGAACGTTAAACACCGGCGCCTTTTGGTAATCACAATTGGCGCTCGGCGTGTAGCCAGGCAGCCCGTGACCATCATTGCAGTTGTTGTTCGGCGTTTGGGCGCGGCTAAAGAGCCTTCGGCTAATCACCTGAGGGTCAGGTTTTAATAGGCCCAGGCGCTCGCCGTGGCGGTTCTTTACAATTTGGTTCTTGCCGAGATCCGGGAAAGTCGCGTCGAACTGGCTATTCCTGGCGAAGGGCTGATCGGTGGAGCCCATTAACGGATTGTCGATGTCGTTGCATAGGCCGGTCAGGTGACGAAAGCGGACTAGTTCTCCCCGGCACCGTTGCCGGCCGTCGCTGCCGACGTTCGAGTAAGAGGGATGTCCGCTGGGCAAACGAAATTGAGGCCAAACCCTGATAGCGGATCCGGCTGTTTCGCCTCGCCCTCGAATATACTCTTCGAAGGTTCCGCTATTGTCGAATAAATTGAATTTCAAAAGTTCGATGCGTTGGTATTCCATATCGAGGAGCGCGCCGGCGATGCCGCGGCTGTTGGGGCTCAAAAATCCGAGGCGGCTCAATAAGCCAGCGGATCGACTATCCTGTGCGCCCGTAGCCCTATACTGCTGCCAATCGACCCATGGAGTGGCGCGCCATGTTACCGCCGCCTCGCCGCCGCGGCAGCGGGCGATATCTTCGTGAACCTTGCCGAGAAAGCGCTCCGAACGATCCTGTGCGACTTCGCGAAACCCCCCAAAGGCATACGCGAGACAGCTGCCGAGCTGAGAGTTTCGGAAGGAGGAATAAGCGCCAAGGAAAAACAACGACACTGCCAAACCGATAATTACGAATCTTCTCATGGCGTTGATCTTTGGCGCTTTGTTATTCTGACGAATTGAGAATCATGCTCGGCATGAGTTGCTAGCCCTGATTGTTCACACTGAAGCGATCATCACGAACGGTCAGCCCTTCCGGGTCGATGGCAATGGACCTTGTCCTCGCTACGCGAGGAATGTCAAATCGCAAATCTCAGATTTCAAGTTTGCCATTTGAGATATGCAATCTGACATCCCCGAAGGGGAGGCCATCGCCCTCCATGGCTCACCGTTCGTTTGCGGTGTGTGATGTTTTTTCTCGACTCATGAATAGTCAGGGCTACCGAAAGAATCGGGGTCCTTACCGCAACTAGAGGGTAATCGAACCGATACGGCGGTGTCAATTTCTGATTTATTCGGAGGGATGCGATGGCCAAGCCATGATCCTCTCGTTGCCCTTTAATGCCAAAGACTGTATAGCTCGGGTTGCTTTCCCGAACAGCCAAGTATCGACGAGTCAACCCTATCCAATCAATTTTTCTTCATCACCCGATTTACTCCATATGACTGGCATTCCTGCTGAGTTTTATGCATTGGCTAACGCTTTCTTGTTTGCCTTGCATAACATGCTCACCAAAAAGGCGCTGCGTTATTCCAATCCGGCCACCGCGGTGATCAGCGGTCTTTTGATCAATATTGTTTTCCTCTGGGGCGTATCGGTTTTATTCGTGCCGCTCTCGTCTTTGACCAGCGCTGCGATTTTGATCTTTGCTGCGGTCGGGCTCTTTCAACCCGGGCTCACGCGTTTGCTCTCCTACAAAGGCATCGATGCCCTGGGCGTGGCGATTACGGATCCGATCCGCGCGACCACACCCCTGTTCAGCGCCATGATGGCGATCATTTTTCTCGACGAGAAATTGACCGTGCCGATCATGGTCGCCACGTTGATGATCATCGCGGGCATTACGCTGTTGTCCTGGCGCAATGGGTCGATGAAACTCGCGGGGTCCGCGGTTTTCCTCTGGTATCCGATCGCCGCTTCGGCACTGGCAGGGGCGACTCAAGTCGTACGCAAGTTTGGTCTCGCTGCGGTGCCGCACCCGTTTCTCGCGGCAGCGGTGACGGCGACTTCATCTTTTGTCGTTTCGATTTTGACTCTCTGGTACGTCGAAAGGAGTCAACAAACCTGGAAGATGAACCGGCAGTGTTTCTGGTGGTTTCTCGCCGCCGGCATAACGATCAGCTTCGCCATGGTGTGCATCTACTACGCGCTGGATTTAGGCAAGGTTTCGGTGGTGATTCCGATCGCCAGCACCGGTCCGTTCTTCTCGCTGATCCTGGCCGCGTTGTTTTTGCGTGACGTCGAGCGCGTCACGTTAAGGATAGTTCTCAGCGCTGCCATGATAGTTGGCGGGGTGTTGCTGCTTACGCTTTGGAAGTAATCCAGTCGACTTCCTGTGACGTATCCGGAATTGTCTG
>DAIRFP010000312.1:2676-5238 GCA_036794995.1 Thermodesulfobacteriota bacterium | reverse complement strand
CTCCATGGCGTAGGAGTCGGCTTGCCGCCGGGTATCGAAGGTGGCGCGGCGCCGGCCCAAGATCGGAATCTTCTTATCTGTTTTACCGTCCTCGATAAGAATGGTTGCCCGGGCTAGCCATTCTCCGGAGTCGGTTTTTTCTGAAGTGAGCTCCACTATATGGCCCCGGTAGGTTTCTTTTCTCATCGATCGGGCGCTTGGTTTCGACGGCGTCGCAGAGTCCGGTCTACAGGAACGGCGAATCAGATACTACATTTTCCCCCGTTCAACCGGATCCCCAATTGGGCCAATTGCTCGGTTACCGGAATAGCGGCGCCGAGGGCTTTTCCCACCTCGGCGGCGAGGGGGAGATCCTTATCATAGAGATTGACGCCGGCATGGAATTTCAAGTCACCGCCGGACAGGTCAAACCGCGTGTCCCAACGGTCCAGGATATTCTGCGACTTGGTCTTTTGCATGAGATCGAGGGCGGCCTTGTAATCGATGCCCGCCGCCTTGGCGATTTGCAGCGCCTCGTACACAATCAGCGCCTCTGAGGCGGTGACCATGTTTTTAAATAGCTTGGTGACGTTGCCACAGCCCAGTGGGCCCATGTGAACCGCATCCTTGGCCATATGCAGCAAGTGCGGTTTGGCGCGATCGAAAAGCGCTGTTTGCCCGCCAACGAGGAAAGTCAGTCCCCCTTGTCGGACGACGTTGGGCACCGCGGTCATGCAGGCGTCAATCACATAGGCCCTGGTTTCCGCGGCAGCTTGAGCAATTTTCTTGGTGGTCGTAGGCCGGATGGTGCTGTGGAGCAAGACCAGCGTCCCCGGTGCGGCGCCCTCCAGGATTCCATCCTTGCCGAGGGTGCAGTCCAAAACTTCCTGGTCGGTGCGGACGACCACGTCGACGATGGTCGAAGCTTGCGCCACCGCTTTGGCTGAGGTTGCGATCTCTGCGCCCTCCTTGCGTGCGGCTTCGATCGCCGCAGGGGCGATGTCAAAGGCAGTTGCTTGGACGTTCGCCAATTTCAATCGCGACAACAGGGCGCTGCCCATCGCGCCGGTTCCGACAAAGCCGATTCTTTCCATTGTACAAGCCTCCCTATGCCAAGTTTAATCCAACATCGCCGTGTCAGTTCGAGTTAACTGTCTGTTATTTCCTTTCCATTCGTAATGCAAGGCAATCAAGTCCATCTCGTGTTTGGCTCGTTTAAATGGCTGAGCCATTTGTGTTTATGCTGAGCGCGTCCAAGCATGAAAATATCGGGTTTGATTTACCGCAGCCTACGGCGTAAAGAGCTATTCCCGCGCTTCTTAGAGTCCGTCATTCCCGAATGCTTCTATCGGGAATCCAGGCGAGTCCGACCTGGACCCCCGATTAAAACATTCGGGGGTGACGCCTTTGGGACCGCCTGCGCTTCGATGGGGAAGCCAGGTAGCTCTTGCGTCCACGCTCGGAACACGATGCGTGGGACTGAGGCTCCGACCGCCTGACTTCAATGCTTTGACGCCAAGGCCGGCATCACGTGGGCAGTGAACAGTTCCAAGGACCGCAGAGATTCGGCAAGAGAGATATCGCCGAAGGCGAATTGCCCGACCAGGTAATTCGCTTTGGTTTCTTCCATCTGTGCTTTAAGAAAAGCCGTAACGGTTGCCGGGCTGCCGGCGATGCCCTGTCCAATCTGCATAAGTCCATCGAGGTCCGCCGGCCGCTGGTGGGCGGGCGCACCGCCCCGGAGAACATAGAGATGATAGAAGCTGCGGTGCCATTTCGGATAGGCGCGGCGCGCGATGCGCATGGCGTCTTCGTCCGTGTTAGCAACCACGATAAACCGGCCAAGCCCAATGTTGGGCAGCGCTTTTTTCGCTCCTCGAGTTTCCCGCCAGACGTGGCGGTAGCGCTCGACAAAACTGCGCGTTTCGATAGCCGGATCCAGGCTGACGACGTGAAAGCCCCTGCGCGCCGCCCGTTCGGCGCTGTCGACGGAGTGGATGCCATACCAGAGCGGCGGATGAGGCTTCTGCAGCGGTTCCAGTTCCATCGGGATATTCTCAAAGGAAAAAAAATCGCCGTGAAAATCAAGTGTTCTTTTGGAGAGACCTTGTATGATCAGCTCCAATCCCTCGGCGTAGATTTGCTGGGCTTTCGCAGGGTCGAGTCCATAAAAAGAAGTCTCGGTGGACGAGGCGCCGCGACCGAAGCCGATCTCCAGCCGCCCGTTGCTCATCTGATCGAGCATGCAGATTTCCTCGATCAGACGAATGGGGTGATAAAGCGGCAGCGCATAGACCAGCGGGCCGAAGCGCAGCCGCTGCGTGCGCTGCGCCACGGCAGCGAGAAACACACTGGGAGACGGCGCCATGCCCAACGGTGTCGAGTGGTGTTCCGCCACATGATAGGCGTAGAACCCTGCCTGATCGTAAGCCTCGATCAGTCTGAGGCGTTGCTCGTAATAGTCCTTCAGCGGCAAGTCGCCGCGGTCCAAGTGATCGAATACACCAAATTTCATGGGATAGCCGAGGACCCTTTCGCTTTAGTGTCAAAAATCTTATGCGATTTGACGGCGAGAGTACAGGC
>DAIRFP010000312.1:0-2576 GCA_036794995.1 Thermodesulfobacteriota bacterium | reverse complement strand
AAGGGTTCTGCGCTTGACAGAGGAAAGCGCTTCGTATGAGAATGCGGCTCATCGCGGTGTCGAAGGGAAACCTCATGGAAAGAACTGTAGCGGGTTGGTTGAGCGTCGTGCTGCCGGAGCAGTTTTTGTTCCTGCTCAAGTCCGGGGTTTTTCTTTGCTCATCCGGCGTGATCCTCTACGTTGCGCTGGCATCCAGTTATCCAGCGGTCCACGACTCGCTGCACAATTTTCGACACGCTCTCGCCGTGGTTCCTTGTCACTGAAAAATAGTCCCGCACTTTTAGCGCTTGGCGCTGTTTTCTGTTTCAGCTCCTCTCTGTGGGCCGAAGACATAAATATCTACTTCAAAGCTTCGCCCCGATTGGAGCTGCTCTATCCCTATTCTGATCCCGCGACCCTGACCCTTTTGGTCACCGGCACGGACGGCAAGCCGATGGCCCAGGGCTGGGTGGTGATTCGTCTTGACGCGCCAGACCCCGGCCGGTTTTTTTCCACGGATTTCCCGTTGGTGGAAGGGAGCCGCTTGCTGGATATGAGCCTGCTGCTGAGACAGGGGAAGGCGGAGTGGAAGTATCTTTTTCCGATTCGTGGCCAATACCGTTTGACCGTCGAGTACGCGGCCCCGGATGGACGAAAGGCAAGCAAGACTTTCACGTTGGCGATCCGCGAGCACAAGCAGAAATGGTTTTTTCTTGGGATATTTTCGCTGGCGCTTTTTGCCGTCGGGGCAGTGGCGGGCAGAGTCTTCACGGCATCGAGATCGAGGCGAAAGATTGCCGCATGTCTGCTGTTGTCGCTGGGAAGCCTGTTCACAGTGGTGAGTCCCGCTGTGGCGCAAGAGGTGGAACGCGGCCGGTACTTTGGCTGGTTGGAGATCGATCCCGCCACCGTCGGCAAGCCCAGCGCCGTGCGCTGGAGATTAGCGGGTGGAGAAAAGGCCGATGGCCGGTCCGTGTTGCTCACCTTAACGATCGTTCACTTGGAGAAAGGTAAAACCGTTTTTTCGGTTGAACGGCTTCCGGTGGCCGGGGAATTCGCGGCGGATTTCCAGTTTGCCGACGGCGCGGAGTACCGGGTTTCAGCCATCGCCTACGTGACCCCAGGACAAATGCTTCGCACCGAGCAAAATATAACGGTCACCGGCGTGGAGCCGCCGGCGCGAGCGATGATTCCCGCTATCGGATTCTTTCTGGTGGTGATTGCGTTAGGTTTGGGAGTCGGGCGACGGAGCCGCCGGCCGGCTCCATCATAACCCAAAGAAGCGCGGCTGCGCCCCAACCAAAGAACATTTAACCGCAAAGAACCTAGCGCGGCAAAAGTTTTTCAATAAGAAACAACCCTGTCTGTGTTCGTGATGAGACCGTATGGTCTTGTAATTCGCCAATTTGGGAGGCGTATCAAGGAATTTCTCCGCGCTGCGAAAACTTTTATCTATAGTAATAAAAAATAGGGACGGGTTTGAAACCCGCCCCTATTTTCTTTTGTGTTCTTTGCGTTCTTTGCGGTTACATTACTTCCTTCTTCGTCCTGAATAGACTTGATCAGTTTTCAGACACGTCGATCAGCACGCCATCCGGATCGGACATTTGAAATTGTCCGAAGCAGCATTTGGCGAATAGCTGTTGCCTTACTTCGCGCTCGGGGTTTTTCTCAGGCCGGTCGTCGGGAGTATAGGTGCTCGCGACTTTTTCCCAATCGGCCTTGAATGCGGCCATGCTTTCGACCTTGAAGCCGATGTGATCAAGCGCCGGCCGTTCGATGCCGGAACCGAGAAAATCACCGATTTGCCAGGGCATGACCGCGAGGGTGACCTTTCCATCGGAGAGATAATGATTGGGATCGCCCATCGGCTTCTCTAATTCGACGAGATCCAAAACCGTGCGGTAAAACTCGCCGATTTCGTCTGGCTCCACGACCCGCAATCCGAAATGGCTGATTCGGCGGGTTCTTTGTTCGTCTTCTTCCACATACAAGTTGGTGCGATTTTCCATTCCCTTTTGTGAGAGGTCGAAGACATTGCCCGCCGGATCGTGAGTGCTGATCCCGGCGAAAGGCCGGTTGCCGGGACGTTTGAGCACCTGGACTTTGGGATATTTCTCCTTGAGCCGCGAGAAAACCAGTTCTACGTCTTGCACTTCAAAGCCGAAGTGATCGAAGCCGGCCTGCCGTCCCGGCGCCCGGGGATTCAAGTTCAGTCCTACATAACCATCCCGTACGACGACCGCACCTCCGGTTCGCGCCACTCCAGAGCGCTTCATGCCGAAAACATCTCTGTAGAAATCACCTTCCTGGTTCACGTTGCCGCTGACAATGGCCATGTGCTTCATTTGTGCAAACATATCGGGCTCCCTTCAAGCAAGATGACGCTAACGTAATGGATTGTAGCTGGGCTTGTCAACAGACGTTTATTGTTCAGGCGGCGTATCGAATGATCTCAAGCTCCGCCGTTTTGTCGACGCAACTAAGAATCTCGACCGAGCCATGACCGTGTCGCTCATCACATACACCCAACTCCGGCTGACATCCAGGTGACGGACAGCGTCCGTCATACCGTTGGAAAACGGTATCCAGGTTAA
>DAIRFP010000311.1:0-5250 GCA_036794995.1 Thermodesulfobacteriota bacterium | reverse complement strand
AGGCGAAGAGCGCCTGGTCGATCTCCCGGAGCTGCGACGCCATTCGCGCGGCCGCAAGCGGTGAATACGACGCGATTCTGCTTAGCGCCGAAATCGAGGGCCTCACGTCGCCGGACACCATCGCCCTCATCAAGCGATGCGACCCCAAATGTCTGATCATCCTGATGTCCTCGAATCCGAAAGAGTCCTCCAGCCCGTACACATTTGCCGCTCTCCAGAAACCGTTCAAGATTAATGACGTCGTTTCGCTGCTTGAACGAATACGATCGGCGAAGGTACAGGAGAAACTCGGAAACAAGCTTTTCGAAGTTTAGGTTGGGGTCAGTAAGCACAATCCCCTCCTCGTGAGGAGACATCTGAGTTGTTAAGTCAACGCCATTGTTTCGGAAGCTAGAAGCTCAGTTGCCAAAGGAGAACGGCGAAGTTGCAGACTTTTGCAGTACAGAGCTTCGTCGTAGGGGGTTCGAGTTTTCCAGCAGCGAAAGATGATGCGTATCCATTTAAAAGCAAGAGCGCGGAGAGCCGCATGATGCGAGTTTCCACGCTTCCGCTGTTGGTCGTAATAGGCGCGCGCCCAATCGGATTGAAGGATGGAACAGCCGGCAAACTCCTGGAAGGTTTGCCTCAAGAATTTGGAACAAGCCAAGCGCCAATGAATCCAAATGCCGGTGCCGCTTTTTTCAGTGACCGGAGCAATGCCGGAGAGTTGTTGCATTTCAGCAGCGAATTCGAATCGGCCGCGGTCGGAGCCGAAAGCCGCGAGCAGACGCGGAGCCAGCGAGGCACCGGCTCCGGGAAAGCTGCCAAACAGGGTCGAGTCGTCATGTTGGTCAAACAAGGATGCGATCTGTTGGTCGTAGCGCTCAATGGATTCGGTCAGCATAGGGATCTGGGTGGCCAAAGCGTGAACCTTCATCGAGTAGGCCAGCAACACGGCGCCGTCTTGGGTCAATGGGCGAGCGTTCTTGATATTGGCGATCAACTGCTCCCGCTTGTCATCGCCGCGATATCCCTGAGCTTTATAGAACTTCCGAATCGAGGACGGAGTCGCTCGTTTCAAGTCTTGCAACGAGGGCCAACGGTGAAGAAAAGCGCACGCCCGGGTCGTGTGCAAGTCACCAAACCACTCCAGCGCTTGCGGAAAGTACATCTTCAGCGCCGTAGTCAACTGGTTGGTCAAGGCTGTCCGTTCATCGACCAGGTGGCGCCGGTCTTCTGTCAGCAATTGGATGCTGCGGGTCAGCACGTCATCGGGGATCCAGACGCGCAGATGCTGGCGATGCGTCATCAAGATCTCCAGCAGCAGGTCGGCGTCGATGGGATCATCCTTGGCTCCGCTGGGATAAAACGCTTTCCGGAATTGAGACAAGGTCTGCGGGTTGACCGGATAGAGGTGCAGAAAATCGACATGCATCAGCGCGTAGATCAACGCTCCACGTTTTTGCTCGACAGCAATAGCGACCGGGCGACCGTCGAACCGGTCCCGCAACAGTTGAATCCAGTTCTGCAGAGCCTCCGGGGTCTGATCCAGGGTGAAGCGTTGCCGCTGGTCCCTGTTGGCCTCCTGCAACGTGACGACGTGTTTTTGGTCCGCCCAATCCAATCCGACAAATGCAGCGATTTCGACATTCAGTTTCGACATCTACAAACTTCTCCATGGTTCCCCTGGTTCAAAACCATACCGGCAGGAAGTGCCCATAATCCTTATAGCCGAGTCCTCGAAGGACATCATCTGAGCATACGTTCCACTTCCCGTGCTGATCGCGCTCGAAAGTCTCCTCCAACCGTTGATCCAGTAGGGTGGCTGATTCGTAACGCGACCCGGACGGTTTTCCACAAGGGAAACTCGTCAAAAAAAGAAAAAAGAACCAAAAAAGAAAAAGAAAACGGGCCTGTGGAAAATGCCGCAGCTATGGAAATCCGCAGTTCAATCGGTGGCCTGCGGCAACTCTTTCTTGATGCGGATTCCCACAGCTGCTTGGAAAAGCCTCGCCAAAGCGCTCGGCTTTTCCACATTTCTTATGGTCAGCAGCACATAAGAACTGGTATGTGCAGTGGGATGTTATGTGCACAAACCCGCGCCATTCACGTTAGATCCGCATTCCTATTCAGCCGACCTTGATCGATCACGCCGATAACCTCCCTTCAGCTGCAGACCCCATATGAGGTCTCGCATTGCTGAAGGAGGTTCTAATGACCGAATCGCAAGCTGGAAAACCAGATCTCTACGATGATTTCGTCCCTGGGTTCCTTGATTTCATTCGTCACCACCGCGGCCGCCGCACAACACACCAAGTCGAGAATGGTTTGGATAAGTTTTTCAGGTGGCTGGCCAGCAGTCAGGTTTCCGATCTGCAATCGCTCACGGCGATGCACGTCCGAGATTTCATGCCGTCGCTTGAAGGCTATCGCCCTGCAACCATTGCTGCCCATGCGTCGACGCTGAGGGGCTTTCTGACGTACTTGCACTTCAAGGGAATCTTGAAAGTTGATTTGTCGGGCGCCGTGGACCGGCCAAGGTTGTATCGCTGGAGTGACCCGCCACCTGTTCTCGATGCCGAAACAGTTGAGCACCTGCTCAGTTCAGTGGATAGATCCACACCCCGCGGCAAACGCGACTTTGCCATTCTGCTGTTGGCTGCTCGCTATGGTCTAAGGGCGTCCGATATCCGCCGTCTTCGATTCGAGAACATCCATTGGCGTGAAGACCGGATTGTCCTCACACAGTCGAAGACACAACGACAACTTGAACTTCCGCTGCAAGCCGAGGTGGCCAGCGCGATCATCGATTACCTCCGCAACGGTCGCCCAGCATGTGACGCGCGGGAGCTCTTCGTTCGTCACATCGAGCCAGTCCAGGCGTTTTGTCAGCGGAATAATCTGTCGTTCGCCATCAACCGAGCCCTCAAGGCCGGACGTGTGAACATACCGACTCATCGCGGCCTCCAGCTGCTTCGTCATTCCATAGCAACACAGATGCTCGCCAGTGGAGTTGCATTGGACACCATCTCCGATGTGTTGGGACACAGCTCGGTTGAAGTAACGCGGCGGTACGCCCAAGTTGACATGGTCGGTTTGCGCTCCGTGGCCCTGTCGGAATCGGAGGTGCGAGGATGAGCTCATTTACGAGTTCCATCGGTCCTCAGATCGAGCGTTTTCTGGCACACAAACGCGCGCTCGGTTTCTCTTATCACCGCGAACAAGCCTTTCTCTACGAGCTCGATCGGTTTGCCGTGCGCGAGCAGAGTGACTTTGTCTCAGAAAGTTTGGTGCGCATCTATCTTTCGACTTTCAGTCAACGAGCTCGTCCACCACGTTTGACCCTCATCCATCAGTTGGCTCGTTTTCTCGTCTTCGAAGAACCTCGCACGTTCATCCCATCGACTCGATTCCTCGGTATTCGCCGGCAACGTCCCGTCATCCGTGTTCTGTCCCGTGCGGAAGCAAGTCGATTCTTGGATGCTTGCGATCATCTGCCGCTCACTTCGTCCTTCGTCCGCCGGGTCGTTCACGGCACGGCCCTCCGATTATTGTTGCTCACCGGCTTACGCCGCGGAGAGGCGCTCAGCCTCAAGAATCAAGATGTCGATCTGGATCAGAGCACACTCCACGTACATGGAAAGTTCGGCAAAACGCGTATCGTGCCGATCGCTTCGGATCTGACACAACGTCTACGCGAGTATCGGAAAAGCGTGACAGCCGAGCTGAAACATCACGGACCCAATGACGCATTCTTTCCGTGTGCCGATGGTCAGCGCCCGACACCATGTAAGAGCTTGTACAAGTCCTTTCGTTGCGTACTCCGCACCGCCGGCATCGAGCATGGTGGCCGCGGAACGGGTCCACGGCTTCACGACCTTCGACATGGTTTCGCTGTGTTACGGCTCCTGAGTTGGTACGAGTCCGATGCCGATCTCGGCGCCAAGCTCCCCCTGCTTGCTACCTACCTCGGACACATCGGAATGGCGACATCCCAGGTTTATCTCCACATGACCCGCGATCTTGTTGGTGAGGTCATCCGCCGTGAGATGGACCGCTTCGGCAGCCTCATTACAGAGGTCTCGCCATGATGGAATCACGCATCCGTTTGGCTGAACTACTGACGGCTTTTTTCACCCGGCATCTCGCAGCCGAACTCAACGCCAGCCCTCACACCATCGTCAGCTACCGCGATACGTTCCGCTTTCTTTTCCGGCATCTGGTGGAATCCACTCACCGGCAAGTATCGCAGCTGACTTACGAGGACTTCACCCCAGAGGCTATCCTCACGTTCCTTGACAATCTGGAACGGCAACGACGCAACTCCACGGCTACCCGCAACGCAAGACTGGCGGCGATTCGTTCATTCTTTTCTTATGTCGTGAATCGAGACCCGGCCGCAGCGGCGCAAGCACAGAGAGTGCTGGCGATTCCGTTCAAGAAAGGCCCCCGTCGCATTGTCGGTTATCTCAACGAGCACGAACTGCGCGCCATCCTTGGCGGTCCAGACCGATCAACTCCCTCTGGTCGTCGCGACTACCTCTTGTTAGCGCTCCTTTACGACACTGGTGCTCGCGTCCAGGAGCTTGTCAACCTTTGCCCGTCTCACTTTCGACTCGACCGGTTGCCGTTCGTACGCATTCTTGGAAAGGGTCGCAAGGAGCGAATCGTTCCTCTGATGCCTCCAACCGCCAAACTCGTCCGAAATTACCTCGAAGAAACCAACCGGTCATTCGACGACACAACGCCGCTCCTGCCAAACCATAGGGGAACGAAGATGAACCGGTCTGGCGTCCGGTTTCTGATTGATAAGTACTGCCGACACGCAGCGACCCAGATGCCCACTCTCAAAACAAGATCAATCAGCCCTCACACGTTTCGTCACGCCAAGGCCATGCATCTGCTTCAGGCCGGCGTTACTCCGGTCACCATCAAAGACATTTTGGGGCACGCTCACTTGAAGACCCTTGAGGTTTACGTTCAAGCCGACTTGGAAATGAAACGGCGGGCCTTAGCGTCCGCAAAGTCACCCATCAACGTCGGCCCTCCGATCCACCGTGCTGACCCCGATCTGCTCCAGTGGCTTGAGCAGCTCTAATCTCGTCGAAGCTTTTATGGGCGTGACGTTCTCAGCGCGACACAATCGCGCGCGGTCTCCTCCGCGCGACTGCACATAACATCCCACTGCACATACCATTTACCACAGGCCCGACGACGATCCATCAATATGGAACAAACGTTCATCTTAAAAAACTATAAGGGGTGGCTGCG
>DAIRFP010000069.1:0-22962 GCA_036794995.1 Thermodesulfobacteriota bacterium | reverse complement strand
CATGTCAGTTTCTCCTTTCTTTCGCGCGATCGGATCACCGTCGAGGCAGGTCAATGGCCCGCGGGCGCTACCGGCGCCAACGAGAATATCCCCAGCCCCCACCGCCGAGCAAAAACAAAACTACAATAACGATCAATAAAGTTTCCATTAGTCTCTCCTTTATTTGGGTCTATTCTTTAACTCTGTAGGAGCACGTTGTGTGCCAGAACTTGGTGCGAAAAAGGCTGTCGTTTCCGACCGCTTCTTGCGGCTTATAGCGTGACAAGGATGAAAGTACCGTCGCGTACGTCGAATCGCTCGACCAAAAGGTCGAATGAGACGAATGACCCGGAGAGAATGAAAAACCCCGCCGCCACTGGATGTCGTTCTGACGGGCGTTGCATCGACGAAAGAGTTTATTCAGAGCTTCAACGTTAGTCTCTTTTGCGCTTTAACAAACGAGATCCGCACGAGACTGGCGAGCGCGTTGACCTCAGTCGTGAATTGCTCTCCCGCCGACGCACCCTTAGGCTTGCATGATCGTCTAGTAAGTCCCCGTCGGAATCGAAATCAAAGCAGACACAGGGAGTGCTTCGACTCGCAGTCAAGTGACGACACGCAAAACGCTGCGTTGAAGTTATTCTTGTAAGCGCTGTAATTCTTCTTTGTGTTCCTGTTCATCTTTAAGGATATCTTCAATTGTTTCATAAAGAATCGTGCCGTCATGGCCCACCGAATCGAGCATCGACCGGTACATTTTAATAGCTGCTTCTTCCTCGGCGATGTTCACCCGTAAAATATCTTTCAAGGTCGTGGCCGGAATGAGATCTTTGGTGGCAATCTCCATCGTCGGAGTTCCAGCTAAAGCCGTGATTCGGTCGCGCAACTGAGCCGCATGAGTCTTTTCGTCTTCGGCTATTTCCTTGAGTCGAGCAGCCACCGCTTCCGCATAAGGCCCGGTGATGACCGCTGCATGCGTAAGGTAACGAATCTGACACGCGTGCTCCTGCGCCAGAGCGTCATTAAGCATCTTGAGCATCTTGTCTTGGTTTTCCATTAGAGTATTTCTCCCATTGTCCGATTAGAACTCGCACTTTTCACAATCCTTGTCGCCGATGGCCAAGCCGAAGTAACCGTTACAAACGGCCACCCATTCCCCGGCGGCAGGCGACCAAAAATATTTCTCTCTGCCACCGGAGAAACCGGGCAAAGCTTCGCAAGAATCGTGTACTAAAGTTTGCCGGCAATCGCCTTACCGACCTTTTCTACCGCTTCACCGGTTTTCCGGCGCGCTTTGCCGCTCTTCTCCTGAAGTTTCCCGGCGATGCGTTCAGCTTTGCCTTTGGCTTCGAGCTTGGGATTGTCGGTCAATTTCCCGGCCTTGTCCTTGATCGCGCCAGACATTTGTTTGCCCTTACCTTTGATCTCATCTTTGTTCCACATACCTGTCTCCTTTCAGAGTTCGGATCCTTACGCAAGGATCGGGTTATTCAAGTCGATGATTACATTTCAAGTATCGGTCAGGTTGAAATAAGTTGCTGTCCAATATTGGACGTCTCGAAACATATTTACGGCCGTCGTTGAGACGCTTCGCCGCCTTCCGCGAAGCGCACCGAAAGCGGCGCCGGTGGATTTGAAGAGTTTAGTCCCGTTAAGGATGTTTCCTTCGCGATCGCGTCGCCTGCCAGATAATCGTTAATGCTCTGTTCCATTTGCGCCGGAAAAGTCGGCACTGGCCCTACTAACTTTTCGCGGTAAACTTTGAGCATAAGTTCTTTGAACACCGGCAGTGCAACCCTGCCGCCGGTTTCTTGGGGTCCGAGGGAACGGTTGTCGTCGAAGCCTATACGAACGGCAACGGTGATTCCTTCGAGGCCGAAGGTCGAGCCCACAAAGAGCGCATCTCTGAACCCGTTTGTAGTCCCGGTCTTGCCCATGACGGCGATTGGGAACACGCTGGAGTCAAGCGTATGAGCCGTGCCGGTGGGAATGCGCACGACGCCGCGCAGGCCTTCCTGAATGAGCGCGAGCGCGGAGTCGTTGACATCGACCGCAGACCGCTCGATCCGGTTATCGACTACCACCTCACCCGAATCGCGGACGATTTTTCGAATCACATACGGCTCGGCGAAGATCCCCGATGCCATGGTGCGGTACGCATTGGCCAGCTCAAGCAAATTCATTTCGGACGCGCCCAACGCCATCGTGGCGTAGGGCTGCAATCGCGTCTTGACCCCTAGACTCCGTGACGTTCGCACCACACTGGCAATCCCAATCTGCCCTGTGAGCCAAATTGCCACGGCGTTTCTGGATTCTGCGAGCGCCTCGCGGACTGGAATCATGCCTCTGAATTGTTCATCGTAGTTTGAGATCCATTTCGTACTCTGTTTCTCTCCATCCGGAACACCGATCGGTTCGTCGGGAACCACGGTCTCAAGATTAAATCCTCCCTGTCGAAAAGCAGCCAGATAAACCATGGGTTTCATCGTCGAGCCAGGTTGCCGCAGCGACTTCGTGACGCGGTTGAAGTCGCTGTATGCGGCGGAGCGGTCCTGGTAGAACTGACGACCGCCCGTCTCGGCGAGGATGCTCGCATCGCGGTTCCTCAACACGACGACAGAACCTTGGATGACCCCTCTGGCACTCGGGTGTCGCTGCTCGTAAAGCTCGAGGCCGCGCTCCAGTGCTTGGTTGGCAATTTGCTGCACCCGGGCATCCACCGTCGAGTAAACCTGGATACGCCCCCGAAAGAGATTTTCAACAGTGAGGTCCGCGCCCCGGCCTTTGAGCTCCTGAAGGATAGTTCCAAGGACCGCGGGCGCCTGAAGCATCTTGTCTTTGCGCCGCGCGATCACTTGAATCGGGCGCTGCTCGGCTGCCTGAACCATATCCCGAGAAATAAAACCGTTTGCCGCCATAAGCGCCAGAGTTTGATTTCTGCGGCGCAGGACTCGCTCCGTTTCCTTCGCGCTGGGCGCATAATAACGAGGCGACTTGGCGATGCCTGCGAGGAGCGCTGCCTTGTCGGCGTCATCGGCGGTGAACGTGGCGAGAGACCGGCCAAAATAGTATTCCGCCGCCGTGGCAAACCCGTACTGGCTGTCTCCCATGTAAATGAAGCTGGCGTAGCGGGCGAGAATTTCTTCCTTTGCGCGGCGTTTCGAAACGAAACGCTTCTGCATCTCTTTTTCGATCCACAACGAGAGCCGAATCTCCTCCAGCTTACGAACCAGCATGTTGACGCTTCGCGGGCCGATCACAAACGACAACGCGCGGGCTAGGAGTCCGCCATGCCGGAGCCGGCTGCTGTTTTCTTGAGCCGTCAGGTTCTGCAGAAAATGACCTCGCACAAGCTGTTGAGTGATCGTCGATCCGCCTTGGGGGAAGATCACCGGACTCATATTATTGTCTTGCGGTCCGATCCCTATAAGACGTGCGACCAGAGTTCCAATCCTGACTTTGGCCAGCACGCGAGGAATTACCGAATAGTTAACGCCGCTATGGGAGAAGAAATTCTTGTCTTCCGCAGCGATGATTGCGTCACGGACAATCCGAGGGATGTCCTCATACTTTGTGAGCCGCCGGTGCTTTCTTGCCAGTTCTATGAGGGGCTGGCCGTTGGCATCGTAAACGGTGCCGATCGCAGGAAACTCAAAGCGGGCGAATGGTTCAACGTCAGGGAGGGCGGCACGATCAAAATAGACGTAATGGATTCCAACTGTAATTAGAGCGGCTGTAAAAACTATTATGCAAACGGCAAAGTATCGGACACCGCTCCACCAATTCAGTCTGCCTAAGCAAATACGAATTCTACAAGTGGCCCCCAGAGCTCTCACACGCAAACGTCTCCACCAAGGCGGAATATCAGCTGTCGAGCCCCAGCGAGCGTATGGATAGGACGCCGGCAAAGTCTTTCGCGCGCCCGCCGCTGTGAACGCAATCGCCAGCAGGGCGCCGGTTAGAGCAACAAAGAGAGACATCAGCGACCAGTACAACATAGCCTGTACTCTAGGATCTCTGATTCTTCAGGTTAGGTTGGAAACCCATCGCCACTCCTGTTCGCCGCAGCTATGCACCGTTCGCGACCTCCCTGTTATCGAGCCCTTTAGCGCCGTTGCGGGTTATGTTTGTTGAATAGAGCTGATTTGCGGTTGACGCTCGCCGCTCGGGAATAAAATCTACGACCAACCATGAGACCAAGTGACAATACACCCGTCTGCAGCAGAATCATGACGACGATGAGTAGGGTTGCGCGCATATCGCTTCTCTGTACGGACTATCTAAACTAAGTATGCGCAAGCCTTGTGCCACAACTTGTATTGAGGAAAAGGTAAGTGATCGGATAGATTTCTTAACCCGTCAGAATAAGCAACCCGAGAAAGCTCGTCGAAAGCGTCGAAACTTTCGACTAAACGGTCGTATGAGGGAACGGTGCGTTGAACTACCCGCGGCAAGCTGCGGGGGATTGAATCCGCAGAGATTAAACAGATTAATGCAGGTATTTACTCGTGGAAAAGTGCCGGTCAAACATTTCACCTCTGAGAGATGCGCCTTTCAAGAATCTGCACCAAAACCAGACGAGCAAGATGATAGGCCTCTTTTGTGTCATTGGAATATTCAAAGGCCACATCGCTGATCGTCGCTATGAGCTCTCCCAAGGTGGTGTCGATCCTGTGGTCGTTACGGTTTACTTTCATGTCGCTTCCTTTCACTTAGAAAAAACAGGAACGATCCGAAGTTACTTTTGAAACGCGGCGATGACACGCGTAAATAACCATATGGTACCAGCGATCATCACTCGAATCTTCTTTCCCGATTAGACGGCAGTTTCATAGGCCGTTGCCACGATTGTTTTTGGTGTTTCTGCCAACACTAGGTCGGTAAGACGCCTTTCGAGCACGGAAATCGCAAAGGGCTTGGAAATGAAATCATCGCAGCCTGCCGAAAGACACCGCTGCCGGGCTATGTCGTCGTGATACCCGGTCGCCGCAAGAATGGGGATATTCCTGTAGACAGGATGCTTTTTTAGAATCGCCGCAAGCCTAAAGCCCGTGATATCCGGTAATCGCATGTCCAGGAGAATCGCTCTCGGTGTTTGGCACTCAAGTTTGGCCAGCGCTTCCCGGCCACTCTCGGCGAGGATTGGATCCCAGCCCCGTGAGGCGAGAATCTTTCCCAGCAGCTCGCGCAGATGACAATAATCTTCGACCACCAGTATCTTCTTTAACAATAACAGCTCTCCTCCTAACAAGGCGTTACCCATCGTGATGATGAGGTTGGAGCCTGTCCTTTTTGGTATGTAGAATATGGTAGTTCGGAAGGGATTGATGTCTAATACTGGACAATTTGAAAAGAAAGTTATCGCCGACTCGGGAGAGATGCGCACTCCAGGCGATCTAAACTAGTTGATCCAGGTTACGGGAACCAAGCCAGAGCGCTCTTCATTCGCGAGGCCACGCTCATGGGCGGACATGTTTAGCTATTCAGTTGCCCTGCCACAAGCTCGGCATCTCCGAGATGATGACTCAGCTGTTCCTGAAACCAGGTGTTCTTGGGCCACTGCCAATTAATGTGGGGAAGATCCTCGCCATGGTAAAAACAGCCGTTCGCCTTGCTCTGCAAGAAGACGAGCTGCCAGTAGCTCAGCTTCTCCTCAGTAGCATGATCTCTTGTGATAAGCCCTTTCACCAGCTCCGCAACACCGCTCAAGGAATCTCGAGCCAAGAAGCCAATCGGGGATAATTCTGTTTCGAGATAATTGATCTTCATCGTTACCTCCAGGTATTTTATTTTTCCACTTCAGGCCAGGCCACCGCCTGAGTCTTTTCGCCTGACGACAGTTATGTAGAGCACTCCGTGTGCCAGACCATAGGGGGTGAGGAAAGGCTGCGTTTTTGATGGCTTCTCGAGGCTGTCAGAATGAAACGAGACGCGGCTCGTTAAAAGGGTCGAAATTCTCGACCAAAAGGTCGAATTAGATTACTCCAGCTCGCAGTGAAGCAACAGCCGTTGAATGGTATGCTGATAAACGATGATCATCGGAAAGCGGCACTGCGCAAAGGCGCTCACCAACGTCCTAAGCGAGCGATAGCGCAAACGAATCGCTCCGCATCAGCATCTCCCTGATTTCCCCGCGATACTTCTTTTCCTCTTCGTAGATTCGTTGCAGAACTGCGGTAATGTCGGGATGATTAGATTCAATACTCCATATTTGCTCTGGTAGATGATCGGTAGCGCGGTTTTCTTCTTCTAGATCTGTCAGCAAATATTGCCAACTGTTTTCGTCCATTGACCGACGCTCAGGCACTTCGGGCAGCTTACCTGCAAGTGTGGCTATCTTTTCGGCAATCCACTCAGCATGTTTACTTTTGTCCGTCGCGATATGGAGAAGTTTGTCGCGAAACTGGGGATACTGCATCTTTTGAGCATGCTGTTTAAATCGACCTGCCGCCTGCATCCCTTCCACGTACCGCTGGCGCAAGATGTCTACGGTTTGCCGGTGCACATCAGGAGAAGCCCCGAGAAAACGGCGCCACCATTCCGACCAGTCTTTGCTAAAGGCCATACAATCCTCCCCTATTGAAACACAGTTCTTGCATCCGGAAAATCAACCAAAGCTCAGCCACGGCGTGTCGACTCCTAATTTGTTTCCTTAGAGCTTCGGCTCGATCATTTTCTTCATTGCGACGGGCGCCTTTCAGGGAATATCTGAGGGGTCCGATGGTTCAGTAGTTTTTCCCCCGGATTGAACTTCCTGCGGATCCGAATCAGGGAGTTGAGCCTCTTCCCGGAAGCCGTATTTAATCAGTTTGTATCGTAGCGCCCGTTCACTGATTCCCAGCAGTTCTGCGGCGCGGGTCTGGACCCCTTCGGACCGAGCCAGCGCTTCCCGGATCATGCGGCGCTCCACCGCTTCCACTGTAACCGTAAGGTTGTTTCCGCGCTCATCCTCTGCCTCGGGTTCCTGGACCGTCAAGGGTAGATCGCCGCTCCCGATCACATCGTCTCTGGTGAGAACCACGGCCCGTTCAATCAGATTTTCCAGCTCCCGCACATTGCCCGGATAATCGTAGCGTAAAAGAGTATCCCGGGCTTCATGGGTAAGACCGCGGATCGTCTTGCCGTTCTTCTCCGCGAAGCACCGAAGGAAGTGGTCGATCAGCAGTGACAGATCCGAGCGTCTCTCGCGCAGCGCTGGAATAAGAATCGTGACTACATTAAGCCGATAGTAGAGATCCTCCCGCAACTGTCCCGCTTTCATGAGCGCCTCCAGCGGCCTGTGGCTGGCAGCCAGGATCCTGACATTGACCTTGACCGGACGGCTGGAGCCCACCTTCTCGTACTCGCGCTCCTGAAGGACACGCAGGAGCTTCGCCTGTAGAGGCAAGGGGAGGTCCCCGATTTCGTCGAGGAAGAGACTTCCCCCATTGGCCAGCTCAAAGCGCCCCTGGCGCGAGGTTACGGCGCCGGTAAAAGCGCCTTTTTCATGGCCGAACAATTCCGACTCGAGAAGAGTTTCGGGAAGCGCCGCACAGTTTACCTTAACCAGAGGACGGGAGGCTCTTGGGCTGGCAAAGTGGATAGCCTTGGCAATCAGTTCTTTTCCCGTGCCGCTCTCACCCCGGATCAAAACCGTTGCTTCACTTGGCGCCACCCGGCGCACCAAAGAGAGGACTTCAAGCATCTGCCCGCTCTCGCCGATGATTCCTTCGATGCGATGGCGTTCCCGTAAGGCTTCCCGCAGCTCGCGGTTCTCGTTGATTATTCGATAGCGGTCGCTCACCTGTCGAATGCGGTAAAGCAGTTCATCCAAATTCAGCGGTTTGGTCAGGTAGTCGGTTGCTCCCCCTTTGATCGAGGAAACGGCTGACTCGATGCTTCCGTAAGCCGTCATCAAAACGACGGCCGTCTCAGGGTTGATGGCGTGGATGGCCTGCAGCAGATCCAAACCCGACATGTTGGGCATCTTTTGGTCCGTGAGGACCAGGTCGAAGGACTCTTGACGAAAAAGCTCCAAGGCCTTTTCACCGCTTCCGGCTACCGCCACTTCAAAACCCTGCTTTTTGAGAAAACCCGAGACCAGCTCGCGCTGGGCAAGTTCGTCGTCGACTACGAGAATATGAAAAGGGTCGGGCACTTAAACCTCCGTAGGGTCCAGCGGTAAGCAAATCTGGAAGCAGCACCCCTGGTCCGTTCCGCTGAAAACAGTGATCGTCCCGCCGTGAGCCTCTATAATCCTGCGTGCGATCGCCAACCCTAGCCCCGAGCCCTTGGCCTTGGTCGTGAAGTAAGGTTCAAATATTCTCCGGCGGTTTTCCGGCGCAATCCCGATTCCGGTGTCCGTGACGCTGATCAGAAAATTGCCGTTCGACGTGTTTGCCTTCAGCGTCAATGTCCCGCCTTCTGGCATCGCTTGAAGACCGTTAAGAATTAAATTCAAGAGGGTTTGTCTGACATATTCACGGTCCGCCTTGAGCGGGGGCAGCGTCGGCGGAGCGACGACTCGGATCCGCACTTTCGATTGCTGAGCTTCGCCTTCCACCAATGTGGCTAATTCGTTAAGAACATCCTGTACCCGCAACGCTTCGGCTTTAATCTCGAGAGGGCGCGCCAGCGAGAGGAATTGCTCCACGATCGAGTTGAGGCGGTGCACTTCCCCCAACATCAGTTCTGTCACGCGAGAGTATTGCTCTTGATCATCGGTTGGCTGAAATTCGACCTTGAGACGTTGAAGTCCCATCGAAATGGCATTGAGCGGGTTTCTGATCTCGTGGGCGACGGTCGCAGCCAGGTTTCCCAGTGCTGACAGTCGTTCTCTGTGTAGTACTTCTATTTCCAAGGCTTTGACCTCTTG
This sequence comes from Thermodesulfobacteriota bacterium, assembly GCA_036794995.1. Classification (GTDB taxonomy): domain Bacteria; phylum Desulfobacterota; class Binatia; order UBA9968; family UBA9968; genus DAIRFP01. The sequence goes on along the minus strand of DAIRFP010000069.1, from coordinate 14,129 downwards.
CATATGCGAGTGCTGGTTATGGAAAATCGCCGCCATCCCCAGAATGCCCGCGGCTACGAGAGCCAGCCCGATGGTAATGATGGCGCGCAGGCTGTTGTGCCAGGCGACCTCCATCGATCCCAGGGAAAGACCGATCCTAAGGAAACCCAGATTTGATTCATCCAGCGCAACGGGTTTGACTACCTCAAAGTAACGTTTTCCCCCGCCGCTCTCGACGATTTGGCTGAAGAGCTGACCGTCAACCTTCGCCCTCAAAACCAGGGGTTCTTTTTCCTGCTGTCCGATACGCCCCGGGTCGGTGTGGGCGACGACATTCAAATTGCTATCGAGGAGAGCGATGAACTCACTGTTGGAATGACGGCCCATCTCCTGGATCTGACGTTGAACTCCGATCTCTTTCTCAAAGTTCAAAATATAGTCGGCGTTTGCGTGGATTGCGATAATCCCTGGAAAACTGCGGGCGCCGACGGCGACGCCAATAGCGCTGCCTTTCCAGAATTCACTTCTCGTGATTTTTAGTGGCAGTTCGGCAGCCCGGTTCGCAGGTTTTTCTCCGGGCCGCCGCCAACGCTTTCCCCAGATAAAACTTATCATCTGCTGGCGGCGCTGAAGGAGCTCTTCTCCTTCGTTTTTCCTTGCTCTCATTGCCGGCAGTGCGGAAAGCTCCCAGGGATGGCCCTCCCGATCAAGGAGATCGATTTTTTGCAGGCGGTTCATGGCGCTGACCTCTTTAAGCAGCGCCTGATCTACGTGACGAGCGAGGAGCAGTTGATCGATCAACCGGGCGTTGTCCAAAAGACGCTGCTCGATAAGATCCTCCAAGAGAGCGTTCCCGACGATGGCGTTTCTAACACTGGCCTCCATCGCCTTGGCCAATGCGGCTCCTTTTTCCTCAGTCTGGCGCAAGAATTCTTGCTTGAGCCTTTGAGCTTCAAAAAAAACATAGAGAGACGCTAAAATGAGGAGTAGCAGACCCGAGGCGAGAAAGTGGCGTGGTAAAAAAACTCTTCGCATGGACGCAAGCATTATAGTCCCGATTGCGCACTAATACACAAATGACCCCTGGGCCAGTTGGTCCCAGGGGTCGTTCGCCAGCTTAACGCTTCTGGCCTCAAAACTTGCTCCGCCAGAGTGATCGATCTTGCCGGTTACTTGCCGGTGCGGAATCCCACGTCGACGCGACGGTCGCGCTGCCAGCAAGCGTCAGTGGATTCGTTACACTGGAGCTTCTGCTCGCCGAAAGCGCTAGTCTGGATCTTGTCACTCGACACTCCGGCCTTTACAAGGGCGTCACGAATGGCGTTAACCCGACGCTCGCTCAGACCTTGGTTGTGTTGCTCGGTGCCGCGCGGGTCCGCGTAGCCGCCGATGCTCACCTGCATGGGCGCATTCTGTTTGACGTGCGACGCGATGTCGGTGATCTTGCTCGTCTCATTCATACGAATGTCCGACTTGTCGGTGTCGAACAGGATATCCTTGAACGCCGCCGAATTATTCCCCGTGCCGGACGAGGCGATGCGATTCTCCGAACCAGTCATGGCTTGAGGGCCTACCGGTCCGGCTGGACCTTGCGCACCCGTGGGGCCGGCTGGGCCCGCAGGGCCGCGTTCGCCCGCTACGTTAAAGGGGCCGCCGAACTCCGTGACGTATCCGAACTGATCAACGCGAAGGTTGCGGGTCTCAGCCGCTGGATTTTGCGCGTCGATGGAATACTCCACCGAATAGAAGGATTGATACCTTCCGGTGGCGGGGCTATCGATTTTGTAGCACACGGTCTGATACCCGCCGCCGTAGCCAAGCGGCCTCACTACCTTAAAGCCTGCGAGGTTCTTGTCCGCATACTTTTGGGCCAAATCCCGCGCCTGGTCCTCGGTTATTTTCTCTTTGGTAACCTTGAGCTGGGGACAGTTTGCGCTGGAGACCATCTCATGGCTCATGCCGCCCATCCAACTCCTCGCGTCACCTTCCCTTTGAGCCATGGCCACACCGGACAGCGCCAAAATCCCCGCTGCCGTGACCATCGGCTTTACCAATCCCAATTTTCTCATAACTTTTGCCTCCACTAAAATTTTTTGCTAACTCACTTTAGGGCGCAACTCTTGTGCCGCACCTTGGCGCCAGACAAACGAGATTTTTCCTAACATTCAGAGACGTATCGCGGTGAATCGAAGGGCAGCCACGGCGAAAGCGTCGAAAACTTCGACCAAACGGTCGGCTGCCGATTCAACGATTTCGAAATTCTTTCCTGGTTTAGTTATCTGCTGTTCAAGCCGGCTGGTCCCCAGCCGCTGCTTCGACCAAAGCGGCTTACCCTTACGCCGAAGCGAGAGCCGTCAAAGAGCGAAAGCTAATCATTTTTTTCTGCTTTTCATCGTACAGGCCTAGTCGCATCAGGGTGAAGCTCGTCCGAATTGTTATCGGTTTGATTGCCTGAAAGGCCGGAATGTCATCGTAGCACTGTTGCAGGTTGTAATTGGGAATGCTTGGTCGAACGTGGTGAATGTGATGCAGACTAATGTTGCCCGTTAACCACTGGAGACTTTTCGGCAGCTTGAGATAAGAACTACCCTCCAGCGCCACTCGCAGCCAGTCCCAAACCTCGTGCCGGGCCCAATACACATTTTCAAACTGATGTTGGACGTAGAACAACCACAAGCCAAAGCCTCCGCCAAGCAAGATAATCGGCAACTGAATCAGGACATAGGTCTGAAAACCAATAGTCAAACTCGCCACTGCGATAACGGTTAGAAGCGCCAGGTTGGTGAAAACCACGCTGTTGCGCTCCCTCTTTCCCGCACCCTTGCTAGAAAATCGCTGGAAGAATAAGAACAAAAGTGCGGCACCCGGACCGAACAAGACGAAGGGGTTCCGATAGATCCGGTACGCAAGTCGTTTTCGTGTGGGCGCTGCCAAATACTCCTTTTTCGTCATCGTCCGAATAGCGCCGACGCCCCGACGATCGAGGTCTCCAGCCGTGGCATGATGCAGATTGTGGGAATACTTCCAGTCTTCAAACGGTGTGAATGTAACAATACCTGAGACATAGCCCAGGACCGTGTTTGCCCGGCGCGAGGCAAAGAAAGAACCATGACAGCAATCGTGGAAAAGGATAAAAATGCGTACCATAAAGCCAGCCGCCACCACTGCCAGCGCTAGAGTGATCCAATAAGGATACCCCCGTTGAACTGTACGGAGCATCAGCGCCCACACGACGCAATACGGAATAAACGTGTCGAGGAGTTGCCAGAGCGATTTGCGGAGATTCGAATGCCCGTACTTGGCGATAGTCTCATACCAACTCGGTTTGGACATTTTAAGTTTGTCAGAAACTGTATCAGCGAGCATATCGTGCCTCCGGCTCCCGCGAAGATGTCCCAGCTGTAACGTCTCTAACAATTTACGCACCCTTGCCTCCCCAAAACCGAACAGCTTACCGATCCGTCAGGATCAAAACACCGGCAGCGATCGCAAGCAGAGCCAGTACAGTGCCGATGGCTGGTATTTGAATGCTGGCCAATTGTAATAGGCCTGTTACGATGAGCCAGATGCCGAGCAAAAGCATTCCCAGGTTCCTTGTAAGGTTCATGTTGTTCACCTCCTTCTGTGAGAAGTGCGATTCGTAAAACCGCTGCCACCGGATGCCGATCTGCGGCAGCAGGATCGCTACGAGCAAGCAGAGTGATTATCTGCATTAGCGCTTTGTTCAGTCCTGTTTCGAATGAACGGTAGCTTCCTTGAAATCTAGCTAACCTGTGATTGCCCCGAACCGTTCCTGCACCTTCTTCCAGTTCACTACATGCCACCAATTGGTAATATATTCAGGTCGCTTGTCGTGGTAGTTAAGATAATAGGCATGTTCCCATACATCGAGACCTAAAATTGGCAGATGGCCTTTTGAAAGCGGAGTATCCTGATTCGCCGTTGAGCCGGTTTCCAAGTCACCCGTGGGCGTCACGCAAAGCCACGCCCATCCGCTGCCCGAGCGATTTTTGGCAGCGCTATTAAACTCTTCTCTGAATTGAGCTAACCCGCCAAACGTCTTTGTAATAACCTGCGCAAGTTTCCCTTGAGGCTCAACCGCACCCCGTGGTGTCATGTAGTCCCAAAACAACGTGTGATTTAAGTGCCCACCGCCATTGTTTTGTAATGGTGCCCTGATATCGGCAGGCAACTCATCAAGATGAGCTAATAGTTCCGCCAAGTTTTTTTTCTGAAGCTCCGGATAGTCGGCGACTACTTTGTTGGCGTTATCGATATAAGCCTGGTGATGCTTGTCATGATGCAAATGCATCGTCTGCTCATCAATACAGGGCGCAAGCGCGTCATAGGCATAGTCAAGCGGCGGCAGAGTATAGGGGAAGTTCATAGAAGCACTTTGATAGAGAGACAATCTGTCCATAAATTAAGACTCCTTAACCGGGCCGCAATTGAAGGGTTGAGCATTGTAAGTTATTTGAAGAATTTCAAAATAACCTCAGGAGGAAAACCCTACGTCGAGAATGCCTTTAACGATACGCTGATTCGGAAGGGGTTGCTGTCCAATACTGGACAGTCTGGAAAAGAAATATCGTGCTGCTCGCCTTAGATGCCCAGCGGCTTCAGGCAATCTGCGCGAGGTAATCGGTGAGGTGGTTTTCTTTGATGATGAGAAAGTGTTCTCTGTTGGTCTCAATCAGCCCTAGGTTGTGGAAGCGCTGCATAAACAAGCTGATCCGAGGCCGGGTGGTGCCCACCATCTCCGACAATTCTTCATGGGAAATTTTCAGTTCGATGCGAATGCTGCGCGGGTCCTGTTTACCCATGGTGCGGGCCAACTGTAACAACGTCTGGCCCAGCCGCTGTTCGCTATCCACCGTCACCAGATTGGCTATGACCCGTTGTTGGTCGGCAACGCGCACGGCGAGGTATTGCACGAAGCCCCCAAACAAGGAGTCGCGGCTTAAGCGCGCAAAGAACTGGCTACAGGGTATTTGTTTTAAGCTCGTTGCTTTCATCGCGGTGGCTGTTTCCTGACGTGCGCCTACCCCGGCTAAGCACAGCTCACCGAAAATATCTCCCTCGCTGTGGATAGCAAGGAGGCATTCTTTACCTTCGGGCGAGAGCAGAAGCAGTTTGATCTGGCCGCTCTCGATGAAGTAGACCATCTCATCTTGATCGCCACAGGTGTAAACATTCGCACGCCGGGCGATCTTGATGGCATGCGAATTCGTCGTCTCCTGCTGCAATGACTCACGTATTTGTTGCTTGAACTTGTCTGCTTGAGGAGTCTGTTGAATCATGTTTGGGTATGCTTGATTTCAAGAGTCGAAAGGGTTCCGTCTGGAACCCTTTCCGACCCCTAGTAATTACGGCCGTGAGCCCACCCACAATCTCGGTTGCTTTCTTGGACGCAGATTAGATCCGTATAGGACTTGCCACGAGAGCCCTGCTTCAGTTGCATGACGACGACGGTATCTGGCGTGAAACCCTTTGCCTTAAATTGCTTTAATTCTACGCGTATGTTTGCGACCCTTTAGAGCCGGCCGGTCAAGAGCAGAACAACAACGACCAGCAGCACCACACCGAGAATGCCCGAGGGTTTAAAACCATACGAGTGATAACCCCAATTGGGCAGACCACCCACAAGAAACAGAAGTAAGACGATCAACAGTAACAGGCCCATAATTAGTTACCTCCCTTTGTGTTTTTCTTTGAAGTCTATGTGGACGATGTCACAGAATTTCCATTCTTCATTGACGAGGTCCTTTGGTAATTATTATTGCTCATCTCATTGGCGCGAATGTCCACTTATCGGTGTCGAACAGGATATCCTTGAACGGAACCGAGCGCGTCAGCGCGCCCGCCTGGGTTTGGGGACCTATGGGATTAGCCATAGCTTGAGGGCCTACCGGTCCGGCTGGACCTTGCGCACCCGTGGGGCCGGCTGGGCCCGCAGGGCCGCGTTCGCCCGCTACGTTAAAGGGGCCGCCGAACTCCGTGACGTATCCGAACTGATCAACGCGAAGGTTGCGGGTCTCAGCCGCTGGATTTTGCGCGTCGATGGAATACTCCACCGAATAGAAGGATTGATACCTTCCGGTGGCGGGGCTATCGATTTTGTAGCACACGGTCTGATACCCGCCGCCGTAGCCAAGCGGCCTCACTACCTTAAAGCCTGCGAGGTTCTTGTCCGCATACTTTTGGGCCAAATCCCGCGCCTGGTCCTCGGTTATTTTCTCTTTGGTAACCTTGAGCTGGGGACAGTTTGCGCTGGAGACCATCTCATGGCTCATGCCGCCCATCCAACTCCTCGCGTCACCTTCCCTTTGAGCCATGGCCACACCGGACAGCGCCAAAATCCCCGCTGCCGTGACCATCGGCCTTACCAATTTAAATTTCTTCATGAAAGTACCCTCCTTTAGGGTCTTTTTTCGCTGAGACATTGAAGACTCTTTGGGCCGCACCCACCAACTCCCATCGCGAGTTGGGCCCCTATCTTTTCACTGCAACCTCCTCGGTTGCTGATGAGGAGGATCAAGTCAGGTTTTCGAACAATCTCAGAGGTGAAGCCCCACGCCTTAGATTATCTCAAACCAGACATGGGTACGTCTTAAAGCGATCTAGACTACGAATAGAGCAGGTTGTGTGCCAGACCTCGTCGTGAGGAAGAGGCCGCATTCCCAATCGATTATTCAGTATGTCACTGGGAAGTTCGTCGAAAGAGTCGAAAGGGTCGACCAAAAAGTCGAATGTCCCCGCACTCAGCATGTCCGGATCGTGAACTATGACATTACGCCTACTCGGGAGGGATTACTGTCCAGTATAGAACGATCCTGAAAAAACTATCGTGCGGGTTGCGCGGCCGCTCTAGGTAACAGAGCTTGAAATCAGCGGTTTAGCTTTTACTTTGAATGGGAAGGTTCGTCAACGCACATCAGCTTTCATGCTTTGGCTGCTCCTGCTCGAAGTTCCCTTCATTGTTGTCACTTCCATGTATGTCCGCCAATTGCGTTATTTCTTCGATGCTGTCGATGCTCCTCGTTTTTAGAATCGCTTGCAACGCGGGCCTGTCGACGACTTCCTTTTCCAACAGCAGTTGGGCCAATTCTTCCAGCGCCGCTCTCCTAGAGATCAGGAGGTCTCTGGCTCTGCTATGAGCATCGCTCAGTATTGCTTTTACCTCTTCATCGATGAGCCGGGCGGTTTCTTCGCTATACTCTTTAGGACTGTGAGTCGGCACCATCAGGAAGGTCGCAGTCCTGGCTCCTTCCAGAGAGGCCAGACCTAGTTTTTCACTCATGCCGAATTGGGTGATCATCGTTCTAGCGATCTCCGTTGCCCGCTGAAGGTCGTTCTGAGCGCCGGTCGATATGTCGCCGAAGACCAGCTCCTCCGCGACTCTTCCGCCGAGGAGGACACAGATCCGCGCCCGTAGTTCAGAACGCGTCATGAGATATCGATCTTCCGTCGGCAGTTGGCTCGTGTAGCCCAAGGCGGAGATGCCCCGCGGGATAATCGAGATCTTGGAAACGGGATCAGCGCCAGGCACGAGCTCCGCCACAAGGGCGTGACCCGACTCGTGGTAGGCGACGATCTTTTTCTCCTTGGGATTGATAACGTGGCTCTTCTTCTGTAGTCCCGCAACGACTCTTTCGATCGCCTCGTCGAATTCCGCCATCTCTATGGACTCCTTGTCCTGGCGTGCCGCCAGCAAAGCAGCCTCGTTGACGATGTTGGCGAGATCGGCACCGACGAAGCCCGGGGTTTTTGCCGCGACAATAGCCAGATCCAAATCAGGAGAGAGTTTCACCTTCTTTGCATGGAGTTCCAGGATTTTCGTGCGTCCCTTGATATCGGGACGATCCACCAGAATTTGCCGGTCGAAGCGGCCGGGGCGCAACAGCGCGGCGTCCAAAATCTCCGGCCGGTTCGTAGCGCCCATAATGATGACTCCCTGGTTCGGATCGAATCCATCCATCTCGGCCAAGAGCTGATTGAGGGTTTGTTCCCGCTCGTCGTTGCTCGTGAGCATGTTCATTCCCCGGGCCTTGCCGATGGCATCGAGCTCATCGATAAAAATAATGCTGGGCGCACTTTTCACTGCTTGAAGGAAAAGATCTCTGACGCGGGCGGCCCCGACTCCGACAAACATCTCGACGAAGTCAGAACCGGACAGGCTAAAGAAGGGAACACCCGCCTCGCCCGCGACTGCGCGAGCAAGCAGGGTTTTCCCTGTACCTGGCGGCCCCACGATCAAAACCCCCTTGGGAATACGTCCACCCAATCGTTGATACTTGTCCGGATCTTTCAGAAAGCCGACAATTTCAGCAACTTCTTCTTCGGCCTCGTCGATTCCCGCGACATCGGCGAATGTCACTCCGGTTGCCTTTTCAATGTAGACCTTTGCCTTGCTTTTACCGATCTGCATCAAGCCGCCGCTTCCTGACCCCATCCTCTTGCCGATATAGGTCCACAGCATAAAAAATAGCGCCACTGGAACCACCCAGGAAAGGATCGTGGGAAGCCAGGTGCTGGTCAACTGCCCCTTAAAGGGTACTTTTGCCGCTTCAAGTTCGGCCGTAAGGGCCGGATCTTCCACGCGCACCGTTGCAAAGGGCAAAAGTTTTTTGCCTTCAACGATTTCCGGGGCAACGGTCTTCAGTTTTTCCGGCGTGAAAATCTCCTTAACCGCCTCTCCCTTCATATTCCCTTCAATAGTCGTCTCGCCGATTGCAATATCACTAATCAGACCCTTGTTCAGTAAGGACTTGAACTGGCTGTAGAGGATGATCTCGACGTGGCTGCTGGCAAAGTAGTTTTGGATCATCAGGATCATGAAAAACGCCAGAACAAAGTACCCGATGGAAAGTTGCCGCTGCTTCTTTTCCATGGGAATCCGGTTTTTCTTCCTCGTTTGATAACTAGTCCGCAGGTCGGCGAGGAATTTCTTTACAGACTCTCGTGGATTGATGTTCAGCAGCATCTTTTCGAATTGCAAGCTCGATATCACCGGAAAACTCCGGCTGATGGAACTAGGCAGGTGTATTTTCATGAGTTTCTGCTTTCTATGCGAAGTAGCTTGATTCGTCCCACTGCGGATTTCCTATCCGTTCCATGTTCGGTCGTCTCGACTTCTCCGCTGTCAGCGATCTTGCTCATCTCATCCAATGCTCCCATATTCCAACACTGCATTCCACTCAGGCTGCTCCGAAAAGGGCTCCGACCCCTGCGGTCAATCCCATGGCAAGCGCGCCCCACAACGTGACACGTAGGGCGCCCACCGTCACGCGTGCACCACCCACGCGGGCCGCCAACCCACCCAGGAGCGCGAGGAACGCCAGTGACGTTCCCGAAACCACGGGAATCAGGCTCGCTTCGGAGACTAGGGCGGCGATCAAGAGAGGCATGGCTGCTCCGACAGCGAAGCTACCGGCCGAAGCAAGCGCAGCCTGGATCGGACGCGCGCTGAGCGCCTCGGAGATGCCGAGTTCGTCGCGGGCATGGGCCCCGATCGCGTCATGGGCCATAAGTTGATCCGCGACCTGTTTCGCCAGCGCAGGATCGAGCCCGCGCTCAACATAGATCGCCGTGAGTTCCCTGTGTTCACCCGAGGTGTCTAGTCTGAGTTCCGTGCGCTCCAGCGCAAGGTCGGCCTGTTCGGTGTCTGCCTGTGAGTGGACGGACACATACTCACCGGCAGCCATCGACATATTTCCTGTGACCAGACCGGCGACCCCCGCGACCAACACGTTGCCCTGCCCCGATTGCGCCGCCGCGACACCAATCACCAGACTCGCTGTCGACACGATACCGTCGTTCGCGCCCAATACCGTGGCGCGTAGCCAGCCGATGCGTTCAGTGCGATGTCGTTCCCGATGGCTTAAAAACATTCTCGAGGTCTCCTTGTGGCACCCACTAGACCAACAGACTGGTGAAAAAGCTCGTTGCGCTTAGTCATCTCGTTCCAATATAGAAGCTGGAGTACTGGAGTGGCGGAGCGTCATGGGTACGGAACTGATGAATAGTTCCCCAAGGTTTCGCGGCGCGCGTGAAGCGTTGCAATTCATGTGAGCGAACGATGCCTGGATTCCGTCGTTAAAATGACAGAGATTTTAGCCTGAGGAGGCATTTCGGACGTGGTTATCCACCCACTCACGCGCTATCTCGACAGCGGCAGCCTCAGCCTCGGTGGGATACACAAAGCGGTCTTGGGGACGACCCTTAATTGAAACCAGATTTTTCTTTTCTCCCTCGCTCCAACAAACATTGGCGAGTGGGAGCCAAAAGCAACCCCCAGCATCGCGCCTAATGGCGACAAAGATTTGATGTTCTTTGTAAGTCATTCGAGACTCCGTGCCACATTCTGATGATTTTAGCCGACACTGCCTTCGAGACTCACGCCCAAAAGTTTCTGCGCCTCCACGGCAAACTCCATCGGCAGCTCCCGAAACACCTGTTTGCAGAAGCCGTTGACGATCAAAGTGACTGCATCCTCCGGCGCAATTCCGCGCTGTCTGCAGTAAAAGAGCTGATCCTCGCCGATCTTCGACGTCGAAGCCTCGTGCTCCACCTGTGATGAGTCATTCATTACCTCGAGGTAGGGGAAAGTATGAGCGCCGCACTTATCCCCGAGCAGCAACGAGTCACACTGGGAATAGTTGCGCGCACCGGTAGCACCCTTCATAACTTTGACGAGCCCCCGATAGGTGTTCTGCCCGTGTCCGGCGGAGATCCCCTTCGAAATAATGGTGCTCTTGGTGTTTTTGCCTATGTGGATCATCTTGGTGCCGGTATCCGCCTGCTGATAGTTGTGGGTAAGCGCCACCGAGTAAAATTCTCCCACCGAGTTGTCCCCCTGCAGGATGCAGCTTGGATATTTCCAGGTGATCGCGGAGCCGGTCTCTACCTGGGTCCAGGAGATCTTGGAGTTTTTCCCCAGACATTTGCCCCGCTTGGTGACAAAATTATAAATCCCACCCTTGCCGTCCTTGTCGCCGGGATACCAGTTCTGGACTGTCGAATACTTGATCTGTGCGTTGTCGAGAGCGATCAGCTCCACCACCGCGGCATGCAACTGATTCTCATCCCGCATGGGCGCGGTGCATCCCTCCAGATAACTCACGTAGCTGCCCTCATCGGCAATGATCAACGTGCGCTCAAACTGGCCCGTCTCCGCGGCATTGATGCGAAAGTAAGTCGATAGCTCCATCGGACAGCGCACGCCTTTGGGGATGTAACAAAATGAGCCGTCACTGAAGACCGCGGCGTTCAAGGCGGCGAAGTAGTTGTCGCTGTAGGGCACCACCGATCCAAGATACCTTCTCACTAAAACGGCATGCTTCTGCACCGCCTCGGAAAAGGGACAAAAGATGATCCCCAACGCCGCCAGTTTTTCCTTGAACGTCGTCGCCACCGAGACACTGTCAAAGACCGCATCGACCGCAACGCCGGTGAGCCATTTTTGCTCCGACAGAGGAATACCGAGCTTCGCATAAGTCTCCAGCAGCTTCGGGTCTACCTCATCGAGGCTCTTCAGCCCCTCAGCGCTGGTCTTTGGCGCCGAGTAGTAGATGAGGTCCTGGTAGTCGATCGGCGGATAGTGAATGTTGGCCCATTTTGGCTCTGCCTCCGACTTTGCCAGCTTTACCCAGTGACGGTAGGCCTTCAGACGCCAGTCGAGCATGAAGTTCGGCTCGTTCTTCTTGGCCGAAATCAAACGGATGATATCTTCGTTGAGTCCGCGAGGCACGGTGTCAGCTTCGATCTCGGTAACAAACCCGTATTTATATTCTTGATTGACCAGCTCTTCCGTCGTGTTCGTGGCAGTGTTCATGGTTTTACCTTTTCCTTTTTCGGCAGACTCGGCCGATCACTCGCCTGATCATCCGCCGGCCCCGTAGAGCTCCCCTTGCTTCTCTTCAAGCCGCTGCTTTTCAGCCGCATCGGTGACATACAAACCGTTAATCTCCCGGCTATCGCTTGGCAGGTAAGGAGCGGCTGCTGATTCCATATCCGACTCAGGTACTAAAAGAGGTGCCGCATCCACATGTCCCTTTGACGTTGGGGTTGTTAAACACGAATCCCGATTGCATCAGCTCGTTTTTGTAGTCGAGCTCCGTCCCGTTGAGATGGAGGCAGCTCTGCGAATCTAGCAAGAGACGCGCACCGTCTTTCTCAAAGACCTGGTCTTCCACCACGGCGGAGTCGATAGCCATTTTATACTCAAAGCCTGAGCATCCACCCTCCACAACTTTAACCCGCAGCCCATATCCCGCGGTTGTCCCTGCCAGAAGTTGCTGAATTTTTTCAGCCGCGCGATCCGTGACAGTAATTTCTCCAACCATATCGAGGTATCTCCTTTGCCTAGCCTGCAAGCTGCGGCTCGTGGTGGTTATTCTTGACCAGCCATTTTTCCCGCATGATCTTGTCCTGGATCCTTAGCAGCCCTTCGGTCAGAGCCTCGGGCCGGGGCGGACAGCCAGGAACGTAAACGTCGACCGGAATAATCTTGTCGACCCCTTTACAAACCGAGTAGGCGAGCTGAAAAAGCCCGCCGCAGTTGGCGCAGCTCCCCATCGAGATGACATACTTCGGATCGGGCATCTGATCGTAGAGCAGCTTGGTTCGCTTGGCCATTTTGTAAGTTAACGTTCCGGCTACGATCATTAGATCCGACTGGCGCGGCGTAGCCCGCGGGACGGCGCCAAAGCGATCGATATCGGCGCGCGGACCTCCGGTCTGCATTAGTTCGATGGCGCAACAGGCCAAGCCGAACAACATGTACCACTGCGAAGAGGCACGTCCCCAATTCAGCAGATCATCGACCTTTGTCGTAAAAACGGTTTCGGGCAACTGGTTGATTAATGACGTAAAAACCTCCTTTAAAGATTTCCGCCGGAGCAGCCGTGGTGAAGGAGCAGGTGCCGGACAAAGTCACTGCCTCGGCAAGCAGATTGAATTTGGGGATGGGCTGGTTATCAGCGTGCTAAGCTACCGGCAGTGAGTTATCTGTGTTTCTGGAATTGAATTTACGCTGATTCGGCAGGGGTTGCTGTCCACTATTGGACAACCTTGAAAAGAATTAATCCGGTGTGTGAAAGTCACTGAATTTAGGTTGGTGACCGAACCCGCCGGCCTCTGGGTGAGACCACCAACAACCCGGTCTCCTGCTCCTCTTATGGCTTGTCTCTGCTTATGGCCATCCTTTCAGAAATGAGCCGACAAGCCCCTACCAGAGAGATGGAGCCGAGGATTGCGGTGGCGTAATTAATAAACAGGCTGCCTTCTTCTATGGTGGTCCAGAAGAATAGATAGCCGCCAATAAAAGCGCCCATTACCCCGAGAAAAATATCCAAGCTGCTCGTGTAGCCGCCTAATAATTGATTCGCGTAGCCCTTTTCGCCAATCAACTTTCCCGTCAGCCAACCGGTCATCGCGCCTAGCAAAATCCAAACGATGGCGTTCATAAGTACTCCCGTATTGCTAATCATGACGACCCGGAGGGGGGATATGCCCCTCTCCGAGCCTGAAGGTTCACTCTGATTAGGCTGCTTTAGCGGCAATCTGGTGCGAAGTCGAGTTCGCGACCTCAAAGGACTCCACTCTTGGAGTGCCTTCAACCACCTTCGATAAAGTCTTCAAGATCTCAGGATACTTCTCGCGGTTATATGACTCCGCGTCTTCTTTCTTATCCCAGAAACTAATCGCTACTACCTCATTCCGTTCTGGGGCGACGAGGGTGATCTCATCCCTAAATCCCTTTTGTTTACGAAGCATGGGAATAACCTCGTTCTCAAGAGTGCGGGTAAACTCCGGTACACCATTGGCCTTCAGTTTCATGCTGACGTTCCGAGTATACATTTCAACCTCCTTGGTTGGTCTGATTAGAGGGTCGATGAATGGGGGGCTTACTTGAAGAATTCCAGGTAACCGCGGAGGAAAACCCTATGCCTAACTTTTTTAAGTTAGTCACTTAACCCTGGTTGTCAAGTTAAATTCCTTAAAACACCATCGATGTAAATGCTTGCGTTAAAACAGATGAATTATCACTGACTTGATCAAGCACACTTACAGAGAAACGAGATTAGAACTTTGCCATAGTTTAGTCACGCCGGTATCGGATCATGGAGCGGGAGGCTCGCTGACCCTAG
>DAIRFP010000310.1:0-5284 GCA_036794995.1 Thermodesulfobacteriota bacterium | reverse complement strand
GAACGACCCGCCATGATTCCAGGTTTCCATTGCTATTTTAAGGCTTCCTCGGCGATCTTGGTTGCCTTTGCCCAGTAGGTGCTAACCGTCTCCTCGCCGTAGTTCTCCAGCCGGTTGTTTTCTTCCACCGTGAGAAAATCTTTCGATGCGCGAACCCCGTTTTCAGTGAGCCATCTGGTTTCGACATCGAGACGCCGGGTCGCTTGTCCCATCGCCTTGCCATAAACTTCTTGTCCTTCTTTGCTTAGCAACCAGTTCACGAACACTTTCGTTGCGTTCGGATGTGGCGGCGCCTTGATGACCGATAGTGCCCCGCTGCCGCAGCTCGTGTACGTTCCCTCTTTGGCTTCCGGGAGGGGCTGGATCGGAAGCCCGGCTTTGATGAAAGGCGCCAGGCTGTAGTAGGTGAGACCGATCGTCAACGCAACCTTGCCTTTGCTCAGACCATCGCCGAGCTGTCTTTGGTCCCGCGACAAGAACATCTCCTGGGCGGCTAACTTTTTCAGGAACTCTTCACCTTTGATCTTGAGCAAGAAAGCCCAGGTTGCCGTGCCGCCGCCGGCGGAGCGCGGATCGAGATAACCAATTTTAGTTTTCCATTTGGGATTCAAAAGATCGTCGTAGGAACGGATGTCCTCTGGTTTTGCGAGGGTCGAATTGTACCAAAAGTTTTGCGACTGGTAGGCTTGAAAGGCATAGAGAAATCGTTTGGAGTTGTCGAGCCAGATGTGCCCGCCGAACCAGCGCTTCGGGTCTTTGACTTCCGTAAGGACCAGCAGCGGCTCGACCGGATCGAGAATACCCGCATGGAGCAAATTAAAAGGCGTGGATGTGCCGCTGATCAACAGGTCAAAATAACGCATGCCCGCAGCGTGTTCAGCTGCGATCTTGCCGGCGTTGGTGGGGCCGCGGGATGTCGTGAGCTCCAACTCGATTCCGGGAAAGCGCGCCTTGAATGCCTCGCCGAGGTTTTTTCTCAGCTCCGCGCTGGCCGGAATCCCGGCAACGAGCTTACCCTCCCGCTTGGCGGCCTCAACCGTTTTGTCCCACTCCGTTTGCCCGGGAGCTTTGGCTTCGCCGGCAAAAAGATCACGGCCAGGCCAAGCAATAGCAAGTACCAGAGAAAGAACCAGGAAACTCATTCGCATCTTTACCTCCGCGCATTGCATAGGTCGCTAGGATCGGATTCTCAACGCGTCGTCCCAAAAGTGGCCGGCTTCTTGAATCTGCGCCACTGCCCGCTCCAGTCGCAGCCGCATTGTTTACAGTACCATTCCGTCATGCCTTCCCATTCTTCACGATCGGCGCGAACGGCTCTACCCTCGTCGATGGATTTTTGGAGTAATGGAGTAATGATCCCGTGAAGAATGGGCACGACGGCCGGCGAACCGCACTCAGGGCAGGATGGGGTGGGCTTCGGCCGTTTGATTTTTGGTTTTTTCCCCGTCAAATCGTTGTCCTGAGGGTATGGCTTACTTCAAATAGCCGCGTTCGCGATAGAATCGGCGCGCTCCCGGATGCAGCGGCACGTTGTAGGGCGCTTCTTCATCGTTGGCGCAGAGCTGCTTCATGTCAACAGGCTTGAAGTTGTCGGTTGGAATGAGAGTTTTGCGTTTCTCAATCGCCTCGCACAGAGCATAAGCGACATTGTTGGCCATGTCGGCGCGCACGACCATCGGCCAGCCGCTGAAGTCGACGGTGGGGACGTCGGTCTCCATGCCCTTGAAACGGGACTTCGGCACCACAGAGATGCGATAACCCATCGACCCTAACCTTCTCAGCACCTGTCCTTCGATGGGCAGGTAGACAAATCCGTTGTCGACGGCTGTTTGGCCCCAGCTCTTGACGCCTTCATCGAACACCGCGTCGACGGTTCCCTTCTCGATGGCTGTACGGCGATCCGGATGGCTGGGGCGCGCTACGGATTCGATCTTGCCACCCCATTTGCGCAGATCCGACAAAGAAAAGCCGGCGGCTTTCATGACTGCGGTTACGGTGAACATCGTCGGGCTTGCCGTTAATGCTTCCTTGGTTGTCACGTTAGTTGAAAGACGCAGCGGGATGCGCTCTTTTCTGATTTGGGCCAGCGAAGTAATGCCGGTGGACTGGCGAACCGCAAAGCCCATGACATCGTAGGAAGGAAACGTGGCGATTACGCGTAGAGGCAGCTTCTTTCGAAAGGGTCCGGTGCCGCGATAGGCGAGGGTTGCTGCCGCGGAAGGATTGACCCAAGCGAGGGCATACCTGCCGTCCGCCACTCCTTTTAGCTCGGCGAAGCTGTCAGCCGCGAAGGAAAGGTTAACGCTATTGGATCCTTCGCGAGATGCCGCGATCAGCGAAAGGCCAAGCTCATGGCCGACCCGCGATTCGGTTTGCAACACCTGCTCGGCCGCGCGGGTGGTTTGGTAAGATAGAGAGGTTTCATACAGGGCAGCGGCTAATTCGAGTAAGCCTTTGGCACGTTGAATCTTGGCGTTGTAACGGGTTTTTGTCATGAAGTTGTCTTTCCGAAAAGCAGCAGTGTAGACCGGACTTATTGATTATTCATACATTCCTGAATGAGATTCGAAGCTCAATCGTCATCCTGAGCGCCAGCAAAGGATCTAGATTCTTCGTTCTGCGGCCTCAGAATGACATTGAGAGGAGTGTGTTCGTATGGTCCGTATGAGGTCATGGGTCGCATCATTGCAGATCGCCGTCAGATTGATTTTCGCAATTCTTTGGCAACGTCGACGAGTAGTTTCGCTTTGGCATTGGCGAGATCGCGGCCGATGGTCATCAGGCCGCAGTCGGGAGCCAGCAGCAGATTTTTAGGTTCGATAAACTTCAGCGCTGAACGCACTCGCTCGACGACGGCGGGAACCGGTGGCACGGGACTGTCGCCTGGATCGACGCAACCGAACAGAATGAGTCGCCCCTTGCAGATCGACAGCACCGCGGGATCGTAATGGCTGCGGGCAAACTCAACGGCGAAGCCGCCGATGGTAGTCTTCATCAGTTCGGTAAGCAATTCCGGGTATTCGTACTCATGTTGTTGGCCGAAACCGCCGGGATAGCCGTAACAAAGATGGACGATGGTCGGAATCTGGATGCCTTCCAGGCAACGGTCGAGGGCACGGGCGCCGTATGCAAAAACTTTCTCATGGTAGCGGGTCATGGCGGGCTCGTCGATCTGCAGCGCGTCACAGCCTGCTGCCTGGAGCTCGCGTAGCTCTTCGTTCAGCGCCGCTGCGATATCCATCGCCATGGCTCCCTCGTCGTGGTAGTTTTCGTCGAGAGTGCTGTCGATCACCGTCATGGGGCCCGGCACCGCCATTTTGACGGGCTTATTGGTTTGGGCCTTGGCAAAGCGCAAATCGTCAACGATGGCCGGCCTGCGTCTCTTGATTTTTCCGACAACGCGCGGGACGGAGCGCTCCTGGACGCGCCGCCGATAGATTCCCTTACGGCCTTCCTGGACCAGGTCGATGCCGTCGAAGGCCGCCAGAATATGGTTGATGAAACCGGTTCGCCGCTGCTCGCCGTCGGTTAGAAGATCTAAACCGATTTGTTCCTGAGTTCGCATATTGAGGCTGGTGGCATCGTCCTGCGCTTCTTGCAAAGCAGCGCCGTCCAGCCGAAAAACTACCCGACTGCGCTCGGTCGCCGCGAGCCAGCTGGGGCGGGGAAAACTGCCAATAGTCGTGGTCGCGATGGGCGGGAGTTGCATAGACACTCCTGTTGAAAAGGATTTTGCTCTGGCTATATACGCGCGGCTGGGGAAAGGCAAGCTTTGATTCTTCGACGCCTAAAAACTTGGACTATGGGTCAGGCTCTTTTCCCGAGCAAGCGGTAAAAGAGCGTCGTCGTGACGATCAGCGAGACGCCGGCGGTCAGCGCGAGGCCGAGGGAGGCGCCGAAGAGGGTGGCGAAGGCGCCCATCACAATAGACCCCAGAGAGCGCATTCCCTGGTCCATGTTGAAAACGCTCATCACGCGCCCCAAAAGCTCCCGCGGAGCCTCGACTTGAATGATCACTCGGCTGATAGTGCGAAAGCTGACCTGGCCCGCTCCCGCCAATCCGAGCAGGACAACGGAAAGCCAAAACACTGAAGAGATGTAAAAGAGGATGAGAAAAATCGGTGTCACGGTCGTGGTAATCCACAAGAGCTTCGCCCGGTTCCATCGTTCGCCCATCGAGGCGAGAAAAGTCAGCGACGCAATGGCTCCCACTCCAGGCGCCGCCATCAGCATGCCTAGACCCTCGGGACCAACATCCAGTATCTCTTTGGCGAAGACCGGCAGAAACCGCTGATAGGTAACGATGAAAATGCTGAAGGTATAGGCTGCAATGATGCTGCTCAAGATCACCGGCGAAGCCCAAACGTACTGGAAGCCTTCCTTGAATTCGCGCATGAAGTCTTCATCCGGGTTGGCCGCGCGTTTGTCCTTCAGCCGAATCAACAGCAGTCCGATTGCCGCGAGAATCAAACTTGCGGCGAAGACGGAATAACAACCACCGACTCCTATCCATAGTATCAGGACGCCACCCAGGGAGGGCCCAACGATCCGGGCGAGATTGAAGCCAATCGTGTAAAGCGAGACGGCATTCATCAAATGCTCGCGGGGAACCAGCTCCGCGAGGATGGACTGGGAGGCCGAGGGGTTTACCGCGCGGATCGACCCGAAGAGAATTTCGAGAGCGAGCAAATGCCAAAACTCAAGCGCGCCAAAGTTGTAAAGGGCGAGAAAGATCAACACCGGCAGGGCCGACAGGAATTCAATCACCACCAAAAGGCGCTTGCGATCCCAGCGGTCAACTAACACGCCGCCCAGAGCGCCGAGGATCAAGCGGGGAAGCGCGCCGCAAAGGCCGAGAATCCCGAGCGCCATCGCCGACCCGGTGATTTCATAGGCGGTCCAGTAGAGCGCCACCTCTTGGATGAAGTGACCCACGGAAGCGAGCAAGTCACTGGACCAGAAGAGCGCGTAGTCTCTGTAGCGCAGGGAGTGAAAGATTTGAATGGGTTGGTTTCTCCTTCCGGTTGCTTCAAAAGGCGAGCGTTGAATGTTTATACATTGTCCGCAGCGGGCAGAAAAGGATTCGAACCGCCGATGATGTTGACAGCAGAGTATTTTGGGTTTAGCGCTAGTGTTCAACAACAACGACCTAGCGCGCTGAGCCGCAACCGAAAAAACAAGGGATATCACCACGAAGGACCCAGCGCAGTGAAGCCGCAACCAAAAGAATCGGAATATCTCCCGCAAAGACGCCAAGGCCGCAAAGGTCGGAAAAAATGCTGAA
>DAIRFP010000309.1:0-5287 GCA_036794995.1 Thermodesulfobacteriota bacterium | reverse complement strand
TGAGCCAAGCTTAATCGAGGATTCTGATCTGTGCGGGATTTTCCAGAATCAGCTCCAAGCCGTACTGCGGATGGTCCTTAATTTCACCCTGCAGTTCAACCTCTTTGCCTTCGAAGGTCTTCGGTTTGAGGTTGTTTTTTTCGAACAGCTCCGCTGCCGACGCAAAAATCACGGCCGTGAGGGCCTCACGAGAAGGACCGAAATTCAAGAAATAAGTATTACTTTTAGCCGAATGGCCGACGCGGAAAACTCTGCCGCGAATCCGTGCCGGATTTCCCGCCAGCCGGCGGATCTTTTCCACCTCGCGGGCCTGCATGAGTGGCATATCGGGTTGACTTTTAGCCGCGGACGGCAGGGGCAAAAGGGTCACGGGAAAGCTTTGCGGCTCAACTCCAAGAGGTTGAAACTCAGAGTTTTGCCGGTTCGCCGGATTCTCGCCGGTTATCGGAACGGCAGGATTCCAGCGTTGATAGAGCGCATGGGATGCGAACCCGGAAAGAAATGCGGCAACGATGCCGATTGTTATCGAGGGCGACCATCGTTTCATGGTTTTCTCTCCCAGAGTTGAAAGAAGACCTTACGATACTCTTCCGCCAGGGGTCCGGCGTCGCGAAACAAAAGCAGGTTCTCATCGTTGAAGCTGTCTGCGGCATGGGTCCAGTTATAGGAACCGGTGAGCACTATCCTCCGATCGATCACGGAAAACTTTTGGTGCATCAGCCCCGCCTCTCGTTCTGGCGCCGTCAATCTCGTTCCGGAAATACGCTTTAAAGAAATCTTCTGTCCTTCCAAGAACCTTCCCTGGGATTTTTCGTTCGTCGCATCGAATTCTCGATCTAACACGATCTGAACCCCCACACCCCGTTTGCTTGCCTGCGCCACCGCGCGCGCGAGGTCGTTGCTGGTGAAGGCATACACCGCGATCAGCACTTCTTTTTGTGCCTTCTCGATCTCCCGAATGATATGCACGGAACATCTTGCCTGCGGGCTGAAACAGGCCTGCACGACCATCTCGGCCCGTACGGTAGCGGCGGACAAGAGAAGGACACAGCAACAGATCGCAAACTTTGGCCTCCCCTTCTTCATCGCCCAACTCTGTGTTCGGCAAGCCCCTTGCCGTTTCGCGAGCCCAGGCACATGCTGAGGATCAATTTTTCCATGACGAGCCGGGGGTTATGCCCGCTAGATTTTAAACCGAGATCCGCGTCGTAGACCCCCGCTAGATAAGAGCGCAGTTCAGCCACGGAAAAATGTTCCGCCCTCTGGAAGCACATGTAATCCGCGTAGGGGTTTCGCGTCAGCAGCGGCACGCTGTCCTTGAGGACGATTTGTTGGAACTGTGGATAGCTCAACCCCCGCTTCCACCGCCCGCGCAGTTCTCCGTCGAGCAACTGGCGCGCCGCCAGCAGCTTTCGTACCTCGGCAGCGATGGTAGCCAGTAGCTTCAGCGGATGTTCACCCTGCGCCATCAAGCGCGCCAAATGTGCCAGCGCCGCCAAGGCCTCGCGCTCCGCAATCGCCCGGGTCAAATCAAAAATCCAACCCTCCCCTTGGTCCGCGAAAATAAGATCCACATCCTGGGTCCGGATCAATGCCTGATCACCCACATAAAGCAACAGCTTTTCCAACTCCTGTTGCAAGCTTCGCAGCTCATCTCCGGCACGCAACAGGATCATTTCTCTGGCGCGCGGTTCGATTGTCTTGCCCGCTTCTCGCAGCCGCTGACCGACAAACTCAGCCAGGCTGTCCCGGCTGATTCTGCCGCTGCGATCGCGCTCCATGACAAGTTGCAACGCCGCGCCCGACTCCTCAAGGCGCTTATAGAGGCGGGTCCGGCGATCGACTTGCACCGCTGTCATCAAGAGGAAATCCCATGGTGGCAAGCCTTGTTCGAACATACTCGCGAGCCTGTCCCCCTCGGAGCCGCGACGTTGGGTTAGATCCATTCCCTGACTTTTGCAATATGTCAAAAGTGCTTGGACCTCTGCTTGCGTCTCCGTTCCATCGACTTCCAGCAACTCGCTCAGCTGCTCTAAGGAAGTTGCGGTTTGGAGCTGCTCCCATTGTTCCTGCGTCCAGCCTTCCACGGCCAGCAAATCCATCAACAGCCTGACGGCTTCGTCTTTCCTGCCTTGGCTCCAAGCCTGAAGAACCTTTTCTGCCAATTCTCCCTTCTGCTCGCGTGAGATGAAGTAGGTTACATTCTCAACCCACACGACCTTTTTCCCGGGAAAAAAAGGCGGTGTATTTAATGCGGCTTCGATCTGGTCCCAGGGCGCCGAGCGACCATCGAACCGTTCGAGATTAAATCCCCGGTGGCTTTCCGGAACCAGTTTGTCAAGCAGGGTCTTGCACGCCGCTTCTACTTGGAGGTCGTCGCCAAACAGCAGCAGCAACGGTGGCCCCTTGCCGTTCTTGATATCGGTGGTGATACTTTCCAAGTTGCGTTTCATGTTTGAGCCGCACGAATGGCGGAATGCGAGCTATCGATTCTTGCTGGAAAAGAGCTTTTTCACAAGCGGCGCAAAAAGATTCCTAGCGGCGAGGGGCCGAAAGTTTTGCCGGCGGAGGCAGGTGGAAGGAACGGATTGTGGAAGGAACGCGTTAGCGTTTTGGGTTCTAAAAGCATCACTTCATTACCCCGGTCTCTCCCACGTTGGCACGACACGATCGCACACGGCGAACCATAGGAGCCCTTTCAACCAGCTAATGTTTCGGCACCCACATCTGATTCTTTTCACTCCAGGCATAATCCGTTCTCCAGACTTTAAGCCCAATGGTGTATTTCCCACCGGACTTAGAAACGAAGACTCTCTCGCTAGAGTGCGGTACCTCGGCCCGGGCGACAATGAAAACCTTCTTCGAGATCCCTTTGTTGATCAGGATTCGGTCTCCTTCACGCATCGAGATCCGTGTTTCTCTCTTGCCTCGCATAACCATAACCGAAAATTAGCATTGCCGATTTAGGCAGGCAAATGCTATTCATCTCGCCGCTGCCCGTGGCTGCCAGCAGCTTTTCCTGCAAGGCCCTGTATTCGCTTGACAATCCCCCGCCCCTCTCCTATAGCTGACAGCTCGATGGCTATGCTAAAAAAGCAAATCTCAGCCAAAACGGCTACAGACTCGTTGCGATAGACAGTAGACTCAATTTTTCAACCGGGAGGAAACCATGCGGTTTGTCACTTTTGCACGAAAGAATCAGCAACGAATCGGTCTCTTGGGCCCAGAGGATCACGTCATAGACTTGGCAGAGGTCAACCGTCGTTACCTACGGGGTGGAAATCCGCCTTATCTTGCCAGTATGCAAGCCTTCATTGAGGCGGGCGGCAAGGCTCTTCAAGTCGCCAAGAAAGCGGCCAGATACGTGGCAGGAAAGAATCCCGAGGAGCAAAGGAAGCTCGGCCGCGCTGGTGCGCTACTTAAATCGAGCCAAGCGAAGCTACTTGCTCCGATTCCCTGGCCGCGAAAAAATGCCGTGATGCTCGGTATCAATTATCGGGAGCATGTCGATGAGGGCGCCAGGGCGCGTTCGCTTGAGATCAAATATCCAGAATGGCCGGTGTTCTTTACCAAGCCTGCCACCTCGGTGATCGGGCCCAACGGCAAGGTCGTCCGTCACAAAGTCACCGACAAACTCGACTGGGAGGTCGAATTAGCGGTCATCATCGGAAAGAAGGGCCGCAACATCCCCAAGGACAAAGCCTACGACTATATATTCGGCTACACGGTCTGCCTTGACATGACCGCGCGCGAGCTTCAACGCCTGCATGGACAGTGGTTTAAGGGAAAGTCACTGGACACTTTTTGTCCCTTAGGACCATGGATCGTCCACAAAAGCGCCTTACCCGATCCCCAAAAGGTTCGGCTTATCTGCCGGGTCAATGGCGATGTCATGCAGGATGGCAACACCCGCGACATGATCTTCGATATCCCAACGATCATTGAGAGCCTATCCGGCGGATTGACACTGGAGCCCGGCGACATTATTAGCACCGGAACTCCGTCCGGGGTTGGTTTCGCTCGCGTGCCGCCCGTATACTTGAAGCCCGGCGACAAAGTCGAAGGTGAAATTGAAGGCATCGGCATACTCCAAGTCGAGATCGTCGAGCCCTAAACTAACAGGGTGCTGAAAAACTCTGATTGCAGGCTGCTCAAAAAGGTCTCAGAGGCGAGGCGCGCGAAAAATCGACGAGCGCAGGCGTACTTAGGGAGTACGTTGGAGCGAGGCGATTGAGCGCAACGAAGCATATGAGCCTTTTTCAGCAGCCTGCTAATGCATCCAAATGAACCGGATCAGGCCTGCCTCCGTCGCCGGCTCATTTTATCCTTCAGACGCGGAGGAACTGAGCCGGCTCATTGACCAATGCTTCGACCTTAGCCCACTGGGACCCCATGGGCTTAGGTCTCCTTCGCTATCTTTAATCGGCGGATTAGTTCCTCATGCAGGCTACATCTATTCGGGTCCCTGCGCGTCTCATCTCTATGCACGTTTCGATCCTTCCATTGCACGGGTCATTCTTTTGGGCGTAAACCACCAGGGTAGTGGCTATCGGGCGGCGCTGAGTCCGGCGGAGTTTTGGCAGACGCCGTTGGGCCCGGTAAGGATCGATCAAGATTTGAGCCATTTACTTGAAGACCAGATCGTTTTTCTCAAGCAGGATGAAGCTGCCCACGACCGCGAGCACAGCATCGAGGTCCAGCTCCCCTTTCTGCAACACGCGCTCGGCGAATTTTCCCTCATTCCCATAGCGCTGGCTCACATCTCCATAGAAGAATGCGCTGAACTCGGAGCGGCTGTCGCAGATCTTTGCCGGAACACCAACCATTCGGAAACGAGAACCGTCATAATGGCGAGCAGCGACCTCAGCCACTATCTGTCAGCGAAGGAGACCGCCAGGTTGGACGGGATGGCTCTGGAAAAAGTACTGGCGCTCAACCCTCGCGGATTGATCGAAACCGCGGAGCAGGAAAATATCACCATGTGCGGCTTGCTTCCCACGGCGGTATTGCTGTTTGCCGCTATCGCCCTCGGTGTAAAACGAGCCTCCCTATTAAAGCATTGTGATTCCGGCGACGTGACACCGATGCGCAAGGTCGTCGGTTACGCCAGCGTAGCGTTCGAGTTGTAAGAGGCTGATTTGCGTCCTTCTATTCTCGCTAAAACGAGCCTGCCTATTGAAGCATTGTGATTCCGGCGACGTGACGCGCATGCGCAAGGTCGTCGGCTATGCCAGCAGGCTGCTGAAAAAGCCTCATATGCTTCGTTGCGCTCAATCGCCTCGCTACA
>DAIRFP010000308.1:0-5299 GCA_036794995.1 Thermodesulfobacteriota bacterium | reverse complement strand
ACATCGTCAAGAAGAAGCTTCGCATCGGTCCCGAGCAGGAAAAAAATCTGGAACGCTCCATAGATTTGTTAATCGCGAAATACTACGAGTCGGTGCCCTATCCGTCATTGCGCGGCGTCGAAACCGTGCTTGGCTTCATCGAAAAGGACAATCCCAAGGCGAAGACCGCCGACCCCAAGTCGTTTGTCGACGACAGCCTATTGCGGGAAATTGACGCCAGCGGTTTTACCAAAGGGCTTTACGCGCGGTAGGAATTATTGATAAGGAATGAGAATCACATTGTCATCCGTTTGAGAAATAACAAGGAGGAAGAAAAATGGCAGATTTAAACAATTTGAAGACAGTCAAGGTAGAAAAGGACAAGGGGATCACCTGGGTCATTCTGAACCGTCCCGAGAAGAGGAACGCCATGAATCCCCAGCTCCATTACGACATGCTCGATGCGCTGACGGAGTTGGAAGTCGACAAAGACACGAAAGTGCTGGTGCTTACTGGCGCGGGGCCGAGCTGGTGCGCGGGTCAGGACCTGCGCGAGTACTTCCGCGGCACGGACGATAATCCATTGGAAAGACGCAAGGCGAGTTGGGCCTCTCAAGAGTGGCGCTGGCGCCGGCTTTTTACTTTTCCCAAGCCGACCATCGCTATGGTCAACGGTTTTTGCTTCGGCGGGGCGTTCACGCCGCTGATTGCCTGTGACTTCGCGATTGCCGCAGAGGACGCGACGTTTGGTTTGAGCGAGATCAACTGGGGAATTTTCCCCGGCGGCCTGGTGAGCCGGGTCCTGGCCGACGCCATGTGCTATCGCGACGCGATGTGGTACATCATGACCGGCGACCCCTTCGACGGCAAGAAGGCCGCGGAGATGAAGCTCATCAACTATGCGGTGCCGAAGGAAAAGCTCCGTGAAGAGACGGTCAAGCTGGCCAACAAATTGATGGAGAAAAATCCGGCGGTGCTCAGGGCGGCTAAAGAGGTCTACAAGTATTGCCGCAACATGGAATACGGGCAGGCTGAAGAATACATGAGCGCAAAGGGAACGGCGCTGCGGCTCACAGATCCGGAAAAAGGCCGCGAAACCGGCATGAAGCAGTTTCTCGACGAAAAAACCTACCGGCCGGGGTTGGGCGCGTATAATCGCGACGCCAAGTAGGTTCAAAGTTTAAAGTTCAAGGTTCAAAGGCGGTTTCGGATTTTGGGCAGGTCCGACGGGCCTGATCCAAAATCCAAAACCCAATCGGAGTAACGGTGGATTTCAATCTTCCTGAAGAGCTGCAATTACTAAAGGAAACCGTTCGTAAGTTTGTCGACCGCGAGCTGATTCCTCTGGAGCGGGAGTGCCGGCCGGAAGGCGAGGACATGCCCGAGCAGTACATCAAACCCCTCCAGGAGAAGGCCAAGGCGATCGGTCTTTGGCTGCTCGATGTCCCGACGGAATACGGCGGCGCCGGGCTCGATCTCATGAGCCGCTGCGTCATCATGGAAGAGGTGGCGCGGACGGTGGCCATACCTTTTCGCTACGCACCGATCTTTGGACCGGAAGTGAGACCGGTGCTATTTCATTGCAACGAAGAACAGAAAAAGCGTTTTCTCTTGCCGGTGATTCGTGGTGAGAAACGAATTTGCTTTGCTCAGACCGAACCCGACGCCGGCAGCGATCCGGCGGGAATGAAGACCCGCGCCATTAGGGATGGCGATTATTATGTCATCAATGGCACCAAACGGTTCATTACCGGGGCGAAAACGGCAGATTACGCTCAAGTCATTGCGGTAACCGATCCCGAGAAGGGCGCGCGGGGCGGCGTTAGTTGTTTAATCGTCGATATGAAGGCTCCGGGGGTGACCCTGGAAAGACTGTGGCCGACCATGATGGGGGACACGCCGGGGCAGATTCTGTTCGAGAATGTCCGAGTGCCGGCCGCTGATATGATCGGCGGTGAAGGCCAGGGTTTTGCCATCGCGCAGGGTTGGATTCAAGAAGGCCGCATTCGCGGCCACGGCGCGCGCCCCGTGGGCATCGCCAGCCGGGCACTGGATATGATGATCGAGTATTCCAAAGTTCGGACGACCTTCGGCCGCCCGCTATCGGATCGCCAGGCGATTCAGTTCATGATCGCCGATTCAGCGATGGAGCTGCACGCCTGCCGATTGATGGTTTACGAGTGCGCCTGGCGACACGATCGCGGCGAAGACGTGCGGCAACTCTCGTACATGACCAAAATCATGTGCGCCGAAATGGCGGGCCGGGTGGTGGACCGGTCGATTCAAGTTCACGGCGGCCTGGGCTTGATGCGGGAATTGCCGCTGGAGTGGTGGTACCGGCAAATCCGCAGCATCCGCATCACCGAAGGCACGCCGGAAGTTCTGCGCTGGCGGTTGGCGCAGCACATCATCAAGAATCACAAGGGCTAATAAAAGATAAAGCGAGGATGGAAGATCGAGGATAGAGTATCGCGCTTTTCCATGTTCCATCCTCCATCTTCTATCCTCGGTCATGAGCAGACAGATGGCTGAGACTAACACATCGACCTCGCTGCTGCCGGGATTTCGAGTCCTCGATCTGGCCTCCTCCATGGGGGCGTTCTGCGGCAAACTGTTGCGTGACCTGGGGATGGATGTGATCAAGGTCGAATCCCCCGGCGGCGATCCGACCCGGGGTGAGCCGCCCTTCGCCGAGGGCAACCAAGACCGGGAGGGCAGCCTGCGCTTTGCCTACCTCAACGCCGGCAAGCGCAGCGTCACCTTGGATATCACTAAGGAGCGCGGTCGCAGGTTATTGCTTGATCTAGTCGAGCGCTCCGACATCGTGCTGGAAAGCTTTGCGCCGGGATATCTCGGCGCGCACAATCTAGGTTACGACTTGCTACTGGAGCGGCGCCCCAAACTGATCTTGGTTTCCGTCACCGGGTTCGGTCAAGACGGGCCCTACGCGGATTTCCAAACCCCCGACATCGTCGGCACAGCCATGGGCGGCTTGCTCTACATCAGCGGCGATCCAAAGCTGGCGCCGTGCAATCCGCCGGAAACCCAGTCCTATTATTATGCCAGCCTGTTCGCCGCCTACGGCACGATGCTCGCGCTCTGGCAGAGAGAAACCCGCGGCATCGGCGCTTACGTCGACGCGTCGATTCAGGCCAGCCTAGCGCTTCATGAGCATGTTGCCTTCAACTACTCGGCGGAAGGGCGGGTCATGAAGCGCGCCGGCAGCCAGCATCAGCACAACGCGCCGGCGAATCTTTTCCAGTGCAAGAACGGTTGGATCGCGCTTTTTGTGACCCAGACTCACTGGCCGCTGTTGCTCAAAGTGTGGGAAGATCATGCGCCGGATCTCGACGATCCGAAGTGGATCAACAGCAACCTGCGGCGCGCCCACGCCGATTATATTAATGCGGAAGTCACTTCTTTTACGTCCCGTTTTCTCAAGGAAGATCTTGCCGAACTGATGCAGAAGAACGGCATCCCGGGCCTGCCCGTCAACTCACCGCTGGATTTCATGAAAGACCCGCACATTCAGGCGCGGGGTTTTTTCGGCACCGTCACGCATCCGGTGCTCGGGGTGTTCCAGCAGGCGGGGAGTCCGTTTATGGTAGACCGCGAGCGGTCCGGTCCGTCGCCCGGGCCGCTTTTGGGTCAGCATAACGACGAAGTGTTTCGCGGCGAATTGGGGCTGGAGCGCCGTGAACTGGAAGTGCTGGTGGGGGAAGGAATAATATGAAGTGGAAAATTAGTCAGAAGTTACGGTTGCGTGAATCTCAGCACCCTCACCTTCATCGCGTCGAGGGAGAGGAAAAGTTTAGTTCCCTCTCCCCTTGGACACTGTGTCGCAATAAGAAAAAAATCCCATGGGTGTCATGCTGAGCGCAGCGAAGCATCTCGCATTTTCAGTTACTTACGAAGACGAGATCCTTCGGCTATCGCCTCAGGATGACATTGCGACACAGTCTCTTGCGAGTGGGTGATTGCAAGGGACGAAGCGTGAATAGCACCAACGAAATTCTCAAAGGCGTTCGCATCTTGACCTTCACCACCGGCTATGCCGGCCCGTTTGCCGGCAGGTTGTTGGCTAATTACGGCGCCGAGGTCATCAAGATCGAGTCCCGCAAAGGCGGTCTCGATACCTTTCGCCACTACGGGCAGCACAAAGACATCGACGCAGCCCCGAGATTCATCGAATGCAATCTCGGCGTCCGCTCGCTGAGCATTAATCTCAAACATCCCACCGGAGCGCGGCTCATCAAAGAGCTGGCCGGGAAATCGGATGCGATATTGCAGAATTTTCGCCCCAGAGTGCTGGACAAACTTGGCTTGGGGGATGATGAGCTGAGAAAGATCAACCCACAACTTGTCATAGTCAAACTACCGGGGTTCGGGTCCGAAGGTCCTAAAAGCAGCTATGGCACCTGGGGGTTCAATCTAACGGCTTTCTCCGGGATGACTTATCTCTGGAATCACCCGGATCAAGATCGTCCCATCGGGAGTCAGGGAGTTTACCCGGATCATCTCGGTTTCATCATGGCGCCGACTATTATGGTTGCCGCGCTACTGCGCACGCGTTTAACGGGCAAGGGCGTGTCCATCGATCTCGCACAAATCGAGGGAACCGCCTATACGCTGGGCACAACCTATCTGGATGCCGCGATCAATGGCCACGATCCTCAACCGAGAGGCAATCGCGATCCGGCAGCGGCGCCGCACGGTTGCTATCGGTGCCAAGGCGAAGATCGCTGGTGCGTGATCTCTGTCCGCACCGATGATGAATGGCGCAGCTTTTGTCGCGTCATCGGTCAGGAAGAACTCATCGGCGACGCTCGTTTTGCAAACCGTGAGAACCGGGTGCAGCACGCGTCGGATCTCGATGCCATTGCGCAGCAGTGGACGGAGGCGCGGAGCGCGGAAGAAGTAATGACTCGGCTACAATCCGCGGGAGTTCCCGCCGGCGTGGTACAGACCGGCGCCGATCTCCTCGAGGACGCGCAGCTCCGGCATCGAAACTACTTTGCGTCCTTTTCGGCCTCTTTGATCGGACCGTTTGAGATTCCCCGCAGCGGGATCTTGTTTAGAGGAATGACAGAAGAGCCGTTGCGGCTGCCTAACCGGCTGGGCTCCGACAATGAGCAGATTCTCGGGGAGATTCTGGGTTATGACAGGGCGACGATCGACCAATGGCGGGCGGAAGAAGTGTTAACGTAAGGCGGAGACAATGTCCCCGACGCCGGGTTGTCATTCTCGGTGAGCGCTCGAAATGACAGTATCGCGCTTCGGCCCACGCAAATCTCCCCTGGCCCCTCCCTTCGACTCGGCT
>DAIRFP010000068.1:0-23094 GCA_036794995.1 Thermodesulfobacteriota bacterium | reverse complement strand
AGTGTCGAAGCCAACCTTGACTACGTTTTCCGCTCGATGAGCGCGAGACCGAGCCCTGACCAGATCAGGAAAGCCGTCGAGATCCGGATGCATCAAATAAGACGGGCGCTGCGCGCCAAACCGGAGGCACTCCCAACGCTACAACAACTACGACAGCTGGGTTATAAAGTCGGACTGATCAGCAATTGCTCGATTGAGATCGCGATTCTCTGGCCGGAAACACCCTTTGCTAGGTTGATCGAGACGCCGATTTTCTCCTGTGTAGCGCGCCTCACGAAACCGGACGCACGAATCTATCACCTCGCCATCGAGCGCCTTGGCATCACCCCTGAATCTTGCCTTTATGTTGGTGATGGAGAAGACTACGAACTGACCGCCGCTGCAAAAACCGGCCTGCATCCCGTGCTGATTCGCACATCGTCACGACAAAGCCATGGCAAGTCTCATCAAGACGCCAGGGAGTGGCAGGGAACCACGATCGCCGGCTTGACCGAGGTTTTGCAACTGGTAAAGGGCTAACCGCGGAACTGACGATGAAAAAGAATCACATAATCGCACTCGAGCCCAAAGCCCGTATGCTTGACAGGGCGAGAAAATATATTGAATCCGTCGAATCATTCCTCGACGACGGTGATCAAGCCGTTGCTCTATTGCTGAGGGCGATGAAGCACGCAGACAGAGGTCTTAAGAGAGAGATTACGGTCGTTCTCGGTACTTTCGCAAAGGAGCAGGTCGTCTGGCCTCTGTACGAGATCATGATCGCTTCGTCGGAAGACGAGGAGGCCCGCCACAACGCAGCTATACAGTTGAGCGTGATCGGTCCATTCCTTAAAGACCCGGAGCCTTTGGTCGACCGTTTACTAAAAGAGATCGAAAGCTCAGACCCGGAACGGAGACTTCATGCCACTTTTGCGATTGGATGGAAGGGGAATTATCAGGCTGCGACTGCCTTGATCGCGAGACTCTATGATAGCGATTGGCGAGTTCAGCAGACGGCTGTCAATGCCTTATGCAATCTCAGGGACCATAAGATCTTCGACCTGCTTCTTGACCGGCTCGATCACGGTCCCTTGGGGCAGAAGAGCACCATCCTCTACAACCTATGGAGATTCGACTCCAGAGGAGAACGAGTCAAGGAGATCTACTTCAAATACCTGGAACACGAGGAACCCGATATTCGCTTCGACGCTCTGGTCTGCTTAGGACGGATAACTGAGACCCGAAACTACCCAGAGATTTACCGGAGATGCCTGAAGGACAAAGACCACCGCATCCGAGAATTGGCATTGAAAAGGCTCGCCGAAGAAACTGGTGCAAGTGCTCTGGATTTATTCCGGGCGGAGATTGAAGTCCTTCTGGATGACCCGCACATGAAAGTCAAAAAGGCCGCCCTAAAGATCCTGCGAAAGAATAGAGAGTAAGTTACGCGCACAGGCCCCGTCGGTGGACGGCGCGGATCCCTTCCAAGCAAGTCCGACACGCCTCGTATCTAACCATACCAGTATTCGGCATCAGCGATCCTTCGTGCTACTATCGAAAAACAATTATTCGTTTTGGAGTAACATGGAGAATGCAGCACACACCATCCGCTGAATTTCAGCACCCTCAAGGTTTTCTAGCCCTGGCCAAGAACGTCGGCATTAAAGACGAGACCCTCGACCTGACAGTCATCTACTCGACAGTGCGCGCGCGAGCCGCGGCGATGTTTACCAGAAACCGCTTTCCCGGCGCACCGGTCATCGTCGGACGAAAGCATATCGCCAACGGCCATGTGCAGGCTTTGGTGATCAACAGCAAGAACGCCAACGTGGCGATGGGCAAGCAGGGTCTCGATAGCGCAATCGAAACCTGCCGAATCGTGGGCGAAGAACTCAGTATCAATTCGCGCGATGTGCTGCCTTTCTCCACGGGCGTGATCGGCCGGCCGCTGCCGATGGACAAGATTCGCGCCGGCCTGAAGGGCATTCAGAGCGAGCTCAAGCCAAACAATCTGAAGCTCGCCGCCGAAGCGATCATGACCACCGACAAATATCCAAAATACTTTTCATGTCAGGTCGGTCCCGCGACCATCGCCGGCATTGCCAAGGGCGCCGGCATGATCGAGCCCAATATGGCGACGATGCTAGTCTACCTCATGACAGACGCAGAGCTACCCTCGGCATTGCTAGGTCCGATGCTCAAACGAGTCGTTGACCGCACCTTCAACTCCATGAGCATCGACACCGACACGAGCACGAGCGATACCGTCGTCCTCATGGCGAATGGCCTGGCCGGTCCCGTAAACCAGCGTGAATTCGAGGCAGGACTTCTGAAGGTCAGCGAATACCTGACCCGCGAAATTGCCCGCAGCGGCGAAGGCGCTACCAAGCTCATCACGGTGGACGTCAGCGGTGCAAAAAATAAGGCCCAAGCGCACCGTGTGGCCAAGTCGGTGGTCAATTCGCCCTTGGTAAAGACCGCCGTTTACGGCTGCGATCCCAATTGGGGCCGTGTGATCATGGCGGTCGGTAAATGCTTTGACCCGAGCATCGAGCCCAGACGGGTAACGATTCGATTCGGTGACACCAGCGTTTTCAAAAAAGGCTCCCCCATGGATTGCGATCTAGAAGCTTTGCGAAAATATCTTGGCCAATCCGAGGTGATGATTAGCGTTGACCTCGGCGTCGGCAAGACTTCCGCGCGTGTGTGGGGCTGCGACCTGACGGAGGGGTATATAAAGGAGAATGCTTACTATACGACGTGACGCACCTCGTCCGGTGAGAAAACGCAGAGCGGTGATTGGTCTCGTCAAAGTCGTTTGAGCATATGAAAATCCCTCTCAGTCTCCCTTTACAAAGGGAGACTTTCTATCACCCACCTTTTTCAAAAGGAGGAACATGAGTTGTGAATCCAATTCAGTAAGGTGAAACTGACTTTGACCTTACCCTGTGTGATGAACGGCCTCCTTGTTACAGCAGTGATCCTATGTTAGGCATTTTCTTATCGGTGTATTCATTCCTTGGTGCAACTTAGGGCGCATTCCGCCTTCAAAAAGGATGGCTTGAGATGGCACAATTTGATATGCGATCCCCTTCGACGTTCCCGACGACGGCCGAGGCCTCGGCCGAGCGAATCAGCGCCTTTCTCCAGAAAGTTTATGGCTGGATGTTCATCGGTCTCGCCATAACAGCGGGGGTGGCCTATACAGTGACCAGCTCACCGACCCTAATGCAACACGTCTTCTCCAATCAAATCCTCTATTTCGGTCTGATCCTGGCGCAACTCGGTCTGGTCTTCTATCTTTCGGCCCGGGTTCAGACGATCGCGCCGAACATAGCGATGACGCTATTCATCGTCTACTCTGCTCTGAATGGCGTAACACTGTCCTTCATCCTCTTGGTCTACACCGGTGAGTCCATTGCTACCACTTTTATGGTAACCGCCGGCATGTTCGGTGCAATGGCCCTGTATGGCTCGACAACGGAGCGCAGTCTGGCCGGCGTCGGGCAATTCCTTTTCATGGGATTGATCGGCCTCATCCTGGCCTCCATTGTCGGCATCTTCTGGAACAACGATGCTTTGCAATTCCTTATCACGGTCGTCGGCGTAATCGTGTTCACGGGGCTGACGGCCTGGGACGCGCAGCGCTTGAAACAGATGGCGGCAACGGTGCCGAAGGACCGGATGGGTTCGTATGCCGTCGTCGGTGCCCTCGCCCTCTATCTTAACTTCATCAACCTCTTTCTAATGCTGCTTCGGGTGCTGGGCGGCCGTCGAGCTTAGATCCAGATCTGCGTAGGCCGCTCTTAGTCTACCTCAGTGTTCCCCCTGCCAAGCCTCGCGGCTTCAGGGGTACCCTGCTTTATGCTCAACAATCAGCCGCTCCCCCTCTAACTCTTCCGTGATGAAACACCTCGATCCAGAAATTCGTTCCGCTCAATTAGAGGACGCCACCGCTATTACAGCATGCGTGGTGGCAGCGTACAGCCGTTACGTTGCGCGCATTGGAAAAGCCCCCGAGCCCATGTTGGAGGACTACGCAGCGCTCATTCGGCGGCACAAAGTTTTCGTGCTTGCAGATGGAGAAAATATCATCGGAGTGCTCGTTCTGATCGCGAAAGAACAGAACCTATTGCTCGACAATGTGGCCGTACATCCTGATTATCAGGGTAGAGGATTGGGACAAAAGTTAATTGAGTTAGCCGAAGCAGAAGCCCTCCGCCTGGGGTTCTCTAGCGTTGTTCTTTACACTAACTTGCAGATGACTGAAAATATCCAGCTTTACAAGAAACTCGGTTTCGTAGAGACCGAACGGAAGCAAGAAAAAGGTTATGAACGCGTCTACATGCGAAAGTTTTTGCCGGATAAGCCCAGCTAAATGCCGCTTTGCAAGTTTACAGACTCTTGTTTAGCCTTCACAAGCCGTTGCTAGACGCAGCTCGACGACAACCATCCATGTCCATCCGCGCGCTCATTTTTGACTTCGATGGCTTAATCTTGGATACGGAAAGCACCGAGTATCAGTCGTGGCAAGAATTATTTGCCGCTCACGGATGTGAGTTGAGCCTCGATCTATGGGTCGACTGTATCGGCCGTCCCCGGGGCTATTTCGACTTTTACACGCACTTCGAGGAGATGAAAGGCGCGGTCATCGACCGCGAACAGATCCGTCTCCAGCGCCATGCGAGAGTTAGCCAACTCAATCTCCTTCAGCCGATTCAACCTGGAGTGGTCAACTACCTTCGAGACGCGCAGCAATTGGGTCTCAAAATCGGGCTAGCCTCCAGCAGTAGTCGCGTGTGGGTGCATGGGCACTTAGAGCGGCTGTCTTTATATGAGTATTTCACAGTCACTAAATGCGTCGAGGATACCGGCACGCACAAACCCGACCCTGCTCCCTATCTCGCGGCTCTCGACGCGTTAAATGTCCTCCCCAGCGAAGCCGTGGCTTTTGAGGATTCACCCAATGGCATAGCCGCAGCCAAGGCCGCGGGCATGCGATGCGTTGCCGTTCCAAATCCTATTACCCAACTCCTGCAATTGGATCATGCTGACTACCGACTGGACTCTTTCGCCTCATTGTCATTGCAAGACCTGTTGCTTGAATTGACCAGGACCACTCTTCTGAAGTAAGAGGAAGTTTCTTCGAAATCGATGCAAGGTGAGCCGGATGTCACGTGATCCAGAAGTGTTGCTCCGGGAAGCACGAGGACTTCTTCCTGCGCAGTGGGCAAGTAACTGAAGAGCGTCAATCCCGCCGATGCCATCCTATGAAAAAGTAGGCAGATTCTATGACGCCGTCATGGGCGACAGGAAGCAGACGGCAAATTACGTGCGCCGCCTCCTCCGTCAGCACAAACCAAAGGCAAAAACTCTGTTGGAGCTCGCCTGCGGCACCGGCGGCATACTGCAGATACTGGTAAAATCCTATCACGCAGTGGGTCTCGACCTATCACCCCAGATGCTTTCCATCGCGCGCAAGAAGTTACCTCAGGTCGAATTACTTCAACGGAATATGGTGAATTTCGATCTTGGCAGAAAGTTCGACGTGATCATTTGTGTGTTCGATTCGATCAATCATGTGCTAAAGTTCGCGGGTTGGAAGAAAATATTCCGCAACGCGGCACGGCATCTTGAAGATGATGGGTTGTTTCTTTTCGACATCAATACGCAAGCGAAGCTGGAGCGTCTAATCAACGCGCCGACCCGGGTGCACAAATTTGGCCGGAATCTGGAGTTTATTGATGTCACCGGCGGCCGCAAAGGAGTTGCCTATTGGAATATTAGAGTCTTTCAGGATCAGCGCAGGAATGGGTACAGAGTCTTCGAAGAGGACATAAAGGAAATCTCTTTTCCGGTGAATAGGATTAAGGCCGCGCTCCGAAAACATTTCACCAATGTCAAGGTTATAGATTCTATGCGGCGTCGACCTTCGGTGAAATCGGACCGGTTGTATTTTATATGCGAGGGAAGGGCGGGCGACAGACGCTGACGCGACGAATGTGACGGTCGTAAGGCGCCAAGCGACCTCGAGAGGAAAAACATGGACAGACAATTGACTAATTTCATTCTCAAAGGCGGCCGCCTGATTGATTCCGCCATTGGGCTGGACGAAAATCGGGACATCCATATCCGCGACGGAGTCGTGGCGGTGATCGGCACGGACCTCGAAGCCGACGGCGCTATCGTTATTGACGTCAAAGGACTGTTGGTCACGCCGGGATTGATTGACGTTCATCTTCATCTCATGAACGGGTTGGGGGCTTTCGGCGTAGACCCGGATATTTTCGGCGTCGGCTCGGGAGTCACAACCGTCGTGGATGCCGGCAGCGCAGGCCACAGCCTGCTCACTGTGTTCCAGAACTACGTCACGAAAAATGCCAAGACGCGGGTGCTGAACTATGTCAATCTCTCCACCCTCGGCGGCGTCACCGGACCCGGCTACGGCATCCTCGCCGACCCGCGCCTCATCGACGAGGACAAAATCGAAAAAGCCGTGGATGCCAACCGCGATATCATCGTCGGCATCAAGGTCATGGCCACCGGCGGGGCGCTGGGAGCGGAGGGGCTCAAGCCGTTGGCACGCGCACGAAAGCTCGGCGACAACCTCAAGCTGCCGCTCTTGGTCCACATCGGCGAGAGCTGGACCAAAGACGCGACTCCGCCTCCTATCGGTGACGTGCTCAAATATTTGCGGGAGGGAGACATTGTAACCCACATGTTTACCTCTCATCCCGGGGGCTTGCTGGATCCCAACGGCAAACTCTGGCCGCAAGTACGGGAGGCCAAAGACTCCGGCGTGTTGATGGACGTCGGCCACGGCTTACACAACCTCAATTTCGATGTCGCCCGGAAAGTCCTCGATCAAGAACTTTTCCCGGACGGGGTCTCCACCGACGGCCACCGAGGTAACCGAGCCGGTCCGGTTTACGATCTCCCGACAACGATGGCGAAGCTGATGGCCCTGGGATTCTCTCTCAACCAAGTGGTCGAGATGGCAACGGTGAATGCAGCCAAGCTCCTAAATCGCACTGCCGAACTCGGTTTCATCCGCGTTGGCGCTCCGGCTGATATTTCTGTTTTGCGACTGGAAGAACGTGAGTGGAAAGCGGTGGATTCTCAGAAAGGAACCATCCAGGCGCGGCAGGCCCTGGTGCCGGTCTACGCTATTCGTCGAGACACAATCTACGAGCCGCTACCGATGGAGCGGCCGTAACGATTTTAATCTTATCGCAAAGAACGCAAAGTTCGCAAAAAATTTCTTACGCCGTTCGTAGGAGTAATCGCTCCCTCGTTCTTTCATGTCGTATCACCTGGTCCGTTGTAGGGGTGATCCTCTGGCTGCTTTCCCTTTGTGTCCTTTGCACTGCAATGCTTAAAGGTTTTCGCCGCTCGCGCAAATTATTCGGCGGCCCGAGTGCATGAAAACGGGGAATAGCTCCCGCCAAGATGCCAAGAACGCCAAGTTCGGAAGTTTATTTTCTTTGCGGCCTTTGCCCTTCGACTGTGCTCAGGGTGGTGAGTTTATCGAACCACGCCTTTGCGAGAGATATTCCGATTTTTTGGTTGCGGCTTTGCCGCGCTAGGTTCTTTGTGGTTAAACTTCTTTTCCTATCTTCTCTTCCGCGTCGTCGTGGCTCCAAATATCGATCCCAGAACTCCGCGCATGATTTCTCGCCCGACCTGCGTTCCCATGGCGCGGGCCGCGCTTTTGCCCAACGCTCCTAACAGACCCCCTGCTTCGGCTTGCCACGAGCTCCCGGACTTGGCCACGGTCTGTTCCGCCTGCGGCGCTCTTGCCTTCAGCATTTCATAGGCGGATTCGCGATCCATAGCCTTCTCGTAATGGCCGAAAATACTCGACTGTTTGATGATGGCCGCACGCTCCGCCGGGGTGAGCGGCGGCAACTGGCTTTCTGGCGGATAGATCAACGCCCGGTCAACCACATTGGGTCGTCCCTTCTCATCGAGAACGGAAACCAGCGCCTCGCCGACACCAAGCTCGGTGATGGCCGCTTCGACATCGAGTTTTGGATTCTGCCGGAACGTCCCGGCCGCGGCTTTGACAGCCTTCTGATCCCGCGGCGTGAAGGCGCGCAGCGCATGTTGCACCCGATTGCCCAACTGACCCAGCACCACATCCGGCACATCGAGCGGGTTTTGCGTGACGAAGTATACGCCGATTCCTTTGGACCGGATCAGCCTGACCACCTGTTCAATTTTCTCCAGCAAGGCTTTGGGTGCATCATCAAAAAGCAGGTGCGCTTCGTCAAAAAAGAACACCAACTTTGGTTTTTCGGGGTCCCCCACTTCCGGGAGCCGCTCAAAAAGCTCGGCTAACAGCCACAGCAAAAAAGTGGCGTAAAGTTTCGGAGCGTTGATCAGTTTATCAGCCGTCAGTATGTTGACTACCCCGTGTCCCTCGGCATCCGTCTGCATCAAATCGTCGAGATCCATGGCCGGCTCGCCAAAGAAGTTAGCAGCGCCTTGCTCTTCCAGCGCCAACAAAGCGCGTTGGATGGCGCCGATGCTCGCCGCCGAAACATTGCCATATTGGGTTTTGAATTGCGCCGCGTTGTCACCGACGTGCTGCAGCATCGCGCGGAGGTCTTTGAGGTCGAGGAGCAGGAGACCATTATCGTCGGCGATCTTAAAGACCAGAGTCAGCACGCCGCTCTGAGTTTCGTTGAGTTTTAGCAACCGCGACATCAGCAGAGGCCCCATATCGGAAATAGTAGTCCGAACGGGATGGCCCTGCTCACCGAAGAGATCCCAGAAGACGGTCGGGTAGGCGACCTGTTTAAAGCCCTCAATCCCGAGTTTCGCGACCCGCTCCGTAATCTTTGGGTTCTCTTGTCCTGGATGGGCTATTCCTGACAGGTCCCCTTTCACGTCGGCCATGAATACCGGAACCCCGATACGGCTAAAGTTCTCGGCAAGCACCCGCAAGGTTACGGTCTTTCCTGTCCCCGTCGCACCGGCAATAAGACCATGGCGGTTCGCCATTCGCGGCAATAACAGGTGCTCTTGTTTTCCCTTTGCGATGGGCAGCCCTTCGAGCATACAGGCACTCCTCCCTTATTTATCAATAACTTAGTCCTGTGACTTTTAAAAATACCCACTTGAGAATCAGCCAGCTAGTATATAGACTACCTCCCACGTGAATTAAAGCTAAACATCACGCGTCTAAGGCATCAGGAACGGACGACACGTCGTCTCGAGCGGAGGGCGGTACGGCCATCTGTTCGTTCTTAATCCAAAAAAAGACAGACAATCCATAAGGAGGATTTCTTAATGAAACGTTTTCTAAGTGTATTGATTGCTTCTATGTTCCTAGCTTCCGCTGCTTACGCCCAAGAGAAAAAGGCCGACGACAAGAAGGCCGCGGCAACGGACGGCAAAACTGACGCCAAAGATACTAAGGCCAAAGACGCTAAAGCTACTGACACCAAAGATGCCAAGGCCAAAGACGCCAAGGCCAAAGGCGAAGAGAAGCCTGCTGCCAAGTAAGGCTTTTAGGTTCTACCTGAAGGAAGGTGGCCCTCCCCACCTTCCTCTACCGGCCCTTCAACTGGCTCCTCTGAATGATGCCGTCCAAGTTTCGACATTCTTGCTCCACGCAGGTGATACCGGCCGCCGCCATTGAATTCAATGCTCTTGACGGCAACGCAGAAAAGCTCATCAAGTTGCGCCGATTAAATTTTTAGATTGTGAGTGAGACCTCTTTTGAAGTAGCATCCCCAACACTAGTTTGGTACAAGCAACAGCAAACGCCGTAAATCGGAGCGTAGCATGAAGGCGGGACGATGCCTTTGCCGAACACCATCAACCAACTGAAAGGGAGGATTTATTTCATGACGAAATCTATTCTGAGTCTGTTTGCCGGAGTTTTCTTGCTGGCTTCAGTGGCCATCGCTGCCGGACCCAAAGACTATCAGGTTACCGGCCCCGTTCTCGACGTCACCGACGACGTCATTACGGTTGAGAAGGGCAAAGACAAGTGGGAGATCGGGCGTAGTAAGGACACCAAAATCAACGGTGACCTCAAGAAGGGCTCGAAGGTCACGGTTTACTACAAGATGACTGCCACCAACGTGGACGTCAAAGACGCCGGCAAAGCGAAAGCCGACACCAAGACCAAGACTAAGTAATTCACCTGAACGCTTTTCACGCGGGTTCCCCCGAGGGTTTTCGAAAAGGGCCGTTCAACGGCCCTTTTCTGGTTCCGCTTTCTTTTTGCGTGCACATTTGCTAGCTTAAATTCGCTTGCTCCGGGATCAATCGACCATGAGTCCTTTCCCAGAATCAGTTATCGTTCACAGTTCGGATCTGCATCTTGGTGTAGACGATAGCTTCAGTAATTCCGACTCCCTTGCAGTGCTTCCCAAGGTTTTGGCGACCGCGACGGCTGCGCGGGCCAACATTGTCCTGCTGGCAGGGGACACCTTCGACAATCACCGCCAACCTCTCGAACTGCTGGAACGGGCGGCTCAGATGATGCGGGACTATCGGAACACCATTGTGATTCTCCCGGGCAACCATGACCCGCTTACCCCCGATTCAGTTTATCGCCGCGGCGGACTTGCTGAGATTCCAAATGTCCGGATTCTGGGGCTCAACGTCGATCAAGCGGTGGCGTTTTCGGAATTGGAGCTGGAGATCTGGGGGCGGGCTCATTTCGACTATACCGATATGTCGCCCCTCGCGGACCCAAGACCACGCACCACTCGCTGGCAACTGGCTGCAGCCCACGGCCACTATGTCGATGCAGAAAGGGATCCCAATCGAATGATCGGCTCATGGCTCATTCACCGTGAAGAGCTGATTGCAACCGGCTCCGATTATGTCGCGCTCGGTCACTGGAATCAGGCAACGCCGGTGGGAAACGGCCAAGTAGCCGCCTACTATTCCGGCTCGCCGGAATACGCCGGGACCGTTAACGTTGTCCGGCTGCGCGGAAACGGCGAGGTTCAAGTCTCCCAGGCCCCGCTAAACGGTTTGGCAAAATAGAACCAACTCCCCCATCGCTAGGATCCTTGCACCACCGGGTTTTTCGGTTTTTTCCCTTCCAGCACACGAATTACTTCTTCGGCCGCCCCCCATTCGCCGCGCTGCGAAGCTTCAAATGTGACAGCGCCCAAGTGGGGCGTTAGGACCACGTTGTCGAGTTGAAATAACGGATGGTCTTTCACCGGCGGCTCATTCTCGACCACGTCAAGCGCCGCTCCCGCAACTTTCTTTTGCTTGAGCGCCCGGTAAAGGGCGTCTTCGTCGACGATGCCGCCGCGGGCGGCGTTGATCAAGTATGCCGAAGCCTTCATCAGAGCGAGTTGTTGTGCGCTGATCATTCCCTTGGTCTCAGCGGTCAGCGGGCAGTGGATCGTAACGAAATCCGATTCCGCCAGCAACTCACCTAATTCCACCCTTTTGCCGCCCAGGGCCGTCACATGGGCATCGGGAATGTAAGGATCATGAACTAAAAATTCCATCTCGAACGCCCGCGCGCGGATCGCTACTCTGGTACCGATGTTGCCCATCCCGACGATACCGACGGTTTTCCCTGCCAACTCTGTGCCGATGTACTTGAGATATTCGCCCCAACGATTTTCTTTCACCGCCCTATTCGCCTCGAAGGTGTG
The DNA here is from genome assembly GCA_036794995.1 of Thermodesulfobacteriota bacterium. GTDB lineage: Bacteria > Desulfobacterota > Binatia > UBA9968 > UBA9968 > DAIRFP01. Next base: position 11,476 of record DAIRFP010000068.1, on the reverse strand, counting down.
ACGCACTAGAGCGATCATCTGGCCGAAGACCAACTCGGCTACTGAGACGGAGTTGCTTCCTGGTTGATTTGTTATCCAAACTCTGAATTCCTTGGCCGCGTCAAGATCGACTCTCGACGGATCCACGCCGACACCGGTTCGGGCAATGATCTTGAGACGGCCCGCGCTCTTTTGCATGTGTTCTCTCGTGATCTTGCCTTTTCGGCTGATGACGGCATCCACCCGGCTCGCCTCCAACTCCCAGCGCTCCGGCTCGAGCCAGGGATTGACGACTATCAATTCCACTCGCTCGCGCAGCCATTTAAGCACGGCCGGTTGAAATTCTTCGGCCAAGACTCGTCCCAGCGACATATTAGGTTTCGTCCTTCCGTAGTGAGTAGTTGACTCCATAATGGACTATTAAATCTCCCCGTAGCAAGCTAACAGGGTATGAAAAGCCATCTGTGAGAACTTATCCCCACCGTTGTCACCCCCGAATGTACTTATCGGGGGTTCAGTCATGGTTCGACCATACTCACCATGACCCTGAGTTGAGGGAACAGCTTTTACGCAACAAGGGGGGGAATTGACCAAAAGACTTTAAACAAATAAAAGACATAACTCGAGCGTGTCTCGTCGCCCTCGTGAGACAGGCTGTTTAATTGGTGGGAGTGGTTGCTTGCGCGGACCAAAAATGAGGAGGTCCTTGAGAAAATTATGACCAAGCGGTCACCACGAGATAGTATGATGACGTTCACACGGCTTTTCGTTGTGTTATGGGTTATCGTCTTCGCCACCACGGCCTCTGCCGAGCGCGTGAGGACCGCTATTCCCCGCGCCACCGTGAACTATCTTTCGCTCCCGGTAGCGGAAGTGAAAGGATTCTTCCGCAGCGAAGGCTTGGATAACGAAACCATCGTCATTCCCGGTGCCACAGCAATTGCGGCCCTGGTCAGCGGCAACGTCGATTACAGCGGCGCGGGGGGCAGCGGCATGCGCGCGGCCGTGCGCGGTGCTCCCATCAAGGCCATCATGTTCCAGACTGAGAAAGTAACATGGTATCTGCTCGCCGCCCCGGATATCCAAAAAATTGCCGATCTCAAAGGAAAACGAGTCGCGGTGGGAACCGTCGGCGATACCCAGGACGCCTTGATTACGATGCTTGTGGAGCGCGAGGGGTTGACGGCTCGCGACATCACCCGGCTGGCGATGCCGGCGCGCAGTACCACGAGCACGATACTATCGCTCAAGACGGGTGCCTTCAGCGCCGCCGTGGTGAACGCCGACGAATCGCTGCTTGGTGAAAGAGAAGGGCTTCGCACCCTCGCCTTTATCGGCGATCTCTTCCCCTACCCGTTTCAAGGCTTTCTCGCCACCGACAAGATGATCGCCGAGCGGCCCAATGACATCAAACGATGGCTGCGAGCCATGGTCAAAGCTCTGATGTTTATTCGCGAACGACCCGAAGAGGCGGCCGACATTGCGATGAAAAAGATCCCCATGGGCAACCTGAGCAGGCCTCTTGTTGTCGAAGGCATTCGCCGCTTTAGCAAGGCCTTCCCCGAAGGCGTCCCGGGCCTGCCGTCGTCCCAAGGGGTCAAAACCCTGCTGGAAATGGACGTGAGGGCGGCCCTCAAGATCAAGGAGGATATTCCGCCCGAGAAGGTCTTGAGCCTGCAGCTGATGCGGGAGGTCAAGGAAGAATTGGAAGGCAAACGCTGAACCGGATGCTATGGAGGACTCCATGAGGCAGTACAGCGCTTCCCGGTACGCTTCGCCCCTTTTGATCCTGCTTCTTTCTCTGTCATTCGCTTCCTTCGCCCCTGCACAGGAAAAAAAGACGTTACGCACAGTCTTCGTCAGTCTTTCCTGGAACAATCAGCTCCCGTTTCGCATCGCCATGGCCAAAGGTTTCTTCAAAGATCAGGGCCTCGCGGTCGAGCCCATCTTTGTCCGCGGCGGTCCGACGGCCCTGGCAGCATTGATCTCCGGTGATGTCGATTTCGCCAGTGTCGGAGGCGCCCAAGCGCCGATTCGTAGCCGGGCCAAAGGCCTGGACATTCACATCATCGCCTCCCTATCCAACTACACGAATTACACGCTCCTCGGCAGCAAAGAGGCCAAGACCGTCGAAGAGCTGCGCGGCAAAATTATCGGCGTTACCGGCGCCGGAGCCTTCTCGGATTTCGCCATCAGGATCTATCTCAAGAGACACAATCTGGATCCCGACAAGGATGTCACCCTGCGCGCCATCGGGGGAACCGCACTACGCGCCATCGCTCTCGAGCGGGGTTTGATCGCTGCCGCTCCTTTCTCCGCCGAAGACGCCGTGAGACTGCTCGATAAAAATTATCCGATGATCGTTAATCTCAACGAGGCGCTAAGAATCCCGCAGAGCGTTTTTGTCACCCGCGGTGAAATGCTGCAGAAATATCCGGAGACAACCAAGCGGTTTCTTAAAGCAGTGATCCTGGGAATGCAAGTCGCCAGGCACAACAAGAAAGAAGCGATTCAGATTGGCTTCGCCAACGGGCTCAAAGGCGAGCCGGACGTGGTGAACCGAGCCTACGATCTCTTCAGCCCCGGCTACGCCGTAGACCTCTCGGTTGCGTTGGACGGCATTCAAATCATGCTCGACGAGGACATCCGCGGCGGACTTGTCGACAGGAAATTTACCTTGGACCGAGTCGTCAACGACCGCAGCCTGAAGCAAGCGCAGCAAGAATTGAGAAACGAAGGGCGGCTGAAGCCCTAAACCTTGCATTTGACGAGGCGGGCCCAACCAAATTGTCGCCGGTCAATCGGCGATTCCGATAAGCGTAGGGTCGATCGGCAACATTTGGAAGGCCCGCCCTGATCGAAGAGGATTTCCTTCGACCCTCTTTCCTCATCGTAGCGGAGCAACCCTTCAGTTTTGGTTTGCCGCTCCAGCGGCAGCCGTGTATTCGGGCGTTCCTTTGGCGGGGATCGTCCAGAAATAGACGGTGCTTCCACCGGCGTTGAGCGTCTGCTGAGGTTTCCAACTGCCCATGTCGAAGGCATGCGAGACGATTCGGGTTCCCGGCTTTAAATCAGCTAACAATTTCGGAATCAATTTCAGGTTGAGGCTCGGCAGCAGGTAGAGGGTCACCACTGTCGCATCGCCAATATTCGCTTCGAACAAATCTTCGTTCAAGAAACGCACGCGGTCGCCGACGTTGGCGGCCTTGAGGTTCGCCTCTGCCTCCCTGATGCGTTCGGGATTGATGTCGATGCCGATGGCGCGCGTAGCATTGTACTTTTGCACCGCCATGATGGGGATGCGCCCGTCGCCCGAACCCAGATCATACACCACATCGTCCTTGCCGGTCTTGGCGACTTTGAGCATTGCGTCCACGGCCTCATAGGGCGTCGGGACAAAAACCACATCGGGCGAGCGGAGTTGTTTGCCGGATGGTTGTTGTGCCTGACCAGTCGACTGGGCGTTTGCGTCATACCCACTGAAACAGAGCGATAATGCCAGCAGATACAAGATGCTTTTGATTTTCACCGATCTCCTCCTTCTGCATGCATGATGACTTAGTTATAGCCGGTAGGCGAAAAAATCCAAGTCCCGGGTCGGACCTGCGCAATAATATTGATTCAGCGATTGCCCAACGGCGGTTCAAAGTTCAAGGGTTCAAGGTTCCAGAAACCAAGCCTTTGGGACCAGGCCTAGCATTGACGCAAATCAGCTAGCAGAGCGTCTTCCCGAGTCTTCGATTGTCACGCTCCCACCGTCTTTGATTTCTTCTCCGCTACGTACTTTTTCAAAGCAAGGCGCTTCTTTTGTCTCTTGCGCCTATGCGAATTTTTTCGTGCGTCCTGCTTCATCATTATTCTCCTTGTGCGAAAGGATAGTCCGGACCATGACTTGGGGCCCAGGCGATCTGCTCTTCCGAATAGTGACACTTTCTCTTCCCCTCTGCTATAGGGAGCGTGCCAATAACCTTCGGACCGGTCCTCTACTTGGACTAAGAAGGATACCCATTTAGGTCACCCACTACCCACCGTTCGGATGTGCCTGCAGGAGAGCGGGACGTGACCAACCATTTGACGGGCAAGAACATGGGTTGGTAGAGTGTCACACCTGTGGTATCTAGGGCTCATTGAGCAATAACCATCTCAACCCTAAGGAGGCGAAGTATGGCTATCGGACTTTCTCATGGTGGCAGTAACCTCTATTCATCCGGCGAGCAGTCTAGACAACTCTGGGTCGGAACCAAGGATGGCTTGGTCCTATTGGAGCGCGGGGATGCCGGCGGATGGCACGAAGGCCATCGCGCGCTACGCGGCCAGCACATCAGTTCCATCATCTTTGAACCTACCAGCGGTCTTATGTTTGCGGGCTCGTTCTTCGGCTCGGTGCACGCCAGCGCAGACGGCGGCAAGACCTGGGAGCGCCGTGACAACGGCATCACCGTGCATGACGTTTACAGCCTGGCTTCAACCGTCGTCGACGGCAACGTTCATGTCTATGCCGGCACGGAGCCGGCGCACCTGTTTTGCAGTGAAAACCTAGGGGAACACTGGAGCGAGCTTCCGGCGCTTCGCTCCGTGCCAAGCTCTCCAAACTGGTCTTTCCCCGCGCCGCCGCACATCGCGCACACCAAATTCATCACCTTTGATCCCCGCGATTCCAACACTCTTTACGCTTGCATCGAACAAGGCGCCTTGTTGAAAAGCACGGACTCCGGAGCAAGCTGGGCGGAACTGAATACCGTCGGCTCTTTCCGTGACAAAGACCGCCCTGCCGAGCATTTTTATGACGTTCACAAAGCGCTCATCGATCCCCGCGATCCCAAGAAAATCTTTGTCACCGGCGGCGCCGGATTTTATGTCACCTCGGACGGTGGCAACACCTGGGAGCGCTGGACCAGCCCCGATTGGGCTGAGGACGTCTATCCGGACGGTTTCGTTTTGAACCCGCGCAATCCGGACGTTATGTTCGTCGCAGCCGCCGAACACAACCCCACCACGTGGCGCAAGAGCGCCTATGCCGGCGGCCGAATCTACCGCAGCAGCGATGGCGGCAAGAACTGGCAAAGACTAGCCGGCGGGCTGCCAGAAAATTTGAAACATGAATTCGGCGCTCTATGTCTGGAAGCATGCGGCGACGGCTATTCGGTCTTCGGCGCTACCACCGGCGGCGACGTGTACTGCGGGGAGAATAGCGGCGAACGTTGGACGCTGATTGCCTCGAACCTTGCGCCGATCTCCAAGAAAGGGCACGAACGGCTGCTCGCCGCGAGCTGAGAGTTTGAGGCGAACAAAATCGATGTCTGCAGGGAATCGATTTTAATCGTACTTTCTCTCCCTTCGACGGACTGTGTCGTAATGTCATTCTGAGGCCCTTCGATACGCTCAGGATGACATTGTGACACAGTCTCTCAAGGGGGAAGAAGTTAGTATTGGCTTAGTTGACTGCTTCTATTAATCCCGGAACTACCCTGGCGGAAGAACTGCGTCACCAGAGTGAGCAGGATACAGCGGTCACCCCGATGGACGCCGTCCTGGAAACAGCCCTGAAGGCGACCTTGGAGAAGACCATTGCTTTAAACTTCTGGGACACCTCTGGACCTTCAAACAAAGAGGAGCGTTACAAATGGTTGTTGGAAAACTGTTCAAGCAATTCTTATTCTTGCTTGCCTTCGTCGCCCTGACCATGCTTGGGCCGGAGGCGCGCGCCCAACCCGAACTAAAAAAGGTCCGCATGGGAGCCACGGGAACTCACGTCGGCTACCTGCCAATCCAAGTAGCGCACCATAAAGGGTTTTACCGGGAGGAAGGCTTAGACCTTGAGATTATCGTGATGCCGGCTAACATTGCCAACGCGGCGACCCTCGCAGGCGATATCGATTACAATGGGGCGGTCACCGGAAGCGTCGGCTCCGCGGTTCAGGGTCGACCCATCAAAGTTCTGATTGTCACCGTTGGTCGTCCCCTGCTCTTTCTGGTCAGCCGAAAAGAGATTCGAGACCCTCTTGACCTCAAAGGAAAGAAGATAGCCGGGAGCTCGCCTGGAGGCTCTGCCACAATCCTCGCCCGGTTGGCTTTGAAACATTTCGGCCTGGATCCGGACCGAGACGCTGCGGTGCTGCCCATGGGCGGTTCCACTGCAAGCCGGTTCGCGGCCATGGAAACAGGCGTCGTGCACGCAACGGTTTTATCGGTGCCGGAAAATATTTTTGCCCAGGAGAGGGGTTTTCACGAGCTCGTATTCTTGGGAGATATCGCTCGATTTCCCCAAAATGGCTTCGGCGCAACCGAGAAAAAAATCCGCGAGAACCCACAGGAAGTGCAGAAGATGGTTCGAGCCACTCTGAAAGGACTGCTATTTATCGGCGACAGCAACAACCGCGATGAAGTCGTCGGCATCATCATGAAGCAGCAAAGGATCAACGACCGAAAACTGGCCGAACAGATGCTCCGCTACGTCGAGCGGGTGCTCACCAAAGATGCAGCCGTCAAGCCTGAAGAAATGCAATTCCTCGTCGAGTTGATGCGGGATAATGCCAAGGTGGCCCGGCCGGTTAGCGCAGAGCAGGTCGTTGATTTTAGTTTTCTCGAAAAAGCGCGCAAAGATCTGGGCTTGACTCGGTGACCTTGTTCGCGCGGCATCGCCGATCGCAGTTTCAGATTGCGACTCGCGGTTAACTTTCCGGGACTGAAGGAGACGGATATGATCGACTTCGAAGGAAGAGAAATTCCCGGCGCCTTGAGCGAGATCGTTGCCCCCCGTCGCACTGCGCTGCTCGTCTGGGACATGCAAAACGATCAGGCCGGCGGCGCCTTTAACAAGGCGGCCTTGATACGCAATGCCCCTCCGCTCATTGCCGCGGCCGCCCATGCGGGGATCAAAACAATCTATACGCGGCAAACGCCCTACCTATGGAGAGATGAATCGGCGGCTTGGATTTACCGCTTCATGAAACAACAACAAGTCGATCATCCAACCGAGCTCAAGCCGCGGCGCTTGCACGGCAGCTTCGGCTGGCAAATTATGGAGCCGTTTAAGCCCGGCGAAAACGATATCGTCATCGACAAACGGCGCCCGACCATGTTTATCGGCAACGAGTTCGAGACCGTGCTTGCCAATCGAGGAGCCGGCACTATCGTGATGATTGGCTGCACCACCGACGGCGGCGTAGAGGCCACCGTGCGGGACGGCTACCACCGCGGCTACTTTATGGTCGTCGTGCGCGACTGTGTCGGCACTTACACCGAGGACGGCCACAACGCGGCGCTCAAACGCATGGAGCGTTTTGCCGACATTGTCGATTCGCAGGAGTTGATGCAAATCTGGCGCAAGTAGCAGCGTAGCCATTTGCCGCTGCCTTTGAATTATCGCCAACTGTACACGGTACCAGCGCGGATCATGCTCAGAGGAAAGCTGCGACGCAGTCTCGATCGACTGCATGGGGGTTCAATGTTCAACGTATTGCGATCTTTATGAACCGCGTAAGCGCAATCCCTAACTTTGAACCTTAAACTTTGAACATTGAACCAGTAGGGCAGGTTCATTGCTCCGGAGGGCTCGGTCCTCGATCGTTGGCACGACTGAATCATCCGGGCTAATGCTGGCGCACCCTACCGATTTCGGTTTGCCATCGAAACCCAGACGCGTTAATAGTGTGCGCAACGTAGGACTTATGAATCCGAAAGGAGATCGAGATGAGCAGTACTAGTGGTAAAAATGGCGCCCTGCATGTGGCCACGATGTCGGGTTGGTACCGGTTCGAGAAAGACGGCGAAGCGTGGAAGCAAATGAAGCGTGACTTGACCTATTGGACTCTCACCTGCCTGACCGTGGATCCGGAGAATCCGGAGTTGATCTATGCGGGCACGGACCACTCGGGACTTTTCTACACTAAGAACGCCGGCGCTCGTTGGCTCAGAGCCGATCCCAACGTCCCGAAGATGATGCTCTTTTCGGCTCTGGCGCTGAACGGCGGAGTCATGGTGGGAACGATTCCGTCAGCGGTTTTTCGCAGCAAGGCTGGCGGTGGGTGGGAAGAGTTGGAAGGTGTGCGCATCAACAGCGCTCACGCGGACTTCCCGCCGAGCCCCGAGCTACAATCGCGCACGCGCTATTTGGCCAGTGACCCGTTAACGCCGGCGCGGCTCTATGCCGGTATCGAAGTCGGAGGCATGCTGCTGAGCGACGATGGCGGGCGTAATTGGCAGCCGGCCAACAACGGTCTCACGGACATGGACGTGCATGAAGTTCACGCCTGCGAAAAATCGCCGGGAACGGTCTATGCCGCGTGCGGCGACAAAGCGTTTCGCAGTTTCGACCGCGCGGCTCATTGGGAAGAAATCACACCCAAGAGCCACGACTACGGCATGTCCGTCATCGAGGACAACAAAGGTACGATATACCTGGGAAGCGCGAAGGGTCGACCCAATAACTGGATCAGGGAGGAAGGAGCCAACGCCGCTATTTTCCGCACCCGCGATGCCGGATCCCACTGGGAAACCGTGGTCGAGGGGCTGTACGGCGGCGTCATGAACATGTGTCCGAGCCCGGATGGCAACGGTATCTTCGCCGGACTGTCCGATGGAACTCTTTACGCCATCGATGACGATTCAGGAGCGCGGGTCGTCGCCAGCGGAATGCCGGGGATCCTGGCGGTGAAACCGGGAGCATGACAGGAGGTTTCGGGTTTCAGTGAAGATCCGGTTTGGTCCCAACGTTCCTGTATGCCTTGCAGAAATTTAACGGACTGGAAAGCCGGTGCCGGTCACACCGCAAAGCTAGACCACTGCCCCGAGAGGTTTTGAGAGATGAAACTTTACACTTTTTTTCGTAGCTCGGCGTCCTACCGGGTACGCATCGCACTAAATCTCAAAGGGTTGGACTACGAGCAGGTACCGATCCATCTGCGGCGCGGCGGCGGCGAGCAGTTCAGCCCGAGCTACAAAGCGGTCAACCCGCAAGCGCTTGTACCGGCGCTCGACGACGGCGGCCCCATCCTCACCCAGTCCCTGGCTATCATCGAATACCTGGAAGAACGTCATCCCCAGCCGCCGTTACTCCCGGCGGATGCGGCAGACCGCGCGCTGGTGCGCGGCATGGCACTCATCATTGCCTGCGAGATCCATCCGATTCAGAACCTCAGAGTGCTCGTCCATCTCAAGAATAATTTGAGGCAGTCGGACGACGACCTGAACCTCTGGGCGCGGCACTGGATCGATCTCGGCTTGTCCGCCCTCGAACAGACGGTAATCTCCGGCCGCAAACGCGGCAGGTTCTGCTTCGGCGACACGCCATCGTTGGCGGATATCTGTCTCGTCCCCCAGCTGGCCAACGCCCGTCGTTTCGGTTGCGATCTGTCCGGGTATCCTGCATTGCTTCAGGCCGAAGCTGCGTGCGTCGCGCTCCCGGCCTTCGCCAACGCAGCACCGGAGAAACAACCGGACGCGGAATAATCGATACAGATATCATTCATATTTCCAACCTTGAGCTTCTCTGGCAAACTCCGAACGACCGGTTTCGGGAAATAGCCGCTCTTCATGTTTGTTCTTAAGCAGTTCCTCAAAGACCTCATCCTGCCGCCGCTGCCGTGGATACTCATGCTCCTGGCGGTCTTGATCTTTTGGCGCCGGCGCTGGGCAAGAAAGCTTCTTTTCGTCACCTTCTGTCTGATCCTCTTACTCCACAGCGGGATATGCGGTTACCTCCTTCGCTATCCACTCGAATCGCTCTATCCACCGCTCCTCTCTCCGGTTAAGGTCGAGCCTTACGATGCCATCGTCGTTCTAACCGCCAGCACATTCCCAGCCGGCGGCCTTATCCCGTTTCCGAGCGTCGACGGATCCATGTTTCGGCGGCTCGACGAGGCGTGGCGCTTGTACCGCATGCAACCGAAGCCGATCATCGTCTCGGGCGGGCATGTAAATCCCTTCACCCCCGCTATGGGTGAAAACAAGATCGCCCGCGACTATTTGATTCGTTGGGGCGTGCCGCAGCATGACGTGCTGGGCGAAGACAAATCCCGCGACACCTTTGAAAGCGCCGTCGAAGTGGCAAAACTCCTCCGCGAAAAAGGCTGGAAGCGCTATTTGCTGGTGACCTCAGCGGCGCACATGCCGCGGAGCATGCTGGCCTTTTCCGCCAAGACCCCGGTGGCGATTGCAGCTCCCGGTGATTTCACCCTCAAAACGTTCGAATTCACGCCTCTCGATGTTTTCCCGAGCGCGGGCGCCGCAAGCGACATAGCCGCGTCTTTACACGAATATCTCGGTCTCGCCAACTACTACTGGCGCGTGCACTTTGCCAACGATTCCTGAGATTCTGCTCGAACAGGTTGCTCGGACCCAGTATTGCGACATTTGAAAATGGCCGGAAGAGTGATAAACAACCTAGCTGAACCTGAGGGATAGCATGCTTTCGCGTGAAGAAAACGATCTCATTACCAGAGTCGGCCCCGGCACACCAATGGGCGAGCTGATGAGACGATACTGGATCCCGGCGCTATTATCACAAGAAATCCCCAGACCGGATTGCCCGCCCGTGCGCGTACGACTCTTGGGTGAAGATCTAGTTGCCTTTCGCGACAGCAAGGGCCGGCTAGGCGTGCTGGCGGAGCACTGCTCGCACCGAGGCACCTCACTCTACTTTGGCCGCAACGAGGAATGCGGACTCACCTGCATCTATCACGGCTGGAAATACGATATCGAGGGGCGAGTGCTGAAAACTCCCGCCGAGCCCGCCGGCAGCACGCTCAAAGACAAAGTTCGCCACACTGCCTATCTGTGCAGCGAAGCCGCCGGCGTCGTCTTCGCCTACATGGGCCCCAAGGAACGGATCCCGCTTTTCCCGAACTATGAGTGGACCACGCTTCCGCAAGACCATCTCTACGTCACGAAGTCACTGCAGGACTGCAACTACCTGCAAGGACTAGAAGGCGAAAGCGACTCGTCCCACCTTTCCTTCCTCCACCGGGCCTTCACGGAAAAAAATCGCGGCGGCGGCGATCCGGATATGTATGGTAAAGACGGCGCGCCCCGCTTGGAGGGCGTCGAAACGGACTTCGGCGTGCGCATGATTTCGTGCAGAAGCGCGGGCAATGGGTTGACTTATCTGCGTGTGTCCAATTTCGTCATGCCGTGCCACGGATTTGTGCCGACAGGCGGATTGAAGGGGAACGCAGAAGGCTACACGGTTCATTCCCATGTTCCGGTGGATGATGAGCACGCCATGAGGTTCAATATCTTTTTTCGCCGCAATCGCCCGGTGAACGACGAAGAAAAACAACTCGAAGGCGGCATCGGCTCCGACCACCTCAAAGTTCGCAATATTCACAACAACTACTTGCAGGACCGTGAAGAGCAAAAGCGCGAGACCTTTACCGGAATGGGAAAACAGTTTTTGATCCACGACTCCTGCGCCACCGAAAGCATGGGACCGATTTACGACCGCTCCAACGAGCACTTGGGTGCGGGCGATATTACAGTGATCGCCGTTAGAAAGTTT
>DAIRFP010000067.1:0-23125 GCA_036794995.1 Thermodesulfobacteriota bacterium | reverse complement strand
AAGTCCCGGCGCAACGTTCCAGTGCTGCCCGCTGTCGGTGATCACGGTGACCGTTTTCTTGTTATACCGAGTCAGCATGCCAACCACTGGCGGACGACCTTCGGGATGAAAAGTCACCCGATCGCCGATCTTGAAGTCCAGCATCTGGGAGTGCGCGCGCATCTGGCTTAGAAATCGCAGCCGCTCGACGATCCGATGATTCAGATCAATCAGTTCCTCTTCGCTGAGTTTGTCGATGTCAATCTTCATGACCCCTCCTATGCACCGGTGAACATCCAAGCGATGGTACTGGCTTTGCGGCCCAACGCTTCAGCTTGGCTTTGATAACGCTCGCCCCTTCAGTTTCTTACGCATGTTCAAATGTCTCCTTTAGTTGCTTGAGAATACTTAGTCTCTCTCACTTCTGTGGCTGCAGTCCCTCTTTTTTCGCGATCTCCAGGGCCGTGTTTTTGTCCCGCTCGATCATGGAGCGAAACTCGGATGGCGGGATGTACTGAACTACACCGCCGGTCTTTTCGATCCTGGCGCCGAATTCCTTGGACTTGATCACCTTTTCGGCCGCGGCTGTAAGCGTATCGATGATAGGCTTGGGCGTGCCGGCGGTGACGAAGGCACCGGCCCAGCTGTCGAGATAATCTCCCTTGATCCCCAGCTCGGCAGTCGTCGGAACCGAGGGGAGTTCCTTCATCTTGTTACGGCCCATCAGCGCTAAGGTTCTGAGCTTGCCTGCGCTTTCCAGGGGCAGAGTCGCGATTGCAGTGCCGATGACGAAATCAAGATGCCCTCCCAGGAGCGCCGGTATGTATTCTCCACCGCCTTTGTAAGGAACGTGTTTGATCTTGATGCCGGTGACCTGGGAAAGGATCAGGGAATTGAAGTGCCCGCCGACGCCCGTGCCCGCAGTTCCATAGGACAATTTGTTCGGATTCTTTTTCGCCGCGTCAATCAGGTCATTGAGATTCTTATAAGGGGATTCCGCCTGAACCGTCAGTCCATCCGGCGCTGAGGTGATGAAGGCCACCGGATAGAAATCCTTGTTGGTATCGTATTTCACGTCCTTGAGAGTAACCGGCGCCAAAACCATTCCACCGAGGGTATTTACTAAAATACTGTATCCGTCCTTGGGTGAATTGAGCATAGTCGTGGCAGCGAGGCTGCCAGTTGCGCCCCCCTTGTTGATGGGCGCGATCGGAGTATTCAGCACTTTCGACATCTCTTCAGCGAAAATTCTACCGGTCACGTCGGCGAAACCTCCGGCAGGAAAGGCAACGACCATTTCGATGGGTCGCGAAGGATACTTTTCCTGCGACCAGGATAGCGTTGTCGGCGAAGAAAGAGCGATAACTGTCACCAAAGCGAGTGCCGGCAGAAATGTTTTGTATAAAGGCATCATCTTTCCCTCCAATTTGAATTTAACGCAGACCACTTAATTTTGTTCCTTTGTTTTCTCTTCTCGCCAATGGTTTGTCCCCTCACCCTTCGCTCTCCCTCAGGGAGAGGGTTAAGTGAGGGAAATCAGAAACCGAAGATCCCTTTGGGAAGTCTGATCTTTAGCCACAGCTCAAAAATCGCAAAACTTCCCAGTGCCGCTGCGGTCGCGATCCCGAGGGAGCGAGTCCAGTTGGTTCGTTCGATCCAGCCCAGTAAAAAGCACAGAAGGACAAATGTCGTCAAAACGAAACCGAGCCTTTCCAAAAAAAAGGCGTATAACACGAGAGACAAGAGAACCAAAGCGATCTTCACCCAGTTCATGTCCCTGGTCTCATGGACTATCTCCTCGGTGCTGCGCAGACCCTCGGCAAGGACCATTAACGACAAGATTACCAGAATCAATCCGGACCAGAAGAAGATGAAACCGGAGCCGGGCTCCGTGACGCTGCCCAAGCCGAGTCGGGTCGCTCCATAACACACCAGGATTCCCAGGGCAACCCAGAAAAGAGCGACGCGGCTGATGATAGTCATTTTAGTCTTCTTCACTGAGTCCACGCCCCAATCTCAATTTACTGAACAGCGGAGCTACGAGAACAAAGACGGAAAACAAAATAAAGGCGGCGGATATGGGCCGCTGGAGGAAAATCAGGAAGCTCCCATCGGATAAAATAAGCGAGCGCCTTAAAGCGGTCTCAAGCAGCGGACCCAAAACGAAGGCGAGCACTAGCGGCGCGCCCTCGAATTCGAATTTTTTCATGAGCAGACCAACAAGGCTGAAAATGACCGCAATGTAAATATCGGTGGTGCTGTTGTTGAGGCTATAGGCGCCGATCAAGCAGAAAAGGATGATGAAGCAGGAAAGATAAGAGTAGGGGATCTTCAAGACGCTCACCCACATGGGAATCAGCGGCAGGTTGAGGATCAAGAGCATGAGATTGCCGATGTACATGCTCGCGATTACGCCCCAGAAAAGATCCGGTGAGTTCTTGATCAGCAAGGGCCCCGGAGTCAAGCCGTAGATCATCAGGGCCCCCAGGAGAATCGCGGTCATGGCGTTCGAAGGAATGCCGAGGCTTAGAAGCGGGATGAAGGTTCCGCCGACCGCGGCGTTGTTGCAGGCCTCCGGCGCGGCGACCCCTTCGATCTCGCCGCTACCGAATCGTTCCGGATGGCGCGAGAGCTTCTTTTCGAGGGCGTAGCTCAAAAATTGGGGCACGATAGCTCCGACTCCCGGTAGAAGTCCGAGGAAAAATCCTAATAGCGACCCGCGCGCTATCGGACCCATAGCTCGTCGCCAATCTTCACGGTCGGGGAAGAGTCCCTTGATCTTTCCGGCAAAGACTTCGGCCTTGGTTAGCACTCCGAGGTTCTCCAGCACTTCGGCGATGCCGAACAGGCCCATGACCACGGGCGCGATGCCGATGCCGTCCGCGAGATCCAGCATGCCAAATGTAAACCGGGGCGTTGCCGTAATCGGATCCAGGCCGACGCATCCCAGAACGATACCGACGACCGCCATCATCAAAGCCTTGGCCATCGATTTTCTGGCAAGATAGGCAACCACAGTCAACCCCATGACCATGAGAGCGAAATACTCCGGGGGCCCGAATTTGAGAGCGAAGTCAGCGAGGGTCGGCGCCAAAAGGATAAGACCGAAGATACTGACGGTGCCGGCAATGAAGGAGCCGAAGGCGGAGATTCCAAGCGCCGGACCTGCCCGGCCTTTACGGGCCATCTGGTAGCCGTCCAAGCAGGTGACAACGGAAGAGGCTTCGCCCGGGATGTTCAGTAAAATGGAAGTGGTCGAGCCGCCGTACATGGCCCCATAGCAAATGCCCGAAAGCATGATGATGGCGGAGATCGGATTAAGGTTGAAGGTGGCTGGCAAGAGCAGAGCGATCGTCGCGGTCGGACCGATCCCGGGAAGCACGCCGACAAGGGTGCCCATGGTGACGCCGATGAAGCAGTAGAGAAGGTTTTGCGGCTGCAACGCGATGTTAAAGCCGTAGGCAAGGCTCATCAGAGACTCAAGCATGGTTTAAGCCCTGGTCTTCTCAGGACACTCAGGATAAGGACAAGGCGAGCTTATCACACATTCACAGCGACGAGGTTTTTTTGGGCGAAGCAAATGCGACAACCGTGGTACTGAAGCTGGTCGCAGAGGTGTTGTGGCTGTCTTTCGGAAATAGTAGCCGTCAGACGAAGTTTAATCTGGTCTGGCGATTGTCACCGGGAGGCCGTAAAGAACTCAATTGCACCAGATTCTTTTTCCCTGTGCCTCAAAAGTACAGGCTCCTCTTACCAAGCCAATCAGCTGCGGGCCGCGAACAGCAAGCCTTATGCTTCGATGTACGGCTCGTGAAACTTGACAGGACTCGCCTTGGCTTTTTTCGCTCTAAGGTTGAGCATCTCCACAAATACGGAAAAGGCCATAGCGGAGTAAACGTAGCCCTTCGGAATATGCTGGTCCCAGCCTTCGGCCATCAAGGTCATACCGATGAGCAGCAGAAAACTCAGCGCCAGCATTTTCACAGTGGGGTGGCGCTCGACGAAAGCGCTGATGGGTCCGGCGAACACCATCATGAATAAAACCGCAATCACGACAGCCGAAACCATGATCCCGATCTGGTCCACCATGCCCACGGCGGTGATAACCGAATCCAAAGAGAAAACGATGTCCAGCAGAAGAATCTGCACGATGACGCTTGTGAAAGTCGGTGCCACGTAAGCGGAAGAGCTTCCTTCTTCGCCTTCCAGTTTCTGATGGATCTCATGGGTGGCTTTTGCGATCAGGAACAGCCCGCCGATGATGAGAATAATGTCGCGACCGGAAATCTCCTGACCCAGGACAGTGAAAAGCGGGGCGGTGAGGCCGATCACCCACGCAATGGAAAAAAGCAGGATAATGCGCATCACCATCGCCAAGCCCAGACCTAGAAGACGCGCTTTGGCTTGCTGCGCTTGCGGCAGCTTGGCAGCCAGGATGGAAATGAACACGACGTTATCGATGCCCAGAACAATTTCCAGTGCCAGCAAAGTAGCAAATCCCAACCAGGCCTGCGGATCCATCAGCCAATCCATGATTTATCTCTCCAATCGTTTGCCCAGTTGTTTCTATGGGATACCCAACCGGCGCCGGTCTACTAAGGAGTTCATTGGTTCGTAGACATACGACAAACCAAGGGGCGAGTCGTGGAGAGCGCGGGCACCCGAACGCGAAGTGAGCGTTCAGGCCCGGATGGTCGGAATGACTTCTCTGGCACGGATGGGGTGGTGGCCGACAAGGCTCAGACCCATTGCCCGCGCGCGGAAGGACTCGTCCCTTGGTTTGTCACGACTGATGTCTATATTTATAGCTCCCCTATTGACTCCCGAACCTGGCTGGAAAACTGTGCACGGTCCAGCCATCGCCGGCTTCGGTCATGGTGGCGCACAGGATGGTCTTGCCGTCGGTTCTGACGTTGACGAGACCGTAGTGGTTCTTGGTCATGATGCGCGATCGCCAGACCGATCTGTTGCCATACTGGATGCTGAATAATTCGTGCACCCCGCGGTAGTGAAAAGCGCCGCGGGTTTTGGCGGCAATTTGCTTTAAGTCCAACTCTCTGAGTGGGGTCTTTTCGCGGCTGATCGCGTCTCTCTCGATCTGCTTGGCGGTATTATCGTCGGCCCTTGCGATGGCTTGGCGGTCCTTAGCGGTGAGTAGCGCCTTATCGGGGATGTCCCGTGACGGCATGGCGAACAACCCGCCATCCAGCGTGCTGCCGGTACTTGCCGGATAGGCGTTGAATCGGATGTGCGTCACCTGCCCGAGCGACACCGAGCGCTCGATTTCGGTCATGTAGATAAGCGGTGTGATGAGCTTGTCCTTGCTCCGGTCCACCGACACATGCCCGGTGACCGCGCTTGCCGCGACGACTTCCGGACGGGGATGGGCAAAGCCTTCGGCGTCGCCGGATGAAATGATCGTTGCGCCCGCCTTGACCTGTTCAAGGAACTTGAAGGAAATGTCGCCGCTACCGTGGTGGCAGGCCTTCACCACGTCGCAGTTGAAGGCGCCGATGCGATCGCCGTAGCTGTCGATAATCCACTCCATGCTCTTTTTATTGAGGTCTCCGGTGAGCAGAATACGAGCATCGCCGTAGTCGAGGCGGAGGCAAATGCTATGTCCGTTGGTGTTCTGACCGGTATCGCCGATATCCTTCAACGCGATTTTGCCGCCGCGATCGGTGGTGACGGGAGCGAGCACCTGGATGGCGGTACTTCCATCGTCCGGCCAAAATCGCGGCAAGGGACCGCCGCCCTGGAGAATCTCCCGAGCCACTCCGAGGCGAGTGAACGTGGTTTGCACGCCGCGCTTTAGAATATCGGCGATAAAGCTTTTCCAATCGCCTCCCAGTTCATGCGCGGCGCCATTGGCCGTCGAAGCTTGTGCGTCGGCCCGATCTTCAAGCAGGCGGACAAACCACCCTGCGTCATTGGGACCGAGTGAATCCTTGTGCGGTGGGATTGCTCCGGGTCGATTTTCCCATCGCGATAGGCCCGGATGGCAAAATTCACCGATGGCGACTTCGATACAGCCTAACTCGTTGTCCTCCGCCGCATCCACGCGCACCAGATCCCACAAACCGCCATAGTGATCGTAGTCGCTATGGGAGGGAATCATGGCGTCGATGGCGACACGATAATGGCCGTAGTCGTCATGGAACTTCCAGTCGACAAAGTCGGCCAAGTTTTTGCCGGTCATCTGGTTGGCACGCGGCAAGCCACCGTCGATCACCAGGTGCTTGCCCGACGGCAGCCGGACCAGCACCCCGTCGCCCTGTCCAACGTCAACGAAGTAAACTTCCAAGAGCGGATCCTTGCTAAGCCGCCCGGCTTCGATGGTCCCGCGCATACCCCGCGCCCTGACTTCGCAAAGTTGATCCGAGCGCTTGGTAATCTGCACCAGATCGCCCCACAAAAGTTTGCCTGTTTCGCCGTTATCGAATCTCAGAGCGGCGGTGAAAGCGTCTGCTCCGGTCGTCGCTTTCACATAGGCAATTTCCACCACATGGCTGCTGGCGACGAACCCTTCTTTGTCCTTGGCTTTGGTTTGGGTCCATGTCCCTGACTGGATGCCATTTGAAAGCTCAATCTCATCGTCCCAAGCAAGCGTGGCCAGTACCTCGGAGGAGCCATCGGCGTCTTTCAGCAGCGGTGTCGTGAAGCTCTTGCGAAAACGCGACCGGGCCTTGGCAGTGGTCAGGCTACCGGCCATGACCCTGGAGGTTTCTTCCGCCCATGCGCGAACCCAACCTTTAGGCATAACGTACCTCCTGGAGACTGCGGTGTTGTCTCAATCAACGGCCACAAGGAAATGACACTGGGGATTGTATCTCATCAAAAGCAGATTGAATGCTCGTAGCGAAACTCCTCTAGAGCTGCGGTTCGAGCGGCTACACGAGGCCATCAGGTGATCTTCTCAACCACGGTTTCTCCGATACTTTCTATCCGGAGGTAGTATTCATCTCTCAACTTTGATCTGTCAAGGAGGTTCTGAGGTAACCTGTTTGTGGAACCCATTGGGATTCTACGCCGTGCTCACTTTCAACGTACTCACGGCGCTTTGGATCACTGTTCTATGGAGGAGATTGATCTGCGCCGGGTTTGTCTGTAGTTGTAGCGAATGGCACGACTCATGTCAGCCCCAACGGTTATTCCCGCGGCCGGGGAGCCGCCGAAAATTATCGAAGAGTTTATCGGACGGGTGAATTCGGGTACAACCGCGATTAGCATCGCGAAGATGACGAGTCCTGCCGGTTGGAGCGAGCCGGGGCAAACGCCGGAGTTTGACGAGTATACGATCGTTTTACGTGGCGAGTTAACAGTGGAAACTCGCGGGACGGTTCATCAGGTCATGGTGGGGCAGGCCATCATCGTAAGTCGGGGCGAGTGGGTACGTTACAGTACACCCGGACCGGTGGGCGCGGAATATATCGCGGTTTGCTTGCCAGCTTTCTCACCGGAGAGCGTCCACCGGGAAACAACCTGATCGACGAGAGTTATTTTTTCATCATCTGATAGCCGTGCTCTTCCAAAATGCTATGAATCGAGAGGACGTCCTGACCCGGCCCATAGCCCAGGTCTGGGAGCATTGGGCCGAACTGAGAGCTTTTCCATTTCGGATGACCCGTGGCTTCCAGGGTTGCCTTATTAGCAAAGATTGCTAAAAGCAGCTTCTGTATCAGGGCCACGTAGGAGCTCTCTTTGCGATCCCGGGTCATGATAACAGAGGGAACGGCGAAGGTTTCGACCTCGCCCGCCCAAGCATAGACTCCCTTGTTAATTTTCTTGCGCTGGTAGATTTGCTCCAAGAGCGGGTTGGGCGGCAATCGGACGAAACGAAAACTAGCGTCGAGTTTTTCGAAGGCGGGAACGGGCGCGCCGCCGACAAAGATAAGCGCATCCAACTCCCCTCCTTCGAGCTTGCGCAGAGCGTCGTTGGGTGTGTCGAAGGACCTTTCCACGTGGAGATCATAGGCAGTGAGCAACACGGCCGCCGTCAGCGCCGAGCCGCTTCCTTCGGGTCCGACAGCGACCCTTTTGCCCTCCAATTGAGAGATCGAGCGGATGCTCTCACTCTTCGTCAAGACATGAATCTCCTCGAAATAGAGATTGAGAATGACCTTCATCACTTCGAATATGTTGAAGTCCGCCTTCGTCTGCATGCGGTCCGACGTGACCTTCAAGACATCCAATTGTAAAATCGCGAGATCGACCTTTTCCAAACCGAGCAGGTTAATATTGTCGAGGGAACCGTTCGTCTGGATAATGTCGAAGGGTATGCCTTCTTTGTCGGCGATCTTCTTGATGTCCTGGGCGATCTGGTAGTAGGTGCCTTCCGGAGTCCCCGTGGCGATCGTCAAGGCCAGCGCCGGCCGGCAGCTAAGCAATAGGAGAAGAGTAAGAACGACCTTCATCGAAGTCCCCACCTAGATTGTAGAATTTATTGTCTGGTTATCAGAAAAAGCGCGCCACAGCGAATATGCCGATCATTGATAAAGCGAGGGCGAGCTTGAGCGCGATGCCTAGCACCAAACCGACGGTGGCACCAAACCCCGCGCGGGCGGCGGCTTCGAGGCTCCGCTGCGCCGACAGTTCGCCGATCACTGCGCCGATGAACGGGCCGAATAACACGCCGGGCAAACCGAGGAAGAGACCGACGATGGCCCCGATAAGGGCACCTACGATTGCCCGTTTGGATGCGCCGAATCGCTTGGCGCCAAACATGGTGGCCCAGAGATCCACGCCATAAGTAAGCAAGGCGAGCAAGCCCAGGACCACCAACGTGCCTGTGCCTATGTAGGCGAAGTCTTCCACCCAGGCTGCCACGAACAAGCCGGCGAAGATGAGCGGCGCTCCGGGGATGGCGGGCAGAATGACCCCCGCCAACCCGATGACTACCAGCAGCACGGCGAGGGTCCAATAGATGAGATCTGAATCCATGCGGTCAGCGGCGGGGATAACTTAAAGATCGAATGCTATCGCCGGCTCCCAGAGATTGCAGCCGTTTGCTGGAGGGCTTCGTCAATGACCGTCTGCCGGCAAGTTCCGCCCTCATCGGCGAGCCGCTGCGCAATGATCTTATAGACTTCCGCAGAAAAACCGAGACCCAAATGAGTCGCGCGGACTTCGACGTGTTCCACGTCGATGCCGTTGTGATCGATGCAGGCCTCCCACGAGACGACGGCGTCGGCGCGTGAATAGATCGCGGTTACGGGTGTACGGAGCGAGACTTGATTGCGCATCTCGATTTCGGCCTCAATCGCAGCCATGTCCATACCGCGGCGGAGGAACCGGCGAGCGACAACCGTGTACTTGGGACCGCCGATGACAGGCGTCCCTAAGGTAATCACACGATGGACGAGATCGGGACGTTCACGGGCCGCCTCTCGGGCCAGATAACCACCCAGACTCCAGCCGATGAGTCGAACGTCTTGCTGGGTTCTACGAGAGAATGAGCCGATGCGTTTGAGGACACGAGGCAGCAGATCCGGGACATCGCCGGAGTTTCGTCCCAGTCCCCAGCCCCGCACCTGGTACCCCAACAGCCGCAGGTAGCTTTTGAGGACGGCGGTGGAACCGTCTCCAGCGCCGTATCCGGGAAGCAGCAGAACCGGTTGACCGTGCCCCCGGGGTTGACGCGCTAGATCCCGAAATCGCAACATAAGCCGGGGCAGCTCTAGGAGCCCTCGGGTTTCGCGAATCAGACCGGAAAGGGGTGGGGGTTCGAGAACCTTGATCATAATCTGCTGGGGCTAATTCGGTGAACCTGCGTCACGTTAAAACTTCCGGTGGATTAGACGGTGTCCGGATATATCTAGGCAAGTGTACTGCTTTGGCGGAGCCGAAACAATCTTCATGTTTCTTGTTGGGACGGGCGCCGGATCCTTGAAAAATAACCAGACCTGTCGAGCTTCCGTTGATAAGGGCGAGCCCTCCGCAGCGAGTCGGGAGGTACTGGCATTCAAGGTTTAAAGTTTAATGTTCAAGGTCCAAAAACGCGCTGAAACCTTGAACCTGGAACCTGGAACGTTGAACTTTGAACATCTTTTGGACCAGCTTAGGATTCGGTTTTGTTCGGATAGGGACAAAGCGATCTGATGGTACAGGCCGGACACCGCGGGCGCTTGGCAAGGCAAACCCGCCGTCCGTGGTATTGGAGCAAATGGCAGAAGCGAACGCGCTCCTTCTCGGGCACCAACAGGGTCAGGTCGAATTCGATCTTGTCGGGATTGGTGTTGTTGGAAAAACCGAGCCTTTGCGAGAGGCGCATGACATGGGTGTCCACGCCGATGGTTTGTTGGCCGAAGGCGTTGCCAAGCAAGATATTGGCGGTTTTTCGTCCTACGCCGGGAAGGGTTAGCAGGTCGTCCAGCTGGCTGGGGACTTTGCCATTGAAGCGCTTGACGATTTCGCTGCAGCAGTTGTAAATCGATTTGGCTTTATTGCGGTAGAAGTTAATCTTGTTGAGCCGGCTTTCCAGCTTCGGCAACGGAGTCCTCGCGTAGTCTGCGGCGGTTCGATTTGCTTTGAAGAGATCAACGGTAACTTTGTTTACCAAATCGTCCCGCGCCTGAGCGGCAAGGATGAGAGCGATCAGCAACTCCAGCGGATTCGTGAAATCCAGATCGAGCTTGGCGTCAGGGTGGGCTTGTTCCAAACCGGCGATGACCGTCTTGATCCGGGCCCGCTTGTCGGCCGCTTTGGGTTTCGCTCTCTTTCTGGCAGTCATTTCGTTTTACGACAAGTTATGTTACCAAAACTGTAAGTAGAAAGGGAGGCATGTAGCATGAGTTCAGTTCAGTCGATCAAGCAAGACATTCGCGGATTGAAGAAACAAAAGGCCGAGCTGGCGGGCGCGTCGGGTAATCGCAAGAAGGTAAAGCGGATCCAGAGAAAGGTTAAACTGCTCAAACGCCAAAGCCGTCAACTGGCCCGCGAAGCCAAGTTGGCTGCGGCCGCACAGGCCGCCGCGCCGGCTGCACCTGCGGCTGGGTAAAGTTCCATGAACACGGGGCGTCCGGTGCGCGGCCGAGGATCGGCTAGCAACCCGAAGAATCGCTTTGAGACCGTCGAGCGGATCCCGGAGCCTCCGGACGACAGCGACGAGATTTCTTCCCCCTCCACTCAGTTTTTCCCCGATACGACCAAGTCCATCATCGCATATAACGACAGCCCGGACGTGGGTTTCGACGCCAGTATCAACCCTTACCGGGGCTGCGAGCATGGTTGTGTCTATTGCTACGCTCGCCCGACCCACGAGTATCTCGGTTTTTCTTCGGGGTTGGATTTTGAAACTAAGATCATGATCAAGGAAGACGCGCCGGAGCTTCTCCGCAAGGAGCTCTCGAGCCCGAAGTGGCGACCCCAAGTGGTGGCCCTAAGCGGCAACACGGATTGCTACCAACCGGTGGAGAAAAAGCGCGGGCTCACACGCCGTTGTTTGGAGGTGTTTCTAGAGTTTCGCAATCCGGTAGTGATCGTGACCAAGAATCATTTGGTGACCCGCGATATCGATGTCTTGTCCGAGTTGGCGCGCTACCAGTGCGTCGGCGTGACGATTTCATTGACGACCTTGGACGCGAAACTGGCGGCGTTGATGGAGCCCCGCGCTTCTCGTCCGGCAAGACGGTTGGCCGCGATCAAGGCTCTTTCTGAAGCCGGTGTTCCGGTCGGTTATCTGCAAGCCCCCATGATCCCCGGTCTTACCGACGCCGAGGCGCCGGCCATCGCGCAGGCAGCGGCGCGGGCCGGCGCGACGTTTTCCGGCTATGTGGCGCTGCGGCTGCCGTTCGCGGTGAAATCATTATTCGAGCAATGGCTCGAACAGCACTATCCCGAAAAAAAAGCAAAAATTCTCAACCGGCTACGTGCCATTCGCGAGGGAAAACTCAACGATCCCAATTTTAAGAGCCGCATGCGCGGCGAAGGTATCTTCGCCGAACAGATGGCCGGTCTTTTTCAGCTAGCACGCAAAAAATCCGGCATCCAGGAGCGCTGGCCGGAGTTGACGACGAAACATTTTTTGCGGGCTTCAAGATCGCAACTCGATCTCTTCGGAGTCTAAACCGCCCGTGGGTTAAGGCTATTTTGTTGGTTGTTTCTCGATATCATCGGATTCAGTTGCACTAGCCTTACCCTTGCGATTTTCAACGGTAGACCCTGCCCTGAAAACGATCATTGGACGCCATACTTCCTCTTATCCTCCTGGTTTTGTTGATGACTCTGGTAGCGGTCCATCGCCCCGCGGTCGCCTTGATTGCAGGCGGCCGCTACGGGACCCGAATAGCTGCTGCACCCGCTTCCGCTACCGCCGCTGCTACTGCCATCGCTTCCCATGTTCGCCGCGGCTCTGGCCGCTGCGGCGATGGCAGCTTTCAGGGTGTCGTAGTTATTGCGTGCGTAGGTATTCCCGAGAGACTCCGCTTGCTTGTAGCACCGGAACGCCTCGTCATAGTTGCCTAATGTCTGGTAAGTCGCGCCGAGACTATTCCATCCATCGTGGTTTTTCGGATTGAGCTTCAACGATTGGCGAAATGCGATGATTGCCTTGTTCTGCCGGTCGCGTTCGTTTCCCCACATCAGACCCAGGTTCCGATAGGCAGTTCCCAGATTGTGCCAATCCGCCCAGTTGCCGTGGGGCGCCGCCAGCTTCATGTTGCTGTCGAGAGCGGCGACGGCGAGATCGAACTGGCGCGTCTCCCGGTAGGCGGAGGCGAGGTTGTTCCAATAGTTCGGCTTGCGCGGGTCGATCTCGGTGGCGCGCTTGAAGGCGTTCACGGCATCCTCGAAGCGCTTCACTTTCATGTACTGCACGCCCAGAGTCTGCCAGGCGCCGTGCCGGTTCGGGTCGAGGCGCACGACCTGTTGGAATGCTGGAATCGACGCCTCGGGTTGCTGCAGTCCCGTCGCGTAGTTATTGCCGAGGTAGTACCAGGCCAGTGGGTTGTTGGGTTCGGCCTTTGTCCAGGCCGTGGCATACTGGCTCAGTCCGTTCCAGTCCTTCGCCCGCACGAAATGGTTGGCGCCTTCGACGGAATAGCGGGTCTGAGCCACCACAGTCGATACCGGAGCCGCTAGCGCGATCCCAAGGGTCAACGTCATCAGCAGGGTGACAGTTACGGAGACTCGCCTGGCGCGCTGCGGGTTCACGGCCTGCGTTGCATGCTCGAAGATTGGAGAGCGTCCCTTTTCTCCGGCCTGCAGATCGAGGGCGGCGGTCATCGTGGGTTTCATCCCTGTGCTTATATAGCCGGTGGAAAGGGCTCGGGTAGCCTCGACGTTGCCACTCTTAAATTCCATTTTCATAGTTGAACCTCGCTACTCATCGGTGATTTGTTCACTGGTGGCCTAGACCTCTCCGTAGGATTATGGTTCCCTATTCCCGTTTGGCGAAACACTGTGTTCCCTCCAAATATCATGCTTGGTTGTCTCTGGTTCACAGGTTTATCGCCAACCTCTCCCGGTGGCAAACTTTCAGATGAAGAGGTGAATGGGTAGTTGAAGCAACCAGATCCACCCATGGAATAGTTGCGCAAGGTCAGATCGCCGCTGGTTATTTCCTTTTCAAAGACGAAAGCACTGCGAATGCGCCACAATCCGGTCATGGCGGCTATCGCAGCATGTAGAACAAAAAAACAACCCAACCGGGAAAACTGACTGCCGCTGACCATTGCCAAATGGATTTAGATAAGTAGCGCGAAGCCAAGCAGAGCGCGGTTCATGTATTTTCACGGGTAATTCCTTTGGGTTTAATATGAGATAGACACGCCTGGGGAATTTTGTCCTTTCCGCCTACGACCATCCGGCAGCGTCTAGTCGCAGTAATATTCGATGGTGTAGCCGTTGGGGTCGGAGAAATAGATTGCGTGTTTGCCGCGTCTGCCTTCGACTTCGATCTCGTTTTCCTTAAGTTGCTTCTCCAGGCTTGTGAGTCCGGCCTTGGTCGTCTTGAAGCCGAAGTGTTGCAGCGCCGCATTGGCAGCGATCCGTTTCTTGGTGCCGACGAAATTAATCAAGTCCTGACTCGCCGGAGAGCGAAGAAAAACCATGTTGGGCGGCACCCGAAAGGCAACTTTCAAGCCGAGAACTTTCGTGTAAAACTGCTCGGTCTTCTTGAGATCGCGGGTCAGCAGCGCAATGTGCAAAAGGCCGTGATTCGCCATGGCCAGATCCTCCTGCAATTCGGTGGAAACGTCTAAGCTCTTAGGCTCTCCTATATCCTGTCGGTAGTGCTGGAGGCAACCGAGCTCACCGCCGATGGTTTTTACAACGCGGGCAATACTTGCTACGTTAACATTCTTCACTCTTAGTGATCGCTTCATGACTTCCTCCTCGGTGTCTTATTCGCGAGTTCAAAGACCGCGTATCTTCTATGGCTGGGCCATCGTCGCGGTTGGCTTTTTGTCGCATCTCGTCTGCGCCTTTCATATGTCGAGCACGTTGAGCGTGTTTCTCAAACCGCTGACTGAAGATTTGCACGTCTCCCGCGGGTTGTTTTCGCTGCTGCGGTCCGGCGAGATCGTGATCGGCGCCGCCATGGCGCCCTTCATCGGTCCGCTGGTGGACCGCTACGGCGGCCGCTGGCTCGTGGCCGGGGGCGCTTTGATGGCCACCGCCGGCTTCCTTTTGCTCGGTGTAGTAGCAGAGTTCTGGCAGTTTCTTTTGATTCGCTTGAGCCTTGTGACTCTGGGCGGTGTTTTCATGTGCCAGGTCGTCATTACCGTGACCATCGCGCGTTGGTTCGTGCGCAAGCGAGGACGCGCGGTGGCCATCGCGAGCCTGGGGCAGGGGATGTCCAAGGTGGCGATTCCGCTGGTGACGGCAGCCCTCTTCGCCTGGATCGGTTGGCGCCACACCTGGACTGTGTTCGGCGTTCTGACATTCGTGCTGGTTGTCTTGCCGGCGATTATTTTTCTCCGTCGCAGTCCCGAAGACATGGGAATGAAGCCGGACGGAATCGATGAGGCGGCCGAAAACGCGGCTCCAGAGACAGCGCGCAGTGGCATGCCGTCTTCAACGGAAAGAAAGACAACGGATGAAGCGGTGTGGAGCCGCCGCGAAGTGCTCCGCACGAAAACGTTCTGGCTCATCTGCTTGACCTATGGCATTGTCAACGTGGGCATTGCCGGACTCAATTTACACATCTTCGCCTATGTTTCGGACGTCGGTTATCCGGCCATGGTGTCCGCCACGGTGATGAGCATTATTGCCAGTACGCAGCTTATGTCCACGCTACTCTGGGGATTGTTGAGTGAGCGGATGAATATCAACAAAGTGACCATGATCATGTTTCTGGTCCAGGGCCTGGGCTTGATCACGGCTATTTCGTCGTCCCAGCTGGCGCCGATCTATGTCGGGTTTTTTATCTACGGCGCGGGTCTGGGCGGCAGTCAGGTCCTCCAGGAGTTGATCTGGGCGAATTACTATGGACGCGTCTCTCTCGGCACGGTGCGTGGATTGGGCATACTCATCAGTCACACTATCGGGGCAGCCGGCGCGCCGTTCTTCGGTTTCCTGCACGACGCCACCGGAAGCTATATGAGCTCGTTTGTCATGTTCGTGATCGCTGTGATGATTTCGGCATTTTTGATCCTGTTGGTCCGGGCGCCAGAAAAATGACTTGCGACGGTTGCCGATCCGCCGGGCATTCCATCGTCTCCCTATCGACCGGCGCCGGCAGAACGTGCACAATGAACAATCACCCGTGAGTTCATGACAGAGAATCCCACTGCTTCCCTGGTTCGCCTGCGTCTCGGCGGCGTTCGCGACGGCGCATTCGTCATCGTTATCGAAGGCCGCCTGGACTCCAGTACCACGGGAAAGATTTGGCGGCAGGCGACTGAAGCCGTAGCCAGAGCGAAAGCGCGGAACATAGTCGTTGACGCCGGAGCCGTGGACTATTGCGACGGCTCCGGTATCGCGTTGCTGGTTCACTTGCGCGATTTGCAGTACAAGCGCGCCGGCCAGCTGGAGATCCACGACCTGCGCGCCGACTTTCAGAGGCTCTTGGATGAATGGGATCCCGGAGATCTCGCGCGGTTGGAGAGCCGCCGCCCGCCGAAGACAAATTTGGCCGAGGATGTGGGCCGGGCGATCGTAGGCTTCTGGGAGGATATTCGATCGCTGATCAGTTTTGTCGGCGAGCTGGTATCGGCACTCGGCCGAGCGGCCCTTGATCCGAAGAGTGTCCGCTGGCGCGACGTGGTGCGGATCGCGGAGACTGCCGGGGTCAACGCTCTGCCCATTGTCGCGCTGGTTAGTTTCCTGATGGGTGTGATCATGGCATTTCAGGGCGCGATTTCGCTGCGACGTTTCGGCGCTGACATCTTTGTCGCCAACCTGGTCGGCCTGGCGATGCTGCGCGAGCTGGGTCCGCTGATGACGGCGATTATCTTGGCCGGCCGCTCGGGATCGGCGTTTGCCGCCGAGCTCGGCACCATGAAAGTTCGCGAGGAGATCGACGCCCTGAAGACCATGGGACTGGACCCCGTTCGCTTTTTGGTGGTGACCCGGGTCACCGCTGCGGTTGTGATGATGCCGCTGCTGACGGTGTTTGCCGACTTGCTGGGGCTTGTCGGTGGCGCCGTGGTGATGCGTTCTTTCGGTATCCCCGTGATCACTTTCTATCACCAGGTCCAATATCAGGTGACCTACGGCTCTTTCGTCGGCGGCCTGGTGAAATCCTTTGTGTTTGGGATCTTGGTAGCTGCCATCGGGTGCCTGCGCGGATTGCAAACCACCACCGGCGCCAGCGCGGTGGGTGAGTCTACGACCCGGGCGGTGGTGAGCGGTATTGTTCTGATTGTTGTTACCGACGGAATTTTTTCCGTCGTCTTTTATTATCTCAACGTGTGAACGAGCATGAGCGCGGATCGGGAAGCCATTATTCGAGTGGAAAACTTCACCGCGGCCTATGACGGCCAAGTGGTGCTCGAAAATGTGAACTTTGAAGTTTTCACCGGCGAAATTTTCTGTGTGCTCGGCAGCTCGGGTTCCGGCAAGAGCACCTTGTTGAAGCACATGATCGGACTGTATCAACCCGCCGAAGGCAGAATCCTCATCGAAGGCCACGATATCGCCTCGGCCCAAGGCGACGAGCGGCTCCAGCTGCTCAGGACCTTCGGCGTCATGTATCAAAGCGGCGCCTTGTTCGGTTCCATGACCCTGCTCGAAAACGTCTCGTTGCCGCTGGAGGAATTCACCGATCTGCCGCCGGACGCGATCCGTTTGATCGCCCTGATGAAACTTAAACAGGTGGGCCTGGAGAGCTTCGGCGATCTGATGCCGTCGGAGCTGAGCGGCGGGATGCAAAAACGAGGCGCCATTGCGCGTGCCATGGCGCTGGACCCTCGGGTGCTGTTTCTCGACGAACTGTCAGCGGGATTGGATCCGGTGACTTCGGCCGAACTGGACGAGCTGGTGCTGCGTCTGTCGCGCAGCCTGAAGATCACCTTCGTGGTGGTGACCCATGAGCTGCCGAGCATCTTTGCAATTGCGGATCGCATTATTATGTTAGATAACGAGGTGAAGGGTATCGTGGCCATTGGCAAGCCTGAGGATCTGCGCGATCACAGCGACAACCCGCGCGTACGCCAGTTTTTCTCCCGCAAGGCTTCGTCCGAAAGCTGACTTAGAGTTAGAGATCGAGAATGTCTTCGGCTTTTTGCCGTCATGAATAAGCTGAGCTACTTTAAGATCGGTCTATTCGCGATCAGTGCCATCGTGCTGGCGGTCATTGGCATCATCCTTTTGGGAGTCGGCAGCGTGTTTCAAAGAAACGCTCTCGTGGAAACTTACATCGAAGAGTCCGTCCAGGGCTTGGATGTCGGTTCGCCGATGAAATTTCGCGGTGTGCTGGTGGGGAAGGTGGAACAGATTACGCTCACCAGCGCCGTGTATGATACGCGACGTCGCTACGTTCTGGTGCGCGTGGGCATCACCTCGAACCTATTTCAGTTTCCGTTGGCGGACCCTAATGACCCGATTCTTAAAACTGAGCTTGATCGAGGATTCCGGGTGCGGTTGGCGTCTCAGGGGTTGACCGGGGTCGCTTATCTGGAAGCGGATTATCTCGATCCGGAGCGCAATCCGCCGCTGGAAATCGACTGGCAACCGCAGTACCCTTACATACCTTCCGCGCGAAGCCGGATTGTCCAATTAAGCGACTCGGTGGAAAGTATTTTGCGGAACTTCGAACAGCTTGATATCCCCCGGCTTACGACCAGTCTTGACACGTCCCTGGCGGCTATGACCAAGCTCGCGGAGGGGGCCAATGTGGACAAGATCGGCGCCCAAGCCAACGCGTTTCTAACTGAAGTGAGAGAAACCAATCGGCAACTCAAGGCGCTCGTTGCGAGTCCGGAGCTCAAATCGACACTCGTCGACGCGGCGGCAGCCGCGGGCGGCGTGCGACAGATTATCGAGCGGGCGGAAAAGCCGCTGAATCAAGTGCTGGCCGATTTGCCACGGGTCTCCGAGGGCCTGGAGCGTTTGGTGACACGGCTCGATGCCGTTTCAGCGGATCTGCCGGATACCAGCGCTCAGCTGCGACAGACCCTTCAACGGCTGAACCGTTTGATCTCCAGCCAGCAGCAGGACATCGAAAAGACCGTGGACAACCTGCGCTCCATATCGGAGAATCTAAAAGAGGTTACGGACGATTCCAAAAAGTATCCGTCCCAAGTATTGTTCGGCGCGCCGCCGCCGCCTTCGAAAGTCATGGGACGGTGAAAGACTTGGCCATCTTTGGCATCAGGCGCTGCTGAAAAACTCTCTCGGAGTCCTTCGACGGGTTCAGAGCTTACCCAGTTTATCGAAGGGACGAGCGGAGAGAAGTTTTGAAATGATTGAGAAAATTCCGTGCATGCTGAGGTTCTCGAAGCATTCGGTATTTTTTTTCAGCAATCTGCTAGCGCTGCTGGTCCTGTGCGCCGCTTGCATCGGCGTCGAACGGGGCTACCCAGACAGGCGTTATTTTGTGCTCGAGGTTCCGGCGCAGGTAAACCCGTCGAACCCGAGTAGCGGCGAAACTCTGCAAGTGTCGAATGTGCGCGTCTCGCCGCGATACGCCGACCGGGGTTTTATCTACCGCACGTCGGAGTCGGCCTACGAATCCGACTTCTATCACCAATTCTTGGTTCCTCCCGCCGCGCTCATGACCGAGGAAATCCGCAAAGGCTTGATTGCCTCCGAAGTCTTTAAATATGTCATCAGTCCATCGAGCCCGTTGCCGCCGAGCTTCGTCCTGGAAGGCTCGGTGAATGCGCTCTACGGCGATTTTCGCAACCCCGACTCGCCTCGGGCCGTTCTGGAGATGGAGTTTTTCGTGACCAGTGAAATACCTGTGAAACCCGGCATCCTCATGCAGAAGCGTTACCTAAAGTCGATCCCGTTATCCGGTCGCTCACCGGAAGCCTTGGTCAAAGGCTGGAACGAAGCGCTGGCAGAAATTCTAACCTCCCTAGTGGCGGACCTGAGGACCATAGCTGTAAAGAGTTCCTGATATCGGGTTTCAGTTTGAATGGTTAACAGGGATCAATGACGGATCCCGCTTCAGTACCCTCCCAAAAATCATTGACAAAGCCGGAGGCCCATTTTCGTCATTCCGGCGAATGCCGGAATCCAGGTTTGCTTCACTCAACGTGCGGTGGTGACGAAGGATTTGGAGATGGACTCGAGATTGCGCGAGCGCGTTTGACAGCTCATGGCCGGTAGTGGAATAAGTACAACGCTCCCATGCCGCCGAATGCTACGAAGCCACTGGCGCGTAAGTCTAGGGGTCATTTTGGACTCGCCGTGAGTGCGTGACCGAGAAAGACGAACGTCAGTTCTTGGTACGGGGTCTCCCAGCCGAACAGAGTGTCAAGTTCGATCTACGATTGCATAGCCCGGCTGGTTCTTCGCTGTTTAGGTTTTCTGATTTTGGCGTCCGACAAAATTCCCTCTCCCGCTGGAAGAGGGTCAGGGTGAGGGAACCCCGCATGAATCACAAAGTCATTCCTTTTCTTCTCGCTGTCTCAGTTCTAATTTGTTTCCACTCCGTCGCCCAAGCGCAGCAGGCAAAGAAGGTCCCTCGGATAGGCTATCTCTCGGCGCTCGATCCAGTTCGTGAGTCCGCCGGTTCCGAGGCAATTCGGCTGGCTCTGCGCGAGCTTGGCTACATCGAAGGACAGAACATCGCTATCGAGTACCGATATACGGAAGGGAAGGTCGATCGGGTCCCTGAGCTTGCGGGCGAGTTGGTCCGTCTCAAGGTTGACATCATCGTAGTATCAGGAGGGAGCAGGCTGATCCAGGCGGCCAAGAATGCGACCAAGACGATTCCCATCGTTATGACAGGCGGTGGGGGCGATCCCGTCGAGTTAGGCCTAATTGAAAGCCTTGCCCGTCCAGGCGGCAACGTTACCGGCATTACAACCCTTTCCAGAGAACTAGCCGGGAAGCGGCTGGAGCTACTCAAAGAAGCGGTTCCCAAAATTGCGCGTGTCGCGGTTCTCTACGATCCAGCTCTACCTGCTAGTTCACTCGATGTGAAAGAGGTTCTCCCGGTCGCGGCGCGGGCGCTAGGGTTGACTGTTCGGTTCTGGGAGGTACGAGCTGCGGGCGATTTCGATCGGGTTTTTGCTGCGCTAAACAAGGAGCGTTCTGATGGACTCTATCCCACGGGGGGCCCGCTAATAAATGCTAACGGAAAGCGGATCGCGGACTTTGCGTTAAAGAGCCGGTTACCGTCGATGTACCAGCGCAGAGAAGCTGTTCATGCTGGTGGGCTCATGTACTACGGGGCGGACATCGCGGACAGCTACAGGCGTGTCGCTTATTACGTGGACAGAATCCTGAAGGGAGCCAAGCCTGCCGATCTGCCAGTGGAGCAGCCGACCAAGTTCGAGCTGGTGATCAATCTTAAGACCGCCAAGCAGATCGGCCTGACGGTCCCGCAGTCCTTGCTGTATCGGGCGGACAATGTAATTCGTTAGGGGTTGATTCTCGATTTGCGATTTTGGATTGCAGAGAAGAGATCGGCAGAAAAAGGGACAGAGGGAGAAGTGATGACTAGCCAACTACTAATTGCGCTTTCAGGTTTTTGGTTCGCCAATCTAAAATCCAAAATCAAAAATCCAAAATGGGTGGGGACCTTTGCAATCGCTTTCACATTCGCTCTCGGTGGGGGGGTTGCGGCTCAGGCGCAGCAGCCGGCGAAAGCTCCTCGGATAGGATTCCTCATCGCTTCCTCACCTTCAGCAAGTGCGCCCCGCATGGATGCGTTCCGCCAGGGTCTGCGTGACCTCGGGTACGTGGAGGGGAAAAACATTGTCATTGAGCAGCGACATGCAGACGGAAAATCCGAGCAACTCCCAGCGCTCGCGGCTGAACTGGTAAGTCTCAAGGTAGACGTCATCGTCACCAGTGGTCCAACAGCGACCCGTCCCGCTAAAGAAGCAACTTCTACGATTCCTATCGTTATGACGTTTGATGATGACCCTGTCGGCAGTGGCTTCGTCGCCAGTCTTGCGCGACCGGGAGGAAACATTACTGGATTGGCAACCCTCGCCCCGGAGATCAGCGGAAAACGACTGGAGCTTCTGAAGGAGACTTTTCCCAGGCTCGGCCGAGTGGCCGTCATCGGGACTTCAAACAGACAGGGCACCGCACAGGCTTTAAAAGAGATGGAACTCGCCGCAGAAGCGCTCGGGGTGAAGCTTCAATACCTGGATATACAAAATCCCAAGGATATTGAGAGTGCATTCCGCGCCGCGAGCAAGGGGCATGCTGACGCGGTGCTCGTGCTGCAGACCCCCATTTTGAATTCTCAGCGACGGCAGATTGCAGACCGCGCGCTAAAGAGCCGGCTTCCAGCGATATATCCGGCGAGCCAGTATGTGGAAGACGGCGGGCTAATGAGCTACGGCGTGAGCATTTCCGACTTGGACCGGCGCGCTGCCACATACGTCGACAAGATCCTTAAAGGCGCAAAGCCTGCCGAATTGCCGGTAGAGCAGCCGATGAAGTTCGAGTTCATTATCAATCTGAAGGCGGCCAAGCAGATCGGATTAACCATTCCTCCCAACGTTTTGGCTAGAGCAGATCGAGTTTTCCGATGATCCTGAAATCTAAAATCGAAAATCCAAAATCCAAAATCGTAAGGCGATCCCGCCGGAGGTGCTCGCAAGGGCGAACAAAGTCATTCGATAGACGTGAGGTGAGAGGCGCGAGGGTTCATGCCCAAAGATCAGACAGCTGAATGGAAAGAGCTGGGAAAAGCGATGGAGCAAACACCTCAGCGTCTCGTGCGCTGGTGGCCAAGTCATAGTGGTCTATGACGAGCTCATAGGCTTCGAGGGTTCGCTGATCCGGATCTATGAGCCAGTAATTGGGCACGTTGTGCTTGGCATAAAGCTGGGCCTTGGTCACGCGGTCTGTGCGGTGAGTCGTAGGTGACAAAATCTCGATGACAAGAGTCGGAGGACCTTCGATGGCCCGCTCTGTAACAGTGTGGCGGCGATCGTTGCCGATGAAGATGAGATCTGGTTGGACAATGGTAGTGGGAGCAAGGATGAGGTCTGTGGGCGCAATAAAAAGCTTTCCAAGTTGGTTGGCAACAACATAGTTGGCAAGAAACCGATAAAGGTTGCCCAGGGTCGTTTGATGCTTTGTGGCGGGCGCCGGCGTCACGGAAAGCTCTCCATCAAGTATCTCATAACGGTTACGGTCGTTGGGCAAAAGACAGTAGTCGTCGTAGGTAAGTAAGATTTTACCTGGAGGAATGCTTTGAGGGAAAGTGGACACAACCGAACCTCTCTTCGACTTCTTACTATGTAGGGTGTAGCAATGCCAAGTTGTTGTCAAGTAGGATTGAGGTGACATGGAAAGCGCTACCGATTCTCCCGAACTCGCCGGCCAGAACGGATAGTATGATCGAGCAGCCGATCAAGTTCGAGTTCATTATCAATCGGAAGGCGGCCAAGCAGATCGGTCTGACGATCCCGCCGAATGTGTTGGTAAGGGCGGATCAGGTGATTCGGTGACAGAGGTCAGAGGTCAGAGATCGGAAAGGATTCTGGTGAAAAAACCGCCGTTCATCCTTCGAGCGCCTCAGGACGAACGGAAGAGCGGTTCAAATCATTGGAAATTTTTCCGTTCATGCTGA
>DAIRFP010000066.1:0-23137 GCA_036794995.1 Thermodesulfobacteriota bacterium | reverse complement strand
TCCATTGAACTAATATCCTAGAGTTTATACACATAATGGTAGGAATCAATTGAACGATTCGAACGACGTCGGGAGGAAGCATGAGCGAAGTCCGATTTATCGATACCACCCTGCGCGACGGCAACCAGAGCCTTTGGGCGCTGAATATGAAGGTCGGCGCCATGCTTCCCGCCGCGGAGCACATGGACGACGCCGGCTTCGAGTCCATGGAATTCTTTCTCAGCGTCATGTTCAAAAAGTATGTGCGCGAGCACAAAGAAAATCCTTGGGAATGGCTGCGGGAGGGCACCAAGCGCATCAAGAAAACTCGTCTCCGCTATCACGGGGGCATGCACAGCGCTTTCGAAAAGACGCCCCACTGTATTCTCAAACTTTTGGTGGAACGGCTGGTTTCTTATGGTCTCACGTTGACACGAACATCGAACTGCTGGAACGACTACGATGCCTTTAAAGAGGAGATCGCCGACCTCAAGATTAACGGCATGGACACGGTCGCCAACCTGATTTATTCGGTCTCGCCGCGCCACACGGACGAATACTATGCAACGAAGGCGCGTGAAGCGGCGGCCATCAAGCCCTGGCGTATTTGCTTCAAAGACGTGGGCGGGCTTTTGACGCCGGAGCGCGCCCGCACCCTCATTCCCATGGTGCTAAAGAGTGCCGGCGATATTCCGGTGGAATTTCACGCGCACTGCAACAGCGGCCAGGCGCCGCTTTGTTATCTCGAAGGGGTCAAGCTCGGCATGAGGATCCTGCACACCGCGGTGCCGCCGCTGGCCAACGGTTCAGGTCAACCTTCCATTTTCAATATTGCGAGCAATCTCAAGGCTCTGGGTTACTCGCCGGCCGTAGACCTAAAGCCTCTCGAAGCGGTGGTCACGCACTTTACCCACGTTGCCAAGCAAGACGGTCTACCCATCGGCAAGCCCGTCGAGTACGACCAATCGCAGTATTTGCACCAAGTGCCCGGCGGCATGATTTCCAACATGCGCCACCAGTTAAAGATCGTCGGCATGGAAAACCAGATGGACGCGGCACTGGAAGAGGCAGCCCACGTTCGCAAGGACTTTGGTTATCCGATCATGGTCACCCCGCTCTCGCAATACGTCGGCACGCAAGCGGCTATCAACGTGATGCTCGGCGAGCGCTACAGAGAAGTTCCGGATCAAGTGATCCAGTATGCCCTGGGCATTTGGGGTAAGGAAGGCGCCGAGCTGATGGATCCTCAAGTGAAAGACAAGATCCTCAGCCGTCCGCGCGCGCGAGAATGGACGAACTGGTCGCAACCCGATCCCTCACTGCATGAAATTCGCCAGAGATTCGGCGCCAATATTTCCGACGAAGAGCTGATCCTGCGGTTCTTCGCCGGCGACGACGCCGTCAACGCCTTGCCGGAAGGCGGCAAGCCACGCGAGTATCTGGACGGCAGCCAGCCGCTGGTGAAGCTGATCGAACAGCTCAGCAAGCGGAAGGACTCCAATCAGATTTATATCAAGCGCCCCGGCTTCTCAGTCAGGATGGAAAGAAGGTCGGCGGGAACGGCAGAGGTGTAGAGCAATGTGGTTTCAGGTGTCGGGTTTCAGGTTTCAGACTATGCTGCAGGCTGGTCAAAAACGTCTCAGATGCGAGGCGCGCGATGGTCGGCGAGCGAAGGCGTACATCGGGAGTACGTTGGAGCGAGACGGGCGAGCGCAACGAAGCAGGTGAGCGTTTTGGGCCAGCCTGCTATGGGTCGTCGCCATCGACGGTGCCCACCCCATTCAAATGGCTAAGGTCACCCCAGGTTTGCAGAAACCAGTTGCCTTCGTCATAGTTGAAGACGTTCAGCCCCGCGTTGGTGAATTCGAACCGCCGAGGCGCATTGAACGGAATCGAAAACGTGTACCGGAAAAGCCCGCTCAGAACGCCCCCATGAGTTACCACGACAATCGTCTCGCCGAAATGCTGCTTGGCAATCTCATTTAGACAATCGACGTTCCGCGCTACCTGCTGTTCGACGCTCTCGCCGCCGGGGATCACGTAGCTTGGACCGACAGTCCGGTGGAGTCGATACTCCTCCGGATACTTTTCCCTGAGCTGGTCGCCGTTGAGACCTTGAAAGATACCGAGATGCCGTTCCCGCAGTCGCGGGTCCGTGACAATCTTGTGGCCGGTTGCTGCCACGATAATTTGCGCCGTCTGAACCGCCCGGCCGAGATCGCTGCTGTAGAGCGCAGTAAAAGTTTCCCGCGCCAATCTTTCGCCCAATGCCCTAGCCTGAGCTAGCCCTGTCTCGGTCAGTGGACTGTCCAGATGCCCCTGTCGTATCAGCTGGAGATTCCAATGGGTCTGGCCGTGACGAACGATGATGAGTTGAGTTCGGTCCATGAATGTCGATCCTCGTGGTTTTTAGTTAGTGTCACGCCAAGATCCATTTTCTCCATCGCTTTGTCAACGCGTATTGACCGAAACTCATTTCGCAGCCAAACAGGTCTACTTGTCTTGGCATTGGCGGAGCTTCATCAGGAGGATCTCCTGTCCAACTGGCAGTCGTTGCAGCAAGGCAGTCCACCGGTTAAGATTGAACCCTTGAAGTGAGGATTCCCTATGGCTCACGAAATCTATCGGGTTGTGTCTTTTGAAAAAGTAGCTCCGTTCACCCTGCGATTACAATTCGACGACGGTGTCTCTCAACTCGTCGACTTTCGCCCAGTATTGAAGGGGGAACTCTATGGCCCGCTGCAGGACCTATCCCTTTTCGATCAGGTCCAGATCGATCCAGAGGTTCACACGCTTGTCTGGCCAAACGGCGCAGACTTTGATCCCGCGATTCTTCACAACTGGGCCGAGTCAAGTCCTGCACTCAAGGCTCTGGCAGAGAAGTGGGTATCTAAAAGCCATGGCACGGCAAGAGCCACTACTTAACCCGACGGAGCTTCCGATTGAATCGAAACGGCTAGAGAACGGCAGCTCACAAGCAGTGCTTGACAAGATTTTCGTGAAAGATGGATATAACAAGTCATGGATTTAATAAATGACACCGATAAACTAAACGGCGCATTTTAACCGGATACTGAAGCCCTCTTGATTGAGGATCAATGGCCTACTATCTCGACCTCTTCTCGCCAGCGACGTACGAGGCCTTTTCGAAATCGGATCGCACTGTCTCCGGCTTCCGCCCGCGACAGCGCGGCGTCGCTCAGCGCATCAAACGCGGAGACCGACTCGTCTGCTACATAACGAAGCTCTCGCGCTGGGTTGGCATTCTTGAGGTCGAGTCCGGGCCGTTCGAGGACTCCACACCCATCTTCTACCCCGACAGCGATCCGTTCACCGTTAGGTTCCGCGTCAAGCCAATCTCCTGGCTACCGCTTGAGAAGTGCGTCCCGATCCACGAAGACGAGGTGTGGGAGCGCCTTTCCTTCACACGCGGTGAGAAAAAGAATACTTCGAATTGGACGGGAAGGCTGCGCGGTAGTCTTGTGCAGATTTCTGCGGAAGATGGCCAGTTCCTGGAACATCTCCTCGCTGTACTGGTCACCGACAACCGCTCCTGGCCGGTTGACGAGGACGAACTTCGTCGCCTGCTAACACCCCGCGTTCGCGGTGCGACAAAAGACATAGCCGTAACGATTCCGACCGAGCCTGAACCAGAGGCCGAGATCGCTGTTGCAACCACAGATATCCGTGAGTCCACTCGTGTGCAGGCCCTGCTCGCCGAAATCGGGGCTCGCATGGGGATGCAGATTTGGATTCCCCGCAACGACCGCCAAGCCGTCGTCACGGAGTGGAAAGGAGATCATCCACCCCCTCTCGAACGTCTCCCGCTCAACTATGATGACGTGACTCTTCGCACTATCGAGCAGATCGACGTGCTGTGGTTGAAGGGTCGAGCCATCAAGCGTGCCTTCGAAGTCGAGCACACGACATCGATCTATTCAGGGATTCTGCGCATGGCCGACCTCTTGGCTCTGCAACCAAACATGGACATACGGTTGCACATTGTTACGCCCGACGCCCGCCGCGACAAAGTCTTTCAGGAGCTTCGCCGTCCGGTTTTTTCTCTACTTGATCGAGGACCGCTTTCGGAGAGTTGCTCCTTCCTCTCCTATGATAGCGTCCGAGAGTTAGCTGCGCAGCCGCACCTCTCGCATCTTTCCGATTCGGTACTCGAGGAATACGAGGAAGATGCGGAGGACTAGGGTGCCGGTTTACCAAGGCATCCAGCCGCCCCGCATATCTTCATTCGCGGCTTATGCCTGAGCCGTTAGGTGCCATAAGACGAGACCGATTATGACTAAAACGAAGACGCGGGGACCTTCCTGGTCTGACGCAAAAGAATTGATCGCCTCTCTAGGTAAGAGTGAACTCATTCAACTGATTGCCGGTCTATACAGGCTATCCAACGGCAACAGAGATTTC
This sequence comes from Thermodesulfobacteriota bacterium, assembly GCA_036794995.1. Taxonomy (GTDB): domain Bacteria; phylum Desulfobacterota; class Binatia; order UBA9968; family UBA9968; genus DAIRFP01. The sequence goes on along the minus strand of DAIRFP010000066.1, from coordinate 18,736 downwards.
CTCCATGCCCGTTTCTCGATCGGCGACGATCCAATCGCCCCGTATAGGAAAGTCATTGAAGACTGTATGTTTCCTGATGTGTTTAAAAACAAACCTGTCCAAATATCCACGGCAAAGAGAGCGATCAATGAATATTCCAAGGCGGTCGGCGACGCGAAGGGCGAAGCCGAACTCATGACTTATTTTGTCGAGTGCGGAAATCAATTTACGGTTGAATATGGCGACATAGGCGAAAGCTTTTATGACGCCCTGCTTCGAATGTACGCGCGAGCTATCAATAAGGTCCTCAGCCTTCCCGATGAAGAGCAGCACGAGTTTCGAGAGAGACTTAGAACAATCATGGTGGCCTCAGATGGAATAGGTTGGGGCTACCACGACGGTCTTTGTGAGCAATACTGTGAGGCATTCCCTGAGGATGACTAGTCACGACGCACCAACGCTCAAATTAGAACGATCGATGGCGAGTTACACAGAAAAACAGGGACAATATTGGCGTTCATCTACTACTACGCCAAGATTCACGGCCGTTCCCATTCCGAAGCGGAGATGCAAGCCTACTTCGCTGTTACGCCGCCGACCGTTCACCAAATGGTGTTGTCTCTCGAAAGGAATAGACTGATTGAGCGCACGCCCGGCCAGGCCCGGTCGATCAGACTGCTGTTACCGAGGCATGAGCTGCCCGACCTGGAATAGTGGTGTCTATTTCCTAATCCGTCGGTAGACCGTAGAAGCGCGTCGGGTTGGCGCAGAGGATCTTATCGATCACGCTCGGATCCACCTCGCCTTTATCCTTGAGCCGCTTTAAAGCCAACAACTCGCTGGCGTTGTCGGCGTGGCCGTAATCAGATCCAACCATCAGGCTGTTCTCGCCGGAGTATTTCAGCACGTAAGGCAAATCATCGTCCGTCTGGCACGCAACGAACAGTTGACTGCTGTTCTTCAGCCAGTCCGGCTTGGCCTCTTTGCCGAGAAACTTGGGCAACCGCAGGTTGATGTCATGGACCACGTAGGGTATCCATTGCGCGGAGACTTCGATGGCGCCGATGCGCAGACGCGGAAAGCGTTCCGGGATGCCGCGCATGATCATCGCGTGAAAGGCGCCGATGACACCAAGCTTGGCTTCGCGAAAAGGATCGACACCGAAGGCTTCAGAGACCGCGAAGTTCCCCACTCCGGAGTGAATACCGATTGGCATATCGAGCCGGCTCGCTTCCTCGTACAATGGGAAAAAGTAGGGATCGTGCAAAGTATGATGGGTCTCGAGTCCGCGCATAAAAACGGCGCAAGCGCCGTTGCCATGAGACCAGCGAAGCTCGTCAAGCGCCTTGTCCATGGTCATCAAAGGTAAGTGCACCGCCCAGCGTAACCGCGTCTTGGCTTTGGACCAGATATCGGCGAGCCAGCGATTATAGGAACGGCTGAGCGCCAACTCGATTTCCGGTTGGTCCGTCCATGGGCGGAGAAACAGAGTCGGGTAGAGCACCTGAACACCGGTGCCGATCTCGTCCATGTGCTTTAGCCGCGCCTCGATATCGGCCAGCTCCCGGGACTCTTGGGAAGTGTCCTTGCCGATGTTGTCGCGCCCGCCGATCAAGCGCCCCCCGATGATCCAGTAGTTCCGGTTTTTGTCCGAAGGTATGTCGAGGGTAATCGGCACCGGCCGGTGGCGCTTGTCGCTCCCTTCCAAATAGTCCCAGGTTCGTTCGCTCTCGACGACATGTGCATCAGCATCAATAGTCAACACGTTAAGCCTCCTAGAACTCTTCGCCCTTGGCCGCTATCATCGATCCGATTTTGTTTGAAAGCAAAAGGCCTCCCTAGCGTGACGCTCGCTATTCTCGCAGAATGTATTTATAGAAAGGGACTGTGTCAATCGCGCCGCCGGCAAGCGGTCGTCATCCAGGGTGAAGTTTCCTGTTCGCGGTTTTACCCTCGGCTGGTTGCCCGGCTGTTGAACGCTGACGTTAGATCCGGATCAATCAACCAATGGCTGAGAGCAAACAGCGAATCCCTGAAGAGCTTCAACGATGGATCGACGCGCGTAAGCGGCCGAAGCTTCTGCCAATATACTCTAGGGAGGACCGTCTATGCCGCTCTTGAAGCGCGACGACGTCGAGATCTACTACGAAGTCCACGGACAGGGGACGCCGTTTATGTTCTTCAGCGAGACCGCGTGTGATGGCGAGGTTTGGAAGATTCATCAAATCCGGGAGTTTTCACGCGATCACCGGGTGATTACGCATGACTATCGCGGCACGGGTCGATCCAGCAAGCCGGCAAATCAGTACAGCACCGAAGATTTCGTCGACGACGCCATTGCCATATTAGATCAGCTCAATGCAGGACCGGCGATCGTCTGCGGCCATTCGATGGGTGGGCGCGTCATTCAACTCATGGCGCTGAAATATCCGGCCAAAGTCAAAAAAATGATCATTGCTTCCAGTGGTCCCGGGCATCCGGGGCTGGCGAAAGGAATTCCGCTGAAGATGTGCAAGGAAATGGTCGAGCTCGGCTATGAACGCTACATCCGCGATCACACCTTGGAAGTAGGCTGGACCGCGGCGTATGTCGAGAGCAATCGAGAAGCCGTCGAAAGCTTCCTCAAGATAAGGACCGCCAATCTGCCGCCGCTTGAGAGTTACCTGCGCCACGTCGTCGCCCGACAGGAGCACGATACGACGGATCGATTGAAAGAAATTCAAGTGCCGACCCTGGTTATGGTCGGCTCTGACGACCATGCCTCAGCGACCGGAAGGTCACACCGGATGGACGCTGAGATCATGGCGCGGGGAATTCCCAACGCCAAATTCGCAATCATTCCCGGCGAGGCACACAACTATTTCTTCACGAACCCGGGAGAAGCGCACAAAGTTATTAGGGAGTTTCTAAGTTCAGGCTGCTAGGTGACAATCATCGGCCCTGCAAAAAGTTTCTGATGATTTCGTGAGCCTGCTCGGGCTCCGTGTAAAAATAGCTGTGCCGTTCACCCGGCAGAATGACTAGTTTAGAGTCGGGAATCCCCTTCGCCAGAATTTCTGCTCCGCTGCGATGCGACATGTCACTGACGACAAAATGATCGTCGTCACCGACGAAAATAAGGGTCGGGACCTTTATGTCTTTGAGCCGGCTGCCGGTATCGTGTTCCTGGCGCGCCAGCACGTGGCGAAAATAAAACTCCACCGGGCACAGGTTGGCCATACGCACCCTGAGATACTTCTCGATCAACTCCATGTGCGTCTCGGCGTAGGACTCCGTCCAACCGACCACGATCGTGTGGTCCCTGACGTAGCGCTCATAGCCCTGTTCTACCATTTCTTTAGCGATCCTCAGGGGAATGCCCGTATCGCCTGGATGGGCCGCGCCGCTGGAGGCCAGAATCAGCCTGCTGACCTTCTGGGGATAATCGAGAGCGAGCAGTTGCGCCACGCGGCCGCCCATGGAATGACCACAAACCACCGCTCGGGTAAGTCCGAGGTGATCCAACACCGCGGCCGCGTCTGCGGCAAACATGTTTGTGTTGTATTTTGTCGACGGTTTGCCGGACTTGCCGGTGCCGCGATAATCGAGGGTGACCACGCGATGATCGCGGGAAAACTCGGGAACCTGATAGATCTTCCAGACTTCCCCATCACAAGCGGTCTCGCTAAGAAACAACAATGGCGTCCCTTCTCCGTGCGCCTCATAGTAGATATCGACTCCATCTTCGGATTTAACGTAGGGCATGCCGGCGTCTCCTCATATTGCCTATCCTATAGACGAGCTACTCCATTCAGGCAAGGGTTCTTGACTTGAACGCGAGCTTGGGGCGGGAGTTGTTGAAGTAAAGCGGTTTTGTTAGCGGGATATTGTAAGGATAATCAAAGTCGACGCTTCAACGATCTCCGAAAAGTTGCTAATTGACGGTGCGCGGGGGGACTTCGGAGCCCGTCTCTTCGGGACCGCCGCCAAGACAGAGCAGATTCACCAGGACTTTCTCTCGATCCTTGAGTGTAGTGGCTTCCAGCAGCGCTTGTTTCTCGGCGGGATGAAACGGGAGAGAAACCCCTAAAAGATTGACCAGCTCCAGGTCGGTAAAACGCTCGGCTTGCTCCGGTTTGACTTGCAGGCCGTGAGCTTGGCCGTAACTCGCCAGGGCTTGAAGCACGGCCGGGCGATCACATTGCCAGCCTTCATGCAAGGTCGCATCAGGAAAAACCCGATAGTCGGCTTTGACGCGCCGATAACCTCGTTGCAGCGGAAATTCCTGCTCGAAGCGAAACCGGTTAACGCCCCTGAGTTGCACAAAGTACCGGCCTTCCGGTAATTTCTCCCACTTCTCGATGTACCCGGCGCAACCCACTTTGTAGAGATCCGGCGCTTGATTTTCAGCTCCCGGGAGCGGCCGGTTATCCGGTTGCGCGGCAAAGGGTTGAATCATGCCAAACACGCGCTCCGCGCTGAGGGTATCCTCCACCATAGCGCGATAACGCGGCTCGAAGACGTGCAGCGGCAAAACTGTTCCCGGCAGGAGCAAAACTCCAGTCAAGGGGAAAACCGGAAGAATCTCCGGCAACGATACTTGTGGAATCGTCATCGCCACAGCGCTCTCCTGGAAATTCTATAACCCATTAGATCGGATGCCGCAACGCGTCAAGGTCCATCGCATGGTTGAGACTATACGCTAAATACCGCGGGCTCTTGCAATGGGTCACTGGGGTATTCTAGTTTGATGCGAGCACATTTAACGTTACACAAACAATTACGAGCTAGTGTGGTGTCTCAGAATAATCCGCTAGTATGGGCTAGTATCAACGAGAATATTATGGCTGAATTCGCACCCGCAAGCGTCGACAGGGCACAGGAATTTCTGACCAGGCACCACTGGGGCGTGCTTACGACCCGGAGAAAAAACGGCGGCCTACAGATGTCGCCGATAACGCCGGGCCTGGATGCTGCCGGCCGGGTGATCATCAGCAGCCGGGAGACCGCTTACAAGGTCAACAACCTGCGGCGCGATCCCCGCGCTGCCCTTTGCGTCTTCACCGAGACGTTCCATAGCGGCGGTTGGGTTCAAGTCAACGGTGCAGCAGAGATTATTTCTCTTCCGGACGCTTTGGATTCGTTGGTTTATTTGCAACGCCAAGTCTACGGCGAGCATAAAAGCTGGCCCGAGTTCCACGAACGAATGGTGCGCGAGCGCCGAGTCATCATCCGCTTTGCCATCGAGAGCGTAGCACCGCTCAGACGAGGATGAATGTGACCCGCCGTTTTCCCAACAAAATCGAATCGCAGCAGACCGGGCAGCTGATAGACGGGCGGCCTGGGGTTCTCATCATCTTTTTGCTTTGTGCTTTGAGCATCCCCCTAACCTCGATAAGGGCCGCCGAGGAGGGCAGTTACCTCACCGGTCAATTGCTGGTCGCCACTCCTGAAATGAAAGATCCGAGATTCGCCGAAACCGTCATCTATATGGTGAAGCACACCGCGGAAGGCGCCTTGGGCCTGGTCATCAACCGCCCGTTGGCGAAGGGACCTATAGAAGATGTGCTCAAAGGGTTTGGGCTCGATAGCAAAGAGGCAAAAGGTGAGATCATCGTCCATTACGGCGGCCCCGTCGGCCCACGCGCCGGGTTTGTGCTTCATAGCGATGATGTCCTGTTCGAGGATTCCACGAAAGTCACAGATGGGATTGCCATGACGGCAAACCCGAAACTCATCGAAGCGATGTCCCGCGGCAAGGGTCCGCGCCAATCGCTGTTCATGTTGGGCTATGCGGGATGGGCACCGGGCCAGCTCGAAGGCGAAATAAAAGCCGGCTCCTGGTTCGTGGTTGCGGGAGACAAGGGGTTTATCTTTGGCAAGGACACGGAGAAAAAATGGCAGTCCGCCATGGACAAACGAAAAATCTCGCTGTGAGGCGCGGCAGCTAGACAGCGTTCAAAGTTCAACGTTCAAGGTATAACTCCGATGAAACCACAGAGCGCTGGCGGAGGATAGAGCATGTTACGGATCGCGGTTCCCGATCTAGTTTCGAATTCTTATTTCCCCATCATTGCAGCTGTAGAGTTAGGCTTTTTCAAATCCGAGGGCTTCGATGCATCGGTAGATCTGTTGTTTCCCGTACCCAAGACTTTCGAAGCCTTGCGCGATGGCCAGCTGGATTTCGTGGTTGGCTCGGCGCACGCAACGTTGTTGGCCTTTTCCAACTGGAAAGGCGCGAAGCTGCTCTGCGCCATCGCCAGACACACCTACTGGTTTCTCGTCATTCGCAGCGATCTCAATCCAAAGCACGGAGACTTGAACGTCGTCAAAGGACTGCGCATCGGCGCTGCTCCTGGTGTGGATCTCAGCCTGAAGCGGTTACTTACTGATGCCGGTCTCGATCCGGAGAAGAACAACGTGCAGATCATGCCGATTCCTGGCGCCGCCGGACCCAACGTCTCCTTCGGTCTGTCGGCGGCAAAGGCGCTGGAAGAGGGTAAACTCGACGGCTTCTGGGCCAACGGCATGGGTTGCGAAGTCGCGCTGCGCCGCGGCGTGGGAACAATGGTTCTTGATGTGCGCCGCGGCGACGGTCCTCCAGCCGCCCGCCATTATACGTTTTCAGCACTGGTGACGACGGAAAAAAAAATTCGGGAACAACCCGAAGCCGCAAGAGCTGCCATTCGCGCCCTCATGAAGGCGCACAAGGCGCTGCGCGAAGACCTGAGTTGTGCCACGGAAGTCGGCAAAAAACGATTTCCGCAATCTGAAGCGGAGCTGATCGCTGAGTTAGTCCGCCGCGACCTCCCTTACTACGATCCGACCATCGCCGAACAAACGGTCGCAGACATGAACCGCTTCGCTCAAGATATAGGGTTACTCTCATCGCCAGTGGCCTACGAACAGGTGGTCGCAACTCAATTCAGCTACTTGTGGAAAGAGCCGGTTTGAATGGGCGCGGCGACCGCAAGATAAACCGTTCAAGAAATCTGGCCGCTGCGATCAGTCACCGCCCGCCACCGAAAAAAGCTTGTCTATTCGCCAATCTGGTCCTCCGGGAACCTTTTTGTAATCTCACAGTCTAATCCAATTGAAGCCGATGTTTGCCGAAGGGATAGGTGACGCGGAATGCGTCAGGCGCGTCCAGCAGGGTGACACCGATTCCTTCGAAGTCTTGGTGCAGCGGCACCAGAAGGCGATATTCAACTTGGTTTATCGGCTTCTGGGCGACTACGATGAAGCCGCGGAGGTGGCGCAAGAAGTGTTTCTCTCTGCATTTAAGTCAATCCAGCATTTTCGCGGCGACGCCAATTTCTCGACCTGGCTTTACCGCATCGGACTTAACCATGCCAGCACTCGCCGCAAGAGCCTGAACAGCGCCCAACAGCGACATATCTCCTTGGAAGGCATGGAAGTCATCGCCGATGGTTCCGTCGATCCGGCCAAGAGTTTCGAACACAAAGAGATTCAAGAGCGGGTTCAACAAGCGCTCAATAACCTAGACCCGGCGGATGCGCGCCTCATTCTGCTCCGGGATCTTCAAGACGTCAGCTATGAGGACGTTGCCGAGATGCTCGGCATTCCCATCGGAACCGTCAAATCTCGTCTGCACCGCGCGCGCCAGGCGCTTAAAGCCACTCTGGCGCCCTATTTTCAGACTAACCGGAAAGCATCGTGAACTGCGAAGAAGTTCAAAAATATTTAATGGATTCCCTGGACAAGAGCCTCGGCCTTGAGCACGTCCAGGAGATCGAAGAACATCTCGGCGGCTGCGCCCTGTGCAGTGAAGAGCTGGCGAGCTTAGCCGCATGCCAAAGGCTCGTGTTCAGCCTGCCGGCAGTCGATCCACCGGCGAATTTCACGGCTCGAGTGATGGCGGAGGTTCGCGAGGCAGCACACCCACCTAGTTTCTGGGAGCGGTTGTTTGTTCCTCTTCAAATGAAGATTCCGCTCCAGGCCACGGCGCTGCTTTTGATCGCCGTTCTCGCGGCTTACGTCTACCAGAAAGAACCGCTGCAACAAGAATCCGTAGTGGCCATCCGACCTGAGCGCTTCTCTAGCAAGCAAGACGAGACGGACAAAGCCGCGCCATCCGTCGCCCAAGCGCCCCCTGTCGACTCAAGGACAACGAAGGCCGCCAAGGAAGCCAACCCGGGTGCCCTGCCACAAGAATTCATAGATGCAGCACAATCGAAAGAGCCTGAAGCACTTCCCAAACCTTCAGAACAAAAGAAAAACACGGAAAGTCAGCCCGGCACGCCGGCAACCACGCTTGCACCAGAACAGGTCCGACCGCCGGCTACACTCACGCCTACCCCAAACTCTTCGAAGCTTAGCGAGGCTGCCTCGCCTCGCCCGGAAAAGTCTTCACCTTCAGGACCGGCGCAAGCGACAGGAGCGCTGGCGCCAGTTCCACAAACGGAAACCGACAGTGCTTTAAGGGGCGCGCCCGCTGCTGGGAAATCAATGTTGTCTCCGGAACCACGAGAAAGAAACGTTGCTTCGTCCCTAGACGCTCTTAGTTCCGGTACTGTACTCCCTGCGGACCACGAATTGGCGATCCGGCTAAAGAAACCGACGCGCGACGACAAAGGCACGGCCGATCGATTGCGATCGGATCGCGCTCAGGTCGAGCGACAATCATCGACACTACAACAAGAAGAAAAAAGTCTCGACCAGGCCCGAGAGCGAGCTATTGAAACGGGCGAGCCACAGACTGTATGGCTGATGATCCCTCGTAACCAATACGCGCTATTAAAGAAAGACTTGGCCGGTCTGGGCAATATCGAGATGGAATCTCCCATCCTCGCCAATAAGAATGACACCGTTTCGAAATCTTCCGACCGAATTCGGATAAGAGTAACGATTTTTCCTCCGCTGCCTTCGGCAAGTACCCTACCCTCCCAGCCTTCAACGCGCTAACCAGGACTATTCATACCATGGATCCGGAACGGCTTACCGATCGGAGCCAATGCTCAGTGCAAATCATCCGTAAAAATTCCCGGGAACATTTTCCTCCTTGCCACTGTCTAACTAAGGAAATTCGGAACGACGGATACCTACGATTCGCCTCGGGAGGAAACCATGAGCTTACGCCTCAAAAGCGCCTTACAGTGGGTGGTGCTGGCATTGACTGCAATTCTTTTATTAAGACCGGAGTCGTCGAATTTCGGCTACGCGGCCGGTTCGGCTCAACCCGCGAACGTCGCAACCAGCCTCACCGACCAGGAAACAGTTTCGATCACCGTCTACAATAGCAATATCGGCCTGGTAAAAGACGCTAGACGGCTCACCCTGCCCAGCGGTGTGACGGAACTAAAATTCGGCGAAGTGGCGGCCAAGATCATGCCGCAAACCGTGCACATTAAATCCCTGACGGATCCGGCCCGTTTGCAGGTTCTTGAACAAAACTACGAATACGATCTGCTTACGCCCCAGAAGCTGCTCGAAAAGTTTGTCGGTAAGGAAATCACCATTCTCAAAGACGGGGTGGAAGTTCCCATCATCATACTCAGCACCAACCAGGGCGTCGTCTACAAACTGGGCGGCCGTATCTTCACCGGCCAGCCCTACAACCTGATCTTCCCCAACATCCCCAATAATCTCATATCGCAACCGACCCTGGTTTGGCTATTGGAAAACCGCAGCGCGGCGCCGCAGCAGATCGAGGCGACCTATCTCACCCAAGGCATCACCTGGAAGGCCGACTACGTTGCCGTCCTCGACAGTAAAGATAGTAATCTGGACTTGTCCGGTTGGGTCACCCTGGAGAATCAAAGCGGTGCAAGTTATCAAAACGCCCGCCTCAAGCTCGTGGCGGGAGACGTCAACCGCGTTATCGAACGGCGCGGCGCGGCAGATGCCGTGGCCATGTTGGCTGAAGCATCCGCCAAGCCTGGCGCCGCTCCTTTTAGCGAAGAGTCCTTCTTCGAGTATCACCTCTACAGCCTGCAAAGACCCACCACGATCAAAGAGAACCAGACAAAGCAGGTGAGCCTGCTATCCGCGGACCGCGTTCCGGTAACCAAGCGTTATTTCTATCGCGGTTCGCAGCAGTATTTCCGCACCCGATACGGCGCGCCCATAGCAAACCAAAAGGTCGGCGTCTACGTCGATATAGCTAATAAGAAAACCCACAACCTAGGCATGCCTCTGCCGAAAGGCATCGTCCGCGTCTACAAAGCCGATGCCGGCGGCAGTTTGCAATTTATCGGCGAAGACCGCATCGACCACACGCCCAAGGACGAAACCATCAAGATCAAGATGGGCGATGCCTTCGACATCGTGGGCGAGCGCAAGCAGACCGACTGGCGCAAGCTGGCCGACAATCTTTATGAAGCGGCGTTTGAAATCAGCTTACGTAATCACAAGGAAGAAGCGGTCACCGTCAGCGTCATCGAGCCGATGCTGCGGGATTGGGAGATTCTCAGCAGCTCCCATGCATACAAGAAAACCGACGCTCACACAGCCCAGTTTGACATCCCGGTGGCGAAAGATGGTGAGACGAAACTACAGTATCGGGCGCGATACAAGTTCTAGACTTGGCATTCTAGGGTTAATGCCCTTGAGCTTTCCAGCTCCGCTATCTTTCAACCTGGAACCTTGAACCTGAAAGCCGGAACCGGAAGCATCCTCAGCCGACAAACAGCGTGAACTTCGCGCCATTCAGATTGGACAGCGGTTTCGGAATCAACAGGCACCGATCAGTCGAAAGAACACGCTGGGCGATTTCCCAATTGACCGGCGGCAGCGGGTTCAGCTGGCGAATCTGATCCAGGCTAAAGTAGCCTGCGTGATCGACTTCGTGATTGTCCGCGGTGGGCTCGCCGCTCACCGGCCTCAAGAGCAAAACGACATAAATCCCGTTGCCGCTATCCGGGTCGTAACGACTCCGGAGCCCAAGCACGGCCTCCACTTCAGCCGTCACTCCCGCCTCTTCCTGTACTTCACGGACCACCGCCTGCTCGATGGTCTCATCGGGTTCGATGAATCCGCCCGGCAGTTGCCAGTTGCCGCGCCCGTGGCGCGACGCGCGGCGGACCAGCAGCAGCTGTCCGTCGCGGACGACGGCGCCGCCCACGCCGATGTTGTATCCCGAGTTGTACCGCTGCGGTATCGCCATAACTGACCTCGTCAATTGCCGGCTAACGGGCCGAATGAAACAACCGATCCGCGTTCTGCCAGCGAATCCGTTCTTTGTCTGTTTCCGAAATCTTCGGGTTTTCCCTCAACAGCTCCACGTCCTGGAATTTCATTCTTCCGCCGGGATCGTCGTGGGGATAGTCGGTGGCGAAAAGAAACCGCTCGGCGCCCAGGAATTCGATCGCTTCGGGAAGTTCCGGCTCCTCGGTCTCGATGGTGAAATAAAAGTTGTTCTTGAAGTAGTGGCTCGCCGGTTTCTGGTTCTTCTCAAGAAAAACCTGCGCGGGATACAAAGCTCTAGCCCGCCTTAGCCTTTCCCCTACGTGGGATAACGTGCGGTTGGATAAAGGCTCTTCCTGATCGTCATAATCCACGGGCGGGCTCTCCAAGACTTTGTCGAGCCACTGCACCAACGGCTTGATAAACGAGGTGCCGGCCTCAGTATAAATGATTTGCAACTTTGGGAAGGCGTCCAGGAGCCCACTGGTGAACAACGAAACTAGACTCATGTGCCCTTCCTGGGGTGCAAAGATATAAAGCCCGTCTCTCTGGAAGGGCAGGAGATTGCTGATGCGGTGTCCATGTTGCACGTTGTGGAGGTAGATCGGCATGGACAATTCTTCGGCGCGCCTGAAAAACGGCCACAGCTCCCGATGGCTCCCCAAGGGTTCGCTAAAGGGATGATCGCTGACCGGAAACACTTTGTCCAGTACGACGGAACAAAAGCGGTTCTCTTTAGCCCACTCCATTTCGCTGATGGCACCGGCGACGTCCTGAAGCGCAACCAGCGCGGAACCCAGAATCCGTTCCGGGTACTGCTGCATCAGGCGAAGCAACGACTCGTTGTGGGAGCGCGCCATCCGGTTGGCCAGTTCCGCTTCGATCAAATAAGACCACCAGCCGGAAAATTGCGGCAAAATCACGTGCTGCTCGATGCCTAATTTCTTGTCGTAATCTTCCATGCGTAGCTGCACATTCCACAAACTCTTGAACATCGCGCCGGATCCTGGTGCAAGCAACGGGCTGGTGCCGGGAACTTCGGGAGGACAGCCCGGAAAATCGATGTCAACGTAGCGGCCGTCGTCATTGAACTTCAAGAGCGGCTTGCGTGGACCTGCCGTTCCGCCGACTCCGTCAAACGCATCCCGAGGCATCAGGTGAGTATCGCAATCGATGATCATGATCGTCCGTCCTTTGTTGAGAATTGCCCCTTAACGGTTATAGGTCCGCATGATTTTCGATGTCAAGCAACCGGAGCATGACGCCGCGATCGAAAAGAAAGGGAGGCGGGCTTGTTGCGCGCCTCCCTGAGGAGAGAGAGATAAAAGTGGTTGGAAGTTATGGTTGCGAGTTAAGTGACCATTCTTTCCTCAATCGCGATGCCACCGGTTACGGTCCCACGAGCCGTAGCGATTCCCGGGATTGCCAACCCTTCCGTTGTAGTTATAGAAGGATCGATTCCAACCGTATTTGTCTAGATCACCCCGGAGTTCCCGATGATCTTGTCGAGTCTCTCTACGGTCCTGCCAGACCTCGCGAAGGCCCTGTTTCACTTCGGCTCTGCCCCGGGCAATCTCTTCCGGACTGGCGCCGCGTCGAATATCCCGACGGAGCTCGGCCTTGTCCCTATGCAGCTCTCTTAGATCACTGCGTAATTCCGCTCGATCCTTGAATAATTCCTTTCGGTCGCCCCGAATCTCGCGATGCGCCGGTCGATTGAATCCCGGATGGCCGAAACGCCTGGTATCCGCAGAGGCGTGATTCGCCAAGGCCAAAACAGAAATGATTCCAGCGCCTAACCAAATGATGCTGCTTTTTTTGTTCATAAGCACCTCCTTGGCCGATTAGACGCGTGTGAGGCAGAAATGTTTATTAGCAGCAGTGAGGGCGCGTGGGGTTACACCGGTGTAGCGAAGAAGCTGATGAAAGTTCGGCGGGCTATGTTCGAAGGTGTTACGGTAGAAGCTTTAGGCCGCGCTGGCACTGCGAGCGCCATTGCGCGCGATACCGCATACGGCCGCAACTTCGTCCCGATACGAAAGCCAGTGCTCCAGGGCATCATGCATCGACCTCACAACCGTACCACGCCGGGTGGGCGAGACGTGGGTCAGGATTGCATTCCACGCCGAAGCGCGGTGATCGCCCTCCACCTGACGATGGGCTTTAGTAAGAGCCAGATGTTCCATAGCCATGCCGTAGTGCTTGACCAGCGGATGTTCTTCGAGCGGCGGTGCCGGCGTTTTAGGAGTTGACGGGTCTATTACGGCACGCTCGTCTTTCGTGCCTTCGATGAAAATTGTAACGATCGCCGCAGCGATCTCCCAGCCATAGTGCTGGATGGCCTCATCAAGGAAGTGGCGATACTTCTGCGCCGCCGGGAGTAGCTCTATACGTTCAAATCGCCTCAGATCCATACCCAGTCCACGAGGATAATCCAGGAATAGCTCCGGATGAGGACTGCCGGCTACCAACCCGCCGGTTTCTTCCTCGTAGAGGTTTTCAGCCAAGCTTCGACGTACCTCCGGAACCGGACAACGTACATAAGCCCAGCCTACCATGACGGGGAAATCACGCACGTAGGTAGCATATTCTTGTTCGAAGTGGAGGTGGAGAAGTGTCTTGGTTACCCTGCCCGATGTAAACGCCGGCCAAGCCCAATGATCTTTGCGTTCCATCACAGCCAAGAGTTGTTCCCGAAAAGTTCCCCGATCCATAAGACACCTCTTTTCTGGGTAGCCGTCCTTATTCAGAACGAAGGACAGCAACGGCTGTGCCACAGGCGAGTAACTTGATTTTGCGGGATTTGCCTAGCGAGAGTAATCGGGCAAAACCAAGATGTCCTGACAACAACTGACAACGGAGACATCTCAACGGGCGAAACGAGGTCGGAGCGCGGCAGTGGAATCCATGCAGCAATGGAAAGCGAAATCCAAAGACCGAAACTTTGAACACAGGACAGATCTCGTCCATGCTACTCCGGCGCGACTTTCGTTCGCATCGTGACGAACTCTTCGGCTGCCGTCGGGTGGATGCCGATGGTTGCGTCGAACTGAGCCTTGGTCGCTCCGCAATTCAACGCCACCGCCAGCCCCTGAATGATTTCCCCGGCATCAGGACCTACCATGTGACAACCCAACACTTTGCCCGTCGCCTGATCGACAACCAGTTTCATCATCGTCTTCTCATCGCTCCCCGTCAGGGTGTGCTTGAGTGACCGAAAATTGGTCTTGTAGACATCGATATTCCTGTAGCGTTCCCGCGCCTCGGCCTCGATGAGCCCAACTGTGCCCAAGTTCGGGTTGCCGAATACTACGGAAGGCACGTTCATATAGTTAGGTTTCATCGGGTTGTGATTGAAGAGAGTCTCGGCAACTGCACGCCCTTCGGCGATCGCAATCGGCGTCAGCTGCATCCGGTTGGTGCAATCGCCGATCGCATAGATGCTGTCGACGTTGGTTTTCGAATAGTCGTCTACGACGATGGAACCGTCAGGGTTCATCTGCACGCTGGTATTCGCTAGCCCCAGCGAAGCGGTATTCGGCATCCGTCCCGTGGCGTAAAGAATTTGGTCGGCGTCTATGTGTGCGCCGTTGTTTAATGTGGCGCGTAAGCCCGCGCCGATCTTTTCGATTCTTTCAATATCGGCATTGACCCTCAGGTCGATGCCTTTCTTTTTCATCTCCTCGGCCAGCGTTTTACGGCAATCGTCGTCAAAGCCGCGGAGAAACAACGGACCCCAATAAAGCTGCGTCACTACCGCACCCAGGCCGTGAAAAATGCCGGCAAACTCGACACCGATGTAACCGCCGCCGACAATGATCACCCTTTTCGGCAAGCTCGGCAGGTAGAATGCCTCGTTGGAAGTGATTGCGTGTTCCGATCCCGGAAACCTCGGCACGATGGGCCAACCGCCCACGGCAACGAGAATATATCTTGCCGTGATCTTCTTCCCATCAACAACAACGGTGTGAGGGTCGGCAATTTCCGCCCGTGAATCGATGATTGTGACGCCGGAATCTTGCAGCAGCTTTCGGTATACGTGGTTTAGGCGGTTTATCTCTTTGTCTTTGTTGGCAATCAGTTTCGCCCAATCGACACTGGGCTGCCCCACCGTCCAGCCGTAACTCGCGGCGTCTTTGAAATCTTCACTATAATGGGCGGCATAAACCAGGAGCTTCTTCGGAATACAACCGACGTTGACACAAGTTCCGCCCAGATAACGTTCCTCAGCCACCGCCACTTTAACGCCACAGGACGCCGACACCCGGCTGGCGCGCACGCCTCCCGAACCTGCGCCGATCGTAAAAAGATCATAATCGTACTGTGCCATGAGAAAATACCCCTCTCTTCAGATCCCGGTCATGATAAAAGGTAGCACCGTTTTCCTCAACCACCCGAGGTTGTCTTTGACAGTATGAAGCGATTCATGAAATATGGCAGAACCTTCTGGGATCTCTTTCAGTCACCATGTCCGAAGCCGCCGCACAGCCCACCACCCGAAGCCGCCGAATCGCCGCACCCCTGAGCGCGCTGCGCCATCGCAACTATCGGCTCTATTGGCTCGGCCAGCTCTCCTCCGTCCTGGCCCAAAACATGGAAGGCGTAGCACAAAGCTGGTTGGTATTGGAACTCACCAACTCACCGCTCCTGCTCGGACTCACCGGGCTAGCCTTTGCCGCCCCGACTATCACCTTGACTCTTATTGGCGGCGTCATTGCCGATCGCGCCGACCGCAGACTCATCATGATCCTTTCTCAACTCGGGTCGGCTGCTATCTTCTTTATTCTCGCCACGCTGGTGATCATCCAATGGATCGCCTTATGGCATGTCATGGCCCTCGCGTTTTTGTCCGGGTGCATCAAAGCCTTCGACCGCCCAAGTCGCATGGCTCTCTTACCGCAGATGGTGCCGCAAGAAGATATCGCAAACGCGGTCGCCGTGGGTGGCACGATCTGGCAATTGAACCGGCTCGTAGGTCCCGCGGTAGCCGGCATGATGATCTATCTGATCGGCATCGGCCCGACCTATTATTTTTGTTTCTTTGCGTCGCTCAGCGCGGTGTGCTTGTGGCTCGGCATACGATTCGCGCATCAGCCCACTGCGGTTGCTTCCGGCGGACTGCTCCAGCACATGATGGAAGGCCTAAACTTCATTCGGACCCATGAGATTTATTACACCTTCATTGGGATGACCTTCTTCAACAGCGCCTTTGGCATGTCCTATCTGATCCTGATGCCGGTATTCGCGCGCGGCGTTCTCGACGTCGGCGCGCAAGGATTCGGCTTCTTGCAAAGCGCCGGCGGCTTGGGCGCCCTCTGCGGCGTGCTCGCGGTGGCAACCTTCTCCAACTCCCGCGGCAAAGGGCGGCAAGCCATCGGGGGCGCCATTGTTTTCGGTATGCTGCTGATTACCTTTGCGGTTTCAAAGTCGTATCCTCTGTCGCTGATATTAGCCTACGCGCTCGGCATCGCTAGCCAGTTCTACATCACGACGATCAACGCGATCCTGCAGGTGAATCTGCCGGATCAATTGCGCGGGCGAGTAATGGGCATCTACGGCCTCGCCTGGGATATCATGCCGGTGGGCGGACTGATCGCCGGCGCGATCGCCGAATACGCCGGGGCGCCAATGGCCGTGTTGGTCGGCGGCGCGTTCGTAACCGCGACGGCTTTGAGCGTCGCGATATTCTCGCCGAATATCCGGCGGTTGGAACAGTGACGGTTGCTATGTTAAGGAAACATCGCGGACAAAGTAGTCTTTATGGCCGAAAAGAAAGCCAAGCAAAGGCCGGGATCGCCGCGGAAACGTAGAAAGCCGGCGGGCAAGTCCATCGCCATTGGGCCCGAAGAGCTCCTTGCCACTGCCGCGCCGAGCAACGTCAGCGAGTTGCAAGCAGCGATCGAAGACGACGGCGGCAAAGTTCTAGCGTCCTATCGGGAACCCTTCGGCGGACGGTGGCTCGTCATGGCCGCGCTTCCCATCGAAAAAGTCGAGCCGACTCCCTATCAGCGAAATCTCTCGGACACCCATGCGCGCAAACTCGAGTCCGTCATCGCCAAGCTGGGCCGCTTTCTCGATCCGATTGTCGTCGTGCGAAAGGAGCGCCGAGAGACCGAGACGCGCTATTGGACACCTAACGGCAATCACCGGCTGTCCGCCATGCGCACACTCGGTGCAAAGACCATCGTCGCCATCGTGGTCCCGGAACAATCCGCTGCTTACCAGATCCTCGCGCTCAATACGGAGAAAGCGCACAACCTGCGCGAGCGCGCGCTGGAAGTCATAAAAATGTACCAGGAGCTGGCGACGTTGAATAACGCCACAGAGGAGAACTACGAACTGGAGTTTGAAGAAGCCGCCCTCATCACCCTGGGCCTTTGCTATCTGGCGCGCCCGCGCTTTAGCGGCGGCGCTTACCACCCGATCCTGAGACGCGCCGACGAGTTTCTCAAAAAGCCGCTTGAAACAGCCTTGGCAATTCGACAAGAGCGGGCCAACACCGTCATGGAGTTGGACGATCTTGTTGTGGCAAAGGTCGAAGCTCTCAAGTCCAAAGGTCTGTCCAGCCCTTATCTCAAGAGCTTCGTGGTTGCCCGCATCAACCCGATGCGCTTCCGCCCCAAGGAAGCCGCGCCGCTGAGCTTTGACGAAGTCATGGATCGCATGACAAAAGCCGGCGCCAAGCTCAATGTGGAAAAAGTGAAGATGGAAGACCTGGCGAAGTCGGGGGGCGCGCCGGAGGAATAGACTGACGATTCACACAACCAAGTTAATCGCATCAAATCGAAAGGGAGGAACAGGCTATGGCTGATAGTCAAAAAGAATACTTCGTCGGCACCGTCAGACCGACCAACAGACCGGAGGCCGGCCAGGAGGTCGATCTCGATCAGAAGATCCCCGCCAAGATCAAGTTCGTGACCTTGACGATGAATTTCACCCGCGGCACCGAAGAGGAGTTCAGCACTTCGATGCCGGGGTACGAAGCGAAGGCGGCGGAGTTAGTGAACATGGGCGCGAACCTGGTACGGCCCGGCGGCGCGCCGCCGTTCATGTTGCTCGGCTACAAGGGCGAGCAAGAGATCATCAGCTCCTGGGAGAAGAAGTACGGTGTGCCGATGTTCACGTCCGGTCAAAATCACGTGCATGCGCTGCGCACTCTCGGCATCAAGAAGTTCGTCGGCGCCAGCTACTTTCCGGAGAAGCTGAACACCATCTTCGCCCGCTATTTCACCGAGGCGGGCTTCCAGGTGCTTGCCATGGAAGGAATCGACGCTCCCTTTGCCGACGTCCCCAGGGTTCCGCCGGAGCAGATCTTCGAATTCATGACCGGCATTGCCGCCAAGCATAAAGAGGCGGAGGGCATCTACATGCTCGGTGTCGCATGGAAAACCCTGGATATCATCGATCGGCTGGAAGCAGCGACGGGACTCCCCGTCGTGCACGCCGGGCCGGCCCGCTGTTGGGAAACACAGTTACGGCTCGGCTTGGGTCATCCGGTGCGAGGCTATGGAAGGCTTTTGGCAGAGATGCCAACCTAAGAATCCGGCTTGAATGCGATGATCGCCGGGATCTTCTTCGAGAACGCCCGGCAGTTTTATCGCATTTGACATTCAGCGGAAGCTTCGAGCAACTA
>DAIRFP010000307.1:0-5337 GCA_036794995.1 Thermodesulfobacteriota bacterium | reverse complement strand
GCGCTCATGTTCTACGGGGCGGACCTCGCGGACAGCTACCGGCGCGTCGCATATTACGTGGACAGAATTTTGAAGGGAGCCAAGCCTGCCGATCTCCCGGTGGAGCAGCCGACGAAGTTTGAGTTCGTGATCAATCTGAAAACAGCCAAGCAGATCGGCTTGACGATTCCGCCGGAGGTGCTCGCCCGGGCGAGCAGGCTGATCAAGTGATGGCAGCAAGCCAAGCGGCAATGCCAGGATTGAACTGATTTCTCCTAATGGCAAATCAAAACAAGGCTGTAGAAACCGCAAATGTTCGTTACGTTTCACTCTTGACGGCTCCCATTCCCAGGTGTAGGTATGGCCCACTTGGTCGGTTCTAGTCTAGTGTCTCACACTGTTGGTATTTTATCCTGGGTATACCACCACGAAGGACACGAAGAGCACGAAGGAATAGAAAAACATGTCTAAATCCGGTCGTTTTTCTAGTCTGGTTGTCCTTTCTTCGTGGCCTTCGTGTGCTTCGTGGTGAACAGAAAAACCTTGGTCGAGCATCATGGCGGCGGATGTGCCGTATAGCAACGGTATGATAATTTGCAGTGATGTCTTGGGACTTAGGGTCTTCCGCATGAAATTTTATTCCTGGATTGTAAAACGCTACGTCGAAGAACAAGTGCCTTCATTTGAGAGACACTACACTAGTACCCGGACAGGTCCGAATATAGCCTAATTTCGTAGTACGATGACCTGGCGCCAGCCGGGTTTTTGTTTTGCAGCCGAAGTTCAAAAGGTAGACGCGCTAGAAGGTGACATTTGGCTCAACTGCCCAACCTGCACACGGATGCTGGTAAGTACCAGATTGGAATGGGAGGCTGGAGTAAGACGCTTGCTCCTCTCTTCATCGAATTTATAGGCGGTATCAGAGAAGGGGATCGGGTGTTAGACGTAGGGTGCGGCACTGGTTCACTTACATTCACCATCGCTGATACAACAAGAGCCTCAAAGATTGTCGGCATTGACCCTTCGATAGGGTACTTGGAATATGCTCGTGCAAACAATACGCATCCGCACGTTACTTTTGAAATGGGAGATGCTCAGAAACTTCCCCATGACGATGGCTCTTTCGACTGCTGCGTATCATCATTGATGATCCAGTTTGTCCCAGATGCCCATAGGGCAGTGAAAGAAATGAAGCGAGTCACCAAAGCAGGTGGAAAAGTCGCAACTTGTATGTGGGACAACAGTGGAAGCATGGAGTTGTCGCAAAGATTTTGGGATGCTGCCGTTGCAGTTGACTCGGAAGCTAAACGACCGGACAAAAGTTTTTATGGATCACCAAACACACTTTCAGATCTGTGGACTGTCACGGGTTTTAAGGGAGTTGAAACGAAAGCGTTAGTGATTCCTATGAAATTTGCTTCCTTTGACGATTTCTGGCGTATTCACTCTAATAGCCAGGGCCCGCCTAAGCCTTATATCAGTAGTCTCTCTCCGGAGCGGGAACAGGCCTTGAAGGAGCGACTAAGGACGGACATTCTTGGTAACCACCCCGATGGATCTATCACACTTCATGCAAAGGCTTGGGCAGTTCGCGGGGTAGTACCCACAGGATAGAAATTTGCCACAGGTTCCAACCGGGCCTTTGACAGATCACCCGCGACGAATTGGCGATGATTCTCCAATTCGGATTGTTGGAGCGGGCCGCGGTTAGTAAGATGTAGGGGCGACCGGCCGGTCGCCCCTACGACAAAGAAGAGGAGGAATCCATGGGACAGATACTTGGTTTAGGGATTACTCATTATCCGGGCCTCTCGATCCAGGGGAATTTAACCCGCCGCATCAAGGTATGCCTGGCCGATCCGGCGCTGCCGGAGCGGCTGCGGTCCATGGAAAACTGGCCGGAGCCTATGCGCCGGCAGTGGGGAGCGGACGAAGGCCAGGCGCATTCCGACGCGCATCGCCAGGACATGATCGAAGGCTTTCGCCGGGCGCGCCGCGAGCTCGATGAATTCAAGCCCGATTTCTGTGTCATCTGGGGTGACGACCAGTATGAGAACTACCGGGATGATTGTGTGCCCGCATTTTCCGTTCTCGCCTATGACGCAGCGGAGGTCCAGCCGTGGCTGCACAATCAGCGGGGTATGAACTCCTGGAATGAGCCCAAAGGCAAGAGCTTCACGATCCGGGGTCATCGGAAAGGCGGCAAGCATCTCGCGGCCTCCCTGCTAAACGAGGGCTTTGACATCGCCTATGCGTACAAGCCGCTGCACAGCGGCCTAGGACACGCATTCGTCAACTCGGTGCTTTATCTTGACTGGGAGCGGACTGGATTTCCGTATCCCGTCGTGCCGTTCACCGTGAACGCCTACGGACGCCATCTGACAACTACCGAAGGGGTGTCTCCGACGCCTTCGAAGGGACGGAGCCTTGAGGAGGTCGATGAGGACCCGCCTGGACCTCAGCCCTGGCGCTGCTTTCAGATCGGTGCCGCGACGGCGCGGGCTTTTGCTAATACTTCATGGAAAGTTGCTCTGATCGCATCATCCAGTTGGTCGCATTCGTTTTTGACTGCGAAACATGGCCGCATGTACCCAGACATCGAATCAGACCGGCGGTACTTTGATGCGCTGCGTGCGGGTGATTGGCAAACCTGGAGTAATACAACATTGGAACAGGCGGAAGACCGTGGCCACCATGAGCTGCTAAATTGGTTCTGTCTGGCGGGAGCGATGGCGGAGCTCAAACGGAAGCCCGACGAAGCGGTGTTCCTGGAATCGTGGATTTCAAACTCCGATAAGGTCTTTGCGATGTTTCGGCCGCACTGAGAGACTGTGTCGCATGTCATCCTGAGGCGATAGCCGAAGGATCTCGCTTTAGTAAGTGGTAGGAAACGTAAGACTCTTCGCTTTGCTCAGAATGACAGTTAGGCATTTTTCTCAATTGCGACACGGTCTCTGAGCGGAGCAGAAAACTAAAGATAGCAGGAGGTGCATTATGGTGGTGCTACACGTGACCGTCCAGGTAAAACCGGAGCACGTGGCGGAGTTCTTGGAAGTTATTCGCTACGACGCGGAGCATTCTGAGCAGGACGAGCCCGGTTGCTTGCGCTTCGACTTGATTCAGGATCGGGACGATCCCAACCGTTTCTACTTCTATGAGGTCTATCGGGACGAGGCTGCGCTGGAAGCGCACCGGCAAACACCTCACTTCAAGCACTACTTCGAGAAGAGCCGGTCCTTGCTCGCCGCGCCTCCGGAGCGCCGCGTCGGCAAGAACTTGGTACCCTCCGATGCCGGCTGGCGTTAACAACTCCCTCCGCGAAGCGAGCCGGCGAGCTATCCCAGCGGCCGTGAGTATTTCTCGCGGAGCTTCGCGAACCGCTGGCCGCTTTCCCGCGCCGCCTGGGCGAAGTTCTCCGGCATAACATTATAGGGCGGCCTGATAGGGCCCGGCTTACAATAGCCGGAGGCGCCCATCAATATCTTCTCGAGCTGGATATTATAAGAAGCAAAAACATCCTGCGAGCCGGTAATCGCGTGATGGGGTTCGACGGCCCAGGCGATATCATCGGCTACGGCTTTGGCCTGCTGCGCATCGCGCGCGGCGAGCGCTTTCATCAACGCCAGGGCCGGTTGCGGTCCAACCGAGGGGATCCAACAGGTCGTCGCCGTCTCCGGGGACAATTGAGCGAATTCGTAGGCGAGACCGACGGGTGGAACGAAATTGACCCGCCCCTTGGTCGCCGCCACTGCCTCTCGAAGGATTCCTTTGCTGGAAAACTTCGCGGACATAACGGTGGGCGCCCTTTCAACGATGGGTCTCCAGAAATCAATGTCGAAGGCGAACCGGAAGGCGCGTGGATTGGCGTAGACCATGATCGGAAAATCCGGAAAGGCTTCGGCAACCGAGGCGTAGAACTCTACCGCCATGTCGAGCGTCGCCGGTTGCCACATCGGAATTCCCAGGAGGGTGCCGGTGGCGCCGCGCTCTTTGACAAAGCGGATACGCCGCGCGATCTCGTGACCTCCCAACGCCGTGGTACCGACAAAGGTAGGGATGCGACCACGGACGGTTTTGAGCAGACAATCCACGTATGCCTCATAGTCGCTCTGGGATGTCGTCGCGCATTCTCCCATGGTGCCGAGAGCCATAATGCCGGTGGCTCCGTCCCGGACTAAACTCTCGGCGAGCCGGGCGGTCTCTTCCAGGTCCACTGTGTTGGTCGCATCCAGACGCTCGGCCCCTTCCCTGGCCGGCGTCGGCATTATCGCCAATGCACCGCGCAGATCGTTAGCAGTCATCATATTCTCCTCCTTCGAATCATGGCCTATCGAAATACTTGGCGCTGCCCACCAGTCCTGCCTGCCTCTCTACCATGCCCGCTTGGATGCAGCAACGCATTACACATCGGTCCGATATCTCTATCGACTTTTACGGAAATCACCCTGCGACTCGGATGGAATTTCGCGCCAACCGCTGGCGGCGCGCCGGAAATGATCCGTGGCCGAAACCACGAAAGTTGCCCGCTCCGGGCGCCACTCGAAACGTTCGATGGAAATGCGCGGCAAATCGATCCGAATCACGTTGAATGCATTAGCTTCGCCTCGCGTGCGACTCGAAATAGCCGTACCCGCTTGCACGATCAAACCCGAATATCCGTTGACTGTGTATCGAAAAGTCGTTGGCGCAGCCACGCTCCTGTGGAAATGGCCGGCGAGGAAAAGATCCAGTTTGCAATCGCTCAAGCTTTTTATTGCCAGGCGGGCGCGTCCGACCAGGGCCGCTTCGGCGTAGTTCTCGGGAAGATCAAACGGATGATGCGTGACAATAACTTTAGTTACGGCGTCCGCTAAACCACCGAGACGCTCCTTGATTCGTGCGATCTGCTGTTGGTTGATCCGTCCACCCTTGAAGGTCAAAGCTCGGGCCGTATTGATTCCCAAGACGGCGATTTCGGCGTCGGCATAAAAAGGTTCCAAATCGTCCCCGATGTGCCTGCGATATCCGCTAAGACTACGGAATCGCGCAAACAAATTGTAGAGGGGAACATCGTGGTTTCCCGGAACGATAATTTGCGGCCCAGGCAGGGAATCCAAAAAACCGCGTGCCGCTTTAAACTGCCTCTTGCGCGCCCGCTGCGTGAGATCGCCGGATACGGCGATAACGTCGGGGGTTAACTTCCCGACCGTGTCGAGAAGCGGGCCAACCAGAGCATCGCGGACGCGGCCGAAATGAAGGTCGGATAGATGAATCAATGTGCGCATCGGGCACGATTCCTTCAGTCACTTTTTTCTTTGACCGGCGGCACAACCACCTTCAGAGCCCTCGGATGTATGCGATACAAAAGCGGTGTTTCCA
>DAIRFP010000065.1:0-23208 GCA_036794995.1 Thermodesulfobacteriota bacterium | reverse complement strand
GCGGCGTAGGATTCCACCTGGTCTTTGCCGATTGTATTCACGGCGAAGTAGTGTGATTCGGCATGGGCGAAGTAGAGACCGGAGACCGACGCCGCGGGATACATGGCAAAGCTTTCCGTGAGCGTGATACCGGTCACCTCCGTCGCCTTTAGCAAATCAAAAATAATAGGCTTCTCGGTATGGTCGGGTTGGGCGGGATAACCCGGGGCCGGGCGAATGCCGCGGTATTTCTCCGAGATCAGATCTTCGAGACTTAGCTTTTCATTTTTGCCGTAGCCCCACTCGGCGCGCACGCGCTTGTGCAGGCACTCGGCAAAGGCCTCCGCCAGCCGGTCCGCCAGCGCCTTCGCCATAATCGAGTTGTACGAGTCGAGGTCTTTTTCAAAGCGCTCCGCCAGATCCTGGCAACCATGGCCTGTCGTAACGGCAAACGCGCCGATGTAATCAACCCGCCCGCTGTCGCGCGGCGCGATAAAATCGGCGAGCGCGAGCTGGGGTTTGCCGCGCTGATTATCCTTCTGCTGGCGCAGCGTGTGCAGGCGCGCGACTTCTCGCGTTCGCGTGACATCGCTAAAAACCACGATATCGTCACCGTCGCTGTTCGCCGGGAAAAAACCATAGACGGCATGGGCCGTCAATAGCTTCTTATCGACGATTTCCTTGAGCAGCTCCTGGGCGTTGGCAAACAGCTCCCGCGCCGCCGGACCGCGAGCGGGGTCATGGAGCAGGTCCGGATAGCGCCCGCGTAGCTCCCAGGTATGAAAGAACGGCGACCAGTCGATATACCGCGCCAGTTCTTCGAGGGGGAAGTCCTTCAACGCCCTTCGTCCGGTGAATTCCGGCAAGGCGATATGATGATCGTCCCACTCGGTGTGCAGTTTGTGCCGCACCGCTTCTTCATAGGTCAGCAACTGAACGCCGGCGCGGTTCTCGAATTGTTCGCGGATCTCGTGCTGCTCCTTGCGATTCTGCCGGTCCAGCGCCGCGCGCGTATCGGGCTTCATCAAGGCGCCGACCACCGGCACGGCGCGCGACGCGTCGATGACGTGGATCGTTTCATGCTTGTACGCCGGCGCGATTTTGACCCCCGTGTGGCGTTTGCTGGTGGTCGCGCCGCCGATAAGCAGCGGCAGCTTCAAGCCGCGCCGGTCCATCTCGCCGGCGACGTGGACCATTTCGTCAAGCGACGGCGTGATCAGTCCGCTGAGACCTATGATGTCGGCTTTCTCTTGCATGGCGGTTTCGATGATCTTGTCTGCCGGCACCATCACGCCCAGGTCGATCACGTCGTAATTATTGCAACTGAGCACGACGCCGACGATGTTCTTGCCGATATCGTGCACGTCGCCCTTCACCGTGGCGAAAACTAATTTAGTTCGTTTGCTGACGTCCTGAGCCGCTTTTTTCTCCGCTTCGAGAAACGGCGTCAAGTACGCAACGGCCTTTTTCATCACGCGCGCGCTCTTGACCACCTGGGGCAAGAACATCTTTCCCGAACCGAACAAATCGCCGACCACGTTCATGCCGTCCATCAGCGGCCCTTCGATCACTGCCAGAGGTTTACCGTACTTTAGCCGCGCCTCCTCGACGTCTTGATCGATGAAATCGGTGATGCCCTTAACCAGTGCATGGGAGAGTCGCTCTTCGACGGCGCCCGAGCGCCAGCCGTCGTCCTTAACCACCGTTTTATCGGTTTTTTTGACCGTTTCCGCGAAAGTAACCAGCCGCTCGGTCGCGTCGGGCCGGCGATTGAGCAGCACGTCCTCGACCAGTTCGAGCAAGTCCCGGGGAATCTGCTCATAGACAGAGAGCATGCCCGGATTGACGATGCCCATGTCCATGCCGGCCTTGATGGCGTGGTATAAGAAAGCAGAATGCATCGCTTCGCGCACAGCGTTGTTACCACGAAATGAAAACGAAATATTGCTCACGCCGCCGCTGACTTTCGCCAGCGGTAGCTTCTGTTTGATCCAGCGTGTCGCTTCGATAAAGTTGACGGCGTAGCAGTTGTGCTCTTCGATTCCCGTGCCAACGGTGAGAATGTTCGGGTCAAAGATAATATCCTGCGGTGGAAAACCCACTTGCTCGGTGAGAATTTTGTAGGCGCGGGCGCACACCTCGATTTTTCTCTCGTAGGTATCGGCCTGGCCGATCTCGTCGAAGGCCATAACGATAACCGCTGCGCCGTAGCGGCGCACGAGTCTCGCTTGAGCAATAAACTTTTCTTCGCCCTCTTTGAGGCTGATGGAGTTGACGATGCTCTTGCCCTGCAAGCACTTGAGCCCCGCTTCGATGATCTCCCATTTCGAGCTGTCGACCATCACCGGCACGCGGGCGATTTCCGACTCTCCGGCGATGAGCCTTAGGAATTTCTCCATCGCCGCCTTTGAGTCGAGCATGCCCTCGTCCATATTGACGTCGATGATCTGCGCGCCGCCTTCGGCCTGCTGACGCGCCACGCTCACCGCCTTTTCATAGTCGTCGGCGAGAATGAGCTTGGCGAACACGGGCGAGCCCGTCACGTTGGTGCGTTCACCGATGTTGACGAAATTGGACTCGGGTCTGACCGTAACACTTTCGAGGCCGCTCAGGCGCAAATAAGGCTCGACTGGGGGCACGCGCCTCGGCGTTTTCCCTTGGACAGCAGCCGCCAACGCCGCGATATGCGCCGGCGTCGTGCCGCAGCAGCCGCCGACGATATTGAGCCAGCCGTTATCCACCCACTCGCGCAACTGCGGCGCCAAAGACTCGGGCGTTTCCGGAAAGCCGGTCGGCAAGAGTGGATCGGGAAGGCCCGCGTTGGGATGGCAACTGACATAGATCGGCGCGATCTGCGCCAACTCGTCGATCAGCGGGCGCATTTCTTTCGGGCCCAACGCGCAGTTCATGCCCACGCTCAAAAGCGGCACATGGGAAATGGAATTCCAAAAGGCTTCGACGGTCTGCCCGGTGACGCCGCGGTTGCTGCCGGGCTGAATGAACGTCACCGACGCCATCAGCGGCACTTGCATCTTGCGCTCGTCGAAGAGCTTCAAGATCGCGAAGAACGCCGCCTTCGAGTTGAGCGTGTCGAAAATGGTCTCGACCAGCAACAAGTCGGCGCCGCCATCGATCAAGCCGCGCGCCTGGTCATAGTAGGCCTGAACCAGTTCGTCATAGGTCACGCCGCGGGTCGCCGCGCTATGCACGTCGGTGGAGATCGAGCAGGTCCGGTTGGTTGGGCCGATGGCGCCGGCGACAAAGCAGCTTCGCAAAGGATCTTTCGCCTTTACAAGAGCCACCGCCCTCTTGGCGGCCTTCGCTCCAGCGAGGTTCAAATCGTAGGCGTGCGCCTCCAGTTTGTAGTCGGCCATCGAGACCGAAGTTGAGTTAAACGTATTGGTCTCGACAATATCCGCGCCGGCTTCGAGATACTGCACATGGATACCGGTAATCAAATCCGGCTGCGTTATGCACAGCACGTCGTTGCATCCCTTGAGGTCGTGAGAATGAGCGGCGAACTCCGCGCCGCGAAACGCCTTCTCGTCGAGCTGGTGCGCCTGGATCATAGTGCCCATCGCGCCGTCAAGGATCATTAGCCGTTGCGTTAAGATTTCGCGTAGCTCTTGTTCCAGATCGGTCATCAGTGCCTTTTCTTTCTTTTTCTCGCTGTGGTCATTGGCAAGCTGGCGCGCGCGACAAAAATTTCCACCGGCCGGTTGCCGTTGCGCACCATTTTCTCACCGGCAAAAGAGCCGGTCAAATCATAATCCACCAACTCCGCGCCGGCGTCGTGAAACCATTTTTCAATGGCCGCGCGGTCGAAGCCCAGCCATTGGTGCGCCATCTGCTCGCGCATCCACTGCTGCTTGTGCTCGACTACATCGACCAGAATCACCGAGCCGCCGGGCCGGGTAATGCGGCATAGTCCGGCGATAGCAAGCCCCGGGTCAGGTAGAAAGTGCAGCACCATGACGCAAAATGCCGCGTCCACGCTGCGCGACGGCAAGGGCAGCCTGAGAGCGTCGCCGCGACGGAACTCGACGTTGTCGAGCTGCCGCTCTTTAGCGACGCTTCGTGCTCGCCTCAACATTTCCTGGGAAAGATCCACGCCCACAACCCTTCGGGCAAATCGCGCGAACTCGAAGGTCAAGCTTCCGGTGCCGCAGCCGACGTCAGCCAGGACAAGATTACGCGGCAACAATTTTTCGATGGCCAGGGAAGTTACCCGATCGTCGAAATAGCTTTTGCGAATGCGCTCCCAGTCGCCGGCCACCGATTCAAAATAGCTTTGGGAGCGATGCATCCGGCGGCGGCGGCAATCTGCCAGACGCGCTCGGTCCGCTTTGGCCTCCGGCAATTCGGCTAATCGCGCTTGCAACGACTTGAAAAGCTCCCCTGCCGGCTCGGGCATGTTTTGGCGGACGGAAAAATAGACATTGGTTCCTTCCTTGCGGTCTTGCACGAAGCCCGCTTCGCGGAGAATGGCAAGATTGCGGGACACCGAAGACTGCACGGACTCAACGACCTCCTGCACCTCTCCCACGGTCAGCTCTTCCTCTGCCACCGCCGCCAGCACGCGCAGTCGCAGGGGATCGGCCAGGGCTTTAAAGGTGCGAACAAAGTCCATGTTTGAGACCTAAGCAGTTATCACAATATATAGATATTTAGATGAATAGGCAACCGGGTCGCAGCCGGGGCGAGTCGGGTGGCTTCGACCCTTTAGCGGCAGCCAATGTAACTCAGCTGCCGGTCCACCGCAGAGTTGAATACGGCGAGGAGATTGTCGTGGGGCCGAAGCTGGGCCGGATCCCGATCTCGGGAGGCAAACAAGTCGATCACATGGTGGACCGCTTCTATGGTGGAGTAAAAATCGGCGCGGGGCTGCCGCCGAATCCGAAAAGCAGAAGGGGAAGGCGGATCGAAGCAGACATGCGGCAGGCCTTGTAAGTTTCGACTCAAACGGACCATCTTGCGCGCCGTCTTCCAGGTACCATCAACGACGAAGACGTTCAGTTCAAGCCCGGCCGGAACCAGGGCCGTCCGCTCGCGAGGCGTTACCCGGGAAAGATTGGTCGCCCCGGGTCCAGGGTACAGTACCACCGAAAACAAGCCGGGTTGTTGAATGATTCGATTGGCATCCTGATCGTCGGAAAAGTCGACGCCTCTAATGCCGAACGAGTTCCGAATGCATAGACAGACCATCCTGCCGGTGCCAAAACGGTGCCTGGCTTCCTTCGGGTGGGTCAAGATAACGAAACGAGGCCTCGACTCAAAGGGTTTAACGATGGAGCAATAGCAGTCAACCGACGGCCGGCGGCAGCGACAACACCTGCCCCGCGGCAACCTCCCAATCGTACGTACGCTCTCGAAACTCGTTCTAGCCTCTTGCCTTTGAAATGTTCAACAGAACGACTTTAAGAAAATTTAGCGCGCCAAGACGCCAAGGACGCAAAGTAAGATAATTATTTCTCCGAACCTTGGCGCCTTTGCGTCTTTGCGCGAGTCACCGGTGTTTCCGATTGCAGTGTTCCGAATTGGTTCATAAATTTCAAATATGTTTGGCTAGCTTTCCTTCTGAGCCAGCAGCCCGGCAAGAAAGGCATTCTCCCCCGATCGCACAACGCGTCCCTCTCGGTAGTAGACCACCCGAAAATCACCAAATAACTCCAAAAGCTCATTATGACCTAGAAGATAGTCGGGGTTTTTTGGATGGCCGACGGCCTGTTGATCGATTAAATAGGTCTCAAAGATCACCCATCCGCCGGGCTTGAGCGTCGTTTTGATTTGCGGCACCAGCGATCGTTGCAGGTAGTTGAAATTCGCCACTAGATCGTAGCGCACCGGGGGAAGTTCGATCGCTTCGAGGTCCGCTTGTTGCCAGGCGATCGACAAGGACCTTGCTTCCGCGCACCGCTGCGCCTCTGCCAAGGCGACCGGGGAGATATCGATCCCAAGCACGTCAAAGCCTTGCTCCGCCAAAAAGATTGCATTCCGTCCCTTGCCCGTGGCAAGGTCCAAGGCTTTCCCCCGGGGTATGGGCCAATGGTCGTTCTGCAATGTTTCTTTCAGAAAGCTCGAGGGCTCTTGATTCGCCCGCCCCGCGGCGTGCTGGCGATCCCATCTTTCCCGATCATCCCTGGCCGTCATCTTTTCCCAATAACCGGTTTGCGGAGCGTTAGCGACTGGCTAAATCGTTTGCGCCAGGGTCAAGACGGTGACTTCCCTGGCGCCGGCACGGATCAATACGCGGCTGCACTCATTGACGGTGGCTCCTGAGGTATAGACATCGTCCACCAGCAGTACGCTGTTCTTTTTCAGCGATTTCTTGGGATCCGTCTCGAACGCTCCTCGGACGTTTTTCCTGCGCTCGTCTTCGGTAAGCTGTGTCTGGGGAGGCGTCTCTCTGCTGCGATAGAGCACAAAAGGATCGATTGGCACGTCGTATTTGCGGCTCACCTGCCTTGCCAGCAATAACGACTGATTGAATCCGCGCCAACGTAGTCGCTTCGGATGAAGGGGAACGGGAATAATCAAGTCAACTTGGCATCCCGCCAAGAATTCCTCACAGCCCTCCGTCATGAGCCGCCCCAAGGGTTTGCCGAGAGACACTTTCCGGCCATATTTGAACTTTTGAATGACCTGTCGCAATGGATGTTCGCGAATGTCGTCTCTCGGATAACAGCCCCAGGCCCGGGCGCGGACAAAATACGCAGAGCGTGCCAGACAGACACCGCAAAGATGGTCGTCTCCACTGGCGTCCAAAAACGGACGGCCACAGACGTGACATAAGGGATGACCCACGAGCCGGATCTTGGGCCAACACGCGCCGCAAAAGTATTCAGCGTCGCGCCCATGGAGTCTGCCGCCGCAGGCACGGCAACTCGGCGGGTAAAGCCAGTCAACCAGCCAGTCCAGCCGATCGGTTAGCGTTGGGCGTAGAGCCGGATGCATAAAATCACAGCGACTCTAATACACGCTGAAACCATTGTGCGAATGAAGCAATCAAACGCCACTCTAGCGACGTTAAGAATCGACGATCAGCGAGTGACCGGTCATCTCGGGAGGTTGGGGCAGACCGAGGATCTGCAGCACCGTCGGCGCCACGTCGATGGCGGTTCCTTCGTTAAGCCGGCACTTTGTCCGCTCCTCGTCGACCAATATCACCGGCACGCGATTGATCGTGTGGGCCGTATGCGGCATCCCTGTGTCGTAGTCGATCAGTTGCTCGATGTTGCCGTGGTCGGCGGTAATGATAAGGCGACCCTTCTTGCTGATCGCTGCGTCGACGACTTTGCCGATGCACTCGTCGATCACCTCGCAGGCGCGCACCGCCGCTTCGAAATTTCCAGTGTGGCCCACCATATCGGCATTGGCATAGTTGGCGATGACCAGGCCGACGTCCTGTTCGCGCAGGTATTTTACCAGCGCTTCGGTGACCTGACGAGCGCTCATCTCGGGCTTGAGATCGTAGGTGCGGACGTCTTTGGGAGAGGGAATTAAAATACGCTCTTCACCGGGAAACTCGCTCTCCTCCCCGCCGTTGAAGAAATAGGTCACATGGGCGTATTTCTCGGTTTCTGCAATGCGCAACTGCCGGATGCCCGCCTGACTGGCGAGTTCCCCAAGAATTTTTTTGATATCCCTCGGAGGATAAGCCACCGGCGCTTTAAAGGTCTCGTCGTACTGAGTCATCGTCGTGTAGGTGACCAGGTTGGGGCGTTTGCCACGAGGAAATTCTTTGAACTCTGCTTCGGTGAGCGCGCGGGTCAATTGCCGGGCGCGGTCGGCGCGAAAATTGAAAAAAATCACGCCATCACCGTTTCCAATCAGACCTTCCGGCATCGTGCCGTTAATAACCGTGGGAAGAACAAATTCGTCCGTAACTTTGTCTTTGTAACTGTTGCGAATGGCATCCAGCGCCGAATCGGCCTTGTTACCGACGCCCTCGGTGAGACAGACATAGGCCTTCTCGGTTCTATCCCAGCGCTGGTCACGATCCATGGCATAGTATCGCCCGCTCACCGTGGCAATCCGAACCTCCGGATAAGCCTTCAGCTTCTCGTTGAGATCGAGCATAAACTGCTCGGCGCTGTTCGGCGGAGTGTCCCGGCCGTCGAGAAAGAGATGGAGATAAACGGTGCCGACCTTTTCGCGTCGCGCCATCTCAATCAACGCTTCCATGTGGCGCTGATGACTGTGCACGCCACCGTCTCCCAGTAGACCCATAAGATGAAGCCGGCCGCCCCTATCCCTCGTTTTCCTTAGAGCGTCGATGAGAATCTTGTTGCTATAAAAACCGCCATCCTCGATGTCTTTGTGAATAAGCGTGAGATCCTGGTAGACGATACGACCGGCGCCGAGAATCATGTGGCCCACTTCGGAATTGCCCATCTGTCCTGCCGGCAAACCGACGTCCAGCCCGGACATGGAAAGACTCGCAGTCGGATACCGCCGCAGCAAAGCATCCATGTGGGGCATCGATGCGTTTGCAATCGCATTGCCTTCTTTCCTTGGATTGATTCCGAATCCGTCCAGGATCACCAGGATCACGGGTTGCGTCATGGCCGAGGATTATTCCTTTCTCTTCGACTCGCCCGCTCACAGCCGGACTTCATTGGCCGGGAAAAGGCCGGCAGCATTCCGCTACGGGCGCTGCTCGACAGCGATTTGAAACTGCTCCACCAAAGTTGAATAGGGTTCAGGCAGCCGGACTCGCGGTGCGTCCGCCCAAAGGCCGTCCAGATCGTAAAACGCCCGCACCGGCTGATAAAAGATATGGACGATAACATCGGCGAAATCCATCAGCACCCAGTGGGCCCGGCTGGTGCCCTCGATGGAAAGCGGCGCTACCCCTGCTTGGCGCGCACTTTCCTCAACGCCCTGCGCGATACTCTGTACCTGCCGATCTGAGCGGCCGGAACAAACGATGAAATAATCGGCGATGGAAGTCAGCTCCCGAACTTCCATCAATACCAGATCGCAGGCCTTTTTCTCCAGCGCGGCGCTGACGAGCAGGAGGGCCTTTTCCGAAGAGCTTTGCGTCGCCAAGTTGTCTATGTTCCCTCTTTTCGGGCCTGATATAGACCCTTTGCCTTGATGTAATCCTCGACCTTCGCGGGGACCAAATAACGGATGGACTTCCCCTCTCCAACTCTCGCGCGAATGTCGGACGCCGATACCGCGAAATCCGTGAGCTGCAGAAAATGCAAGGCGGTCTTGCCGCTCCGATGGCGATAAACTTTCTCTTTAAAATCATAACAAAAGAGTTTTTGCACGGCAACGGAAGTGCCACCCAACAGATGCGCCTTGCGGCTTCCCGGCCGCGAGGTGACAATAAAGTTGCAGAGCGGGAACAGCTGTTGGAAATCTTTCCAAGAGTCGATCTCGTGAAACGCGTCTAAACCGAGGATAAAAAAATAGCAGTCCTTGCCCCGATTTCTCGCCGTCAAGGTGCGCAGGGTATCGATGGAATAGGAAACTCCGGGGCGTCTGATCTCCACCGTTGAAACCGAAAATCGGGGGTTTTCCGCCACGGCGAGGCGGACCATGGCCAGACGATCACGGGCTGAAGTAGTCGTCTGGCCGCGCTTGTGAGGCGGTTTCGAAGTGGGAATAAAGATGATCCGGTCCAAAGAAAATGCTTCGCTGACTTCCTCGGCGCTGCGAAGATGGCCCCAGTGGATCGGATCGAAGGTGCCGCCGAATAGACCGATCCTCATGGAGTGTTAATTATTTTCTTCTGCAGACCGCTCAAACAGGTCCCAGATGCGAGGCCCACGAAGATTGGCCGGGCTAGAACGTCACCGCAGGAACTAGGAGGATTGATCTTCGAACGCTTTTCGAACTCGAAACCCGAAACTCGAAACTCGAAACTGACGAGAGGCGGGTGGGTTTTTCTGAGGGGAGTCGTCATTCCCGAATCTGCCCATCCCCCAACACAACAAACTTGGTCGTCGTCAGTTCCTCCAGCCCCATGGGACCGAAAGCATGGATCTTGCTCGTGCTGATGCCGATCTCGGCACCGAGGCCCAACTCGCCGCCGTCATTAAACCGGGTCGACGCGTTGACCAGGACGGCGGACGAATTTACGCGATCGATGAATTCTCTCGAGCGCTGGTAGTTGTTCGTTACGATGGTCTCGGTATGCGCCGAACCGTAGCGCTCGATATGGTCGATGGCTTCATTCATGTCCCGGACGACGCGCACCGAGAGAATCAAATCCAGGTATTCCGTCGTCCAATCCGTTTCCGTCGCCTTTTTGATTCCGGGAATCAAGGCGCAGGTTTTTTCACAGCCGCGGATTTCAACCCCCGCGGCCTGATACTTGGCAATCATGGGCGGCAGGAATGGCGCTGCGACCCCCTCGTGCACCAGCAAGGTCTCCATGGCGTTGCACACCGAGGGCCGCTGCACTTTGGCATTCAGGCAGATCCGCTCCGCCATTCCCAGCGATGCCTCGTCGTCCACGTACACGTGGCACACCCCTTTGTAATGCTTGATCACCGGGATACGCGAATGAGCCACCACGGCGCGAATCAACTCTTCGCCGCCGCGTGGAATAATCAGATCAATGTATTCCTCCAGTTGGAGCAGTTCCTGGACCAAGGCATGATCCTTCGACCGGACGATTTGAATCGCATCCTGGGGCACCCGCGTTTCAGCACAAGCCTCTCTCAAGATCTGGCCGATGGCCTGGTTCGAGAAATGCGCCT
This sequence comes from Thermodesulfobacteriota bacterium, assembly GCA_036794995.1. Lineage (GTDB taxonomy): Bacteria > Desulfobacterota > Binatia > UBA9968 > UBA9968 > DAIRFP01. Next base: position 12,514 of record DAIRFP010000065.1, on the reverse strand, counting down.
CGCTGCCGCCCCGAAGAATGACCGCATTGCCGGACTTGAGGCAGAGCGCGGCGGCATCCGCCGTAACGTTGGGCCGCGCTTCATAGATCATACCGATGACGCCGAGGGGGATGCGCATCTTGCCGACTTGAAGACCATTGGGACGGCGCCACATTTTAACGATCTCGTGAACCGGGTCCGGCAAAGCTGCCACGTCTCTCAGCCCGCGGGCCATGGCCCGGACGCGGTCCGAATCAAGCGCAATTCGGTCAAGCACCGCATTCGAGATTCTCGCCTGGCGGGCACCCTCGAGATCCTTCTCATTCTCCTTCACCAGGAAGTCGCACCGGGTTTCAAGCCGCTCCGCCATCAGGCGCAGAGCACGGTTCTTCTCCTCAGCAGACAACGAAGCCAGCTCCCGCGCCGCAGCTTTCGCCTGTTTACCGAGCCGGATCGCCTCGTCTCCCAAAGATTTTTGCTCAGCCGACATCTTCAGCTCACAACAACACGAGATCGTCGCGATGAATAACTTCGTCGTAGGCCTTGTAGCCCAACACCTTTTCAATCTTGCTTGTATGCAATCCCTTGATCCGATTCAACTCCTGGGAACTGTAATTGATCAATCCGCGGGCGAACTCCCGCCCTGCCAGGTCCAGACAGCGAACGCACTCGCCGACCCCGAAGGAGCCGTGCACTTCCTTGAGGCCCGAAGGTAATAAACTCTTTTTCTTTTGCACGAGCGCTTCATGGGCTCCCAAATCCACAACCAGCTCTCCTGCCGGCTTCAGATTGTACGCGATCCAATGCTTGCGGGTGGTCAATCGGTTCTGCTCCGGCAGGACCAGCGTGCCGATTTCCTCCTTCGGGTTGAATACGGTTGTGATGGAACCCCGGATAAGTCCGCTCGCAATGACCGTCGGGATCCCCGCGGCCGCCGCTTCTTCCGCGGCACTGACCTTCGTCGCGATGCCTCCGGTGCCGAACGGACTGCGGCTCTCATCGACGATCAATTCTCTAATTTCTTTCACAGCTTCGATCAGTGGGATGAGGCGCGCATCCCCATACTTGCGCGGGTCGCGATCATAAACGCCCTCGACGTCGCTCAGAATGACCAGCAGATCGGCGCCGAGGAGAGTGGCCACCAGAGCGGAAAGATGGTCGTTGTCGCCAAACTTCATTTCCTCGACGGCTACGGTGTCGTTTTCGTTGACGATGGGGATGATCGAAGACTCCAGCAAGACCTGAAAAGTATTCTTCGCGTTGATGTAGCGCTGGCGATTGGCCAAATCTTCGTGGGTGAGCAAGACTTGAGCAACGCTTTTGTCGAACCGGGAGAAATATCTCTCGTAGACGGCCATCAGTTTGATTTGGCCCACCGCTGCGAGCGCCTGCTTCTCAGGGATGGTCTTCGGCCTCTCTTTGCGGCCGAGCCGGGTCATCCCTGCCGCCACTGCGCCTGAGCTGACGACCACTACCTCTTTGCCCTGATCGTGGAGCGCGGCGAGATCACCTACCAACCCCTTGAGTCTCGTCTCTTCAATGCCGGCGGGCGACGACAAAATTTGGCTGCCGATCTTGACGACCACGCGGCGCGCCTGGCGCAGGATCTGTTTCTTATAGTCCAGTTGACTCACGAGCCGTCCCGTCTTGTTGCTTGATCTCTGCTAATCTCGTGCCGATGAACTGCACTAGCGCGCGCACCCCCTCGGTAGTCGCTGCGGAGATCGTCCAGAGCGGCCGGGAGACCTTGGGCAGCTTTCTTGTGAGAAGTTCGGCGTTGGCTTTTCCCGCCGGCAAGTCGATCTTGTTGGCCACCACGATCTGCGGCTTGTTTCCCAGCTCCGGATCGAAAAGCTCGAGTTCCCGATTGATGCTCTTCCATGCCGCCAGCGGATCCTTTTCGTCGATGTTTGATGCATCCAGCAGATGAATCAACAAACTGGTGCGCGTCACATGCCGTAGAAACTTGTGCCCGAGGCCATGTCCTTCGTGCGCTCCTTCGATGAGTCCCGGAATATCCGCCACGACAAAACTTTTGCCGTCGTCGTAGCCTACCACCCCCAAGTTGGGCACCAAGGTCGTAAACGGATAGTCGGCGATCTTTGGCCGTACGGCCGAGATCGCCGCGATCAAAGTCGACTTGCCGGCATTCGGCAAACCGATAATGCCCACGTCCGCTAGTAGTCTAAGTTCGATCTGTAGCTCCCGGTCCTCCCCCGGTTCACCGGGTTGGGCAAAACGCGGGCTTCGATGAGTCGATGAAACGAAGTGCGCATTGCCCTTGCCGCCTCTCCCGCCGGCAACCACAACGACTTGTTGACCTGCTTCAGTTAGATCCCCTACCCATTCACCGGTGCCGGCATCTCGAATGATAGTTCCGACTGGGACTTTGATGATCCGGTCCTCGCCGGTTTTTCCGTGCTGATCTTTGCCCAATCCATGCCCGCCCCGCCCTGCTTTGTACTGTTTCTGGTAGCGCAGGTCGAGGAGGGTCGTGAGCTGCGGATCGGCGAGAGCGACAACGTCGCCACCCTTTCCCCCATTGCCGCCATTGGGACGTCCTCGAGGAACAAACTTCTCCCGGCGAAAACTTACACAACCGCGGCCGCCGTCGCCGGCCATAACGCGAATTTTCACTTCATCGATAAACTTCATTGGCAAACCGGGGGCTCCATCATTGCCTGTCTCCGGGCAAAAAAAAAGCCCCGAAGGGGCTTTCCGCTGCGCCGGTCGATGCCTGGCTAGGCAGGCATCACATTAACCCGCTTTCGTTCCTTATCGAGACGGTCGTAACGGACAGTCCCGTCGACCTTGGCGAACAGGGTGAAGTCCCGACCCATGCCGACGTTCTTCCCGGGGTGAATGCGCGTGCCCACTTGTCGCACAATGATGTTGCCGGCCCGCACGTTCTCTCCGCCGAACACCTTTACCCCGCGTCTTTGACCTTGACTGTCGCGCCCGTTGCGGGAACTCCCTCCGGCCTTCTTATGAGCCATCGCATTACTCCTTAGATTTACGCTTCGATTTCGGTGATTTTCAGAGTCGTTTGATACTGGCGATGACCGCGCTGACGGCTGTAGCTTTTGCGCCTTTTCTTCTTAAAGACGACTATCTTCTTCGCTCGAGCCTGACTTACGATCTCGCCCGTCACCTTCGCGTTCTCGACCAGCGGCGAGCCAATCTTTACCTCACCGTTACCGCCGACAAACAGGACATCCGCCAAGGTTACTTTCTCGCCGACTGCCCCAGTGAGCTTTTCAACTTTGACGAGGTCTCCCTCGGAGACACGGTATTGTTTACCCCCGGTTCTAATAACGGCGTACTTCATGAACATTCTTTTCCCGAAGCAATTTTTCTAAATGAAAAACCCGCCAAAGTCAATAAAGCTTTAAGTTTTTTGCAATCTTAGCGACCCCCCGAGCAGCTGAACGGCAATCGTTGTGTTCGGGCTTGACAAACACGCTTGAAAGAATATATATCGTATAACGATACTATCGTGTAGCGATATATATGTCTAAGCCAGTAATCCAACCGAATTTCAAAGCGATGGCGGAACTACGCTACCAAATCCGCCGCTTTCTCCGTTTCAGCGAAAATGCCGCGCGACAGGCCGGCATCGAACCGCAACAGCACCAGCTACTTCTGGCCGTCAGGGGTCTCCCCCACGGGCTCAAACCAACCGTTGGGGTGTTAGCGGAGAGGATGCAGCTCCAGCATCACAGCACGGTGGAGCTCATCGATCGTCTCGTCGAACGGGGTCTTTTGTTCCGGCTGAGGTCTACTGACGACAAGCGACAAGTCCTCGTCAAGCTGACTCGCGACGGCGAGGAGTTTCTCCAGGGACTTTCCCTGCACCACCTTCAGGAGCTTCAAGCGGCGGGCCCGCGATTCGTCAAGGTACTGCAAAGCCTCCTCGAGGAGTCCGGCTCGGGTGACGAGAAAGTCGACGTTGATCATCTTAATTCAAAGACAGCAACTTAATCCACGAAAGGATACGAGCCATGGCTGATCAAAATAGCACTGCTGAAGAACTGCTTCTCGACGTCCGGGTTGCCGAAGCGACACCGCTCTACAAGTTTTACCTCAACCACGAGAAGAAGATTCTCGGCGCAGCTGGGGTATTTACATTCCTGCTTCTATGGGAGCTGGTGGGGAATACACTTCAGCTGATCAATCCCATGTTTATGAGCGCGCCCTCCCTCATTTTTCGCGCCGCGGTTCAGATGTTTGGCTCCGGCGAGATCTACAACGATCTTTACGTTAGCGGCGTCGAGCTTTTCTGGGGCTATTTTCTTTCCGCCGCTGTCGCTGTCCCCTTTGGGATCATGGTCGGCTGGTACAAAAAGATGAGTTATATTTTCGACCCGTTCATCAACGCGATGAACGCAACTCCCCGAGTTGCTTTGCTCCCATTGGTGATCATCTGGTTGGGAATCGGAATACTCTCGAAGGTCGGCATCATCTTTCTCGGCGCGGTCTTTCCCATAATGATCAATACGCGCGACGGGGTAAAGACCACACCCTATAACTTGCTGACGGCGGCCAGAAGCTTTGGCGCCTCGGAGTGGATGCTCTTCAAGACCGTCGTGCTCCCCTCGACCATCCCTTTTATTCTTACCGGTCTCAGGCTGGGGCTTGGAAGGGCGATTGTGGGCGTTATGGTCGGAGAACTCTATGCTGCTACCGCCGGGATTGGTTTTATGATCACGGTGGCCGGCGCCACTTTTCAGACCGACAAGGTCTTTGTCGGCGTGCTCGTTTTCGCGGTCACTGGAATGATGGGCATGGAGTTGCTGACGAGGATAGAAAGTCGGTTTAGCAAATGGCGCCCCAAAGTGGGGGCAACCGAATAGGCAGTTATCTCCTGGTCAATTCGCGACACTACCCCGCTGGCAGGGGTTCACGGACTCAGTGAGCCCCTGCCATTTTTCTCCGCCCAAGTTTCACAACGCCGGTTCACTGCTTCGCTTAACTCTTGGGCGTCTATTTTTATCCACCGGCCTCTTGCTCTTTACCGGCGACGGCATTAAATTCGGCTGCAATAGCAGAGAGGGAGGAACATCATGCGCGCACTGAGATTACGTTCTTATATTCTTGGTACCGTCGCCATCGCATGGCTGCTTATTGGCTCAGGTTGCGGCTACAACGAACTCCAGGGTAGGGATGAGGAAGTCAAAGGCGCATGGGCTGAAGTCCAAAACCAATATCAGCGCCGGGCTGACCTGATCCCTAATTTAGTCTCGACGGTAAAGGGTGCGGCCCAGTTTGAGCAACAAACGTTACAGCAAGTTATTGAGGCGCGAGCCCAAGCCACGTCTATCAAGCTGGATGCGCAAGCTCTCAGTGATCCGGCAACATTCAAGAAATTCGAACAAGCACAACAACAATTATCCGGCGCGTTATCTCGTCTGATGCTGGTTGTCGAACGGTATCCCGATCTTAAAGCGAATCAAAACTTTCGCGATCTCCAGGCCCAGTTAGAAGGAACAGAGAACCGCATCGCGGTCGCCCGCAAGCGTTACGTCGAGAGTGTCGCTGAATACAACAAAGGGATCCGCTTCTTCCCCACTAACCTGACGGCCAAATATCTGCTTGGGCTCAAAGAGCGAGAGACCTTCAGCGCCGACGAGGGTGCGGCGAAGCCTCCGCAGGTAAAATTCTAAGCAGCAGATGAAGCTGCGCAAAGCACGGGTGTTCCTTGCCGCGCTTGCCTTCCTGCTCGCGCCGACAATTTCTTCGTTTGCCCTGGCGTTAGACGTTCCACCGCTGCGGGGAAGGGTCAACGACTACGCCGGCCTGCTCCCAGCCGACCGAGCTAAGGCCCTGGAAGATCGCCTGGCCGCCTTCGAACAGGAAACCGGCCACCAAATCGCCGTATTAACCATTCCCAGTTTGAAAGGTGACAGCCTCGACGACTTTAGCATCAGGGTCGCCGACGCTTGGAAAATCGGCCAGAAAGGCTTCGACAACGGCGCTATTCTGCTGATCGCCCGCGACGACAGAAAGCTGCGCATCGAGGTCGGCTACGGTCTGGAAGGAATCATGCCGGACGCTGTCGCTAGCCGCATCATTCGCGAGGTCATCACGCCGCGCTTTCGCTCCGGAGATTATACGGGGGGGATTGAAGCGGGCGTCGACTCGATGCTCAAAATCAGCAAAGGAGAAAAGCTCCCGGAAAGAAGCCGTCCGGCTGGCGGACCAACTGCTTCACAAGGCACGTCGTTCATAACAATCCTCATGATCACCGCCATGCTGGCGCTTTTTATCGGCATGACGCGACGGAGATTACTGGGCGGCGCAGTTGGCGGAGCGGCCTCAGGACTGATCACTTCGCTGTTCGCCGCAGGAGGGCTTGGAACGGTTATTCTTCCGGCGCTCATTGTCGGCGCCCTGCTGGGAGCCATCGGCACGGCTGTAGGCACCGGATCTGCGGCGAATCAGTGGGTAGGCAGACCCAGATCTCGACGGGGAGATTGGGGCGGTGGGGGTTTTCCCGGTGGCTTCGGTGGCGGTGGGTTTGGCGGAGGCGGTGGTGGGGGATTCGGCGGAGGCGGCGGCGGCTTCGGGGGAGGCGGCGCTTCGGGGAGTTGGTGATCAGATGTTAAATGCGGAAACTTTTTTTACCCCGGAAGAAGCCGATCGCATTCGCCAGGCCGTAGTTGCCGCCGAACAACGGACCGCCGGCGAGATCGTACCCATGCTCGTCGGCGCCAGCGCCCGCTACGCCGAGATTGAAATTGCCGGAATGGGGATCGGCTTGGTTGCGGGCACACTCGCCTCCTTCGTCTTTCAAGATCCTTGGGCAGCCATCCACTCCCAATTACTCTGGCCCCTCGCGGGCGCGGCGCTGGGATCTATCTGCTGCGCTATTCCGGTCGTAAAACGAAATTTGATTTCAAAGGACCGTATCACAGAAGCCGTCCATCTCAGAAGTCTGGCGGCTTTCACCGCGCAGGGGCTGCACTACACCAAAGCTCACACAGGGATATTGATTCTCGCCTCTTTGCTGGAACATCGAGTGGAAGTACTGGCGGACAAGGGTATCAACGAAAAAGTCGCCGCCGGAACTTGGAATGAAGTGGTTCAAACCCTTACTGCGGGACTTAAATCCGGCAACGCCTGCGACGCCTATTGTAAAGCCATCGAACGCTGCGGCGAGATCCTTGCCCAGCACTTTCCCCGCCAACCGGATGACAAGGACGAATTAGCCAATAAGCTGGTAACCGAGAACTAAAAAATTCGACCCGTCGGGCTCCGCGGGAACCCATCCTCGCGCGGGAGCGACGAATGCTTCCCTTGTCCGGACCTGGCGGAAGGGTCGGTTATCCAGACTCGCTGTTTATCCTCTCACTGACGTGACAGGCCTAACCCTTGCCGGTCTTGCTGCAGAGCCGTTGTCTGATCTTCAGCATCTTTGATTGAGTCTTTGACTGTGAGGTCCAGGTGCTCGAGGTAGTGGCGCAGCGCCTTTTGTCGCTCGGGCGGTACGGCTCTGGCAAGATCGTATAGAGCGGTGCGCAATCGACGCATGACCTGGAGAGAACTAGTCCCATACAAGCGGATCTCGTCAAAGGCCAAAGATAAGAAGTCGTGCCAGGTGGGAGTGGGAAAAAGCAAGCGCAAGACATCGGTCTCATCTCTCACCTCCCCCACCGCGAGATGTCGCACGCCCAGCCGGCGCAACAGATCTTCGATCTGGTTCAGCGCTTGGACAGCAGTAGTGGGATCGTTAACGGCCGGAGAGAGTGCTTTTATGGCGATATCGACCAGGAGGCGAAGCGCGTATTTCGGATCCTGCTCAAAGTTGCGTTGCCGGTCCACTTCTACAGCACGACGCAGCGCAGATTGCGGCAGCATGAGGCGGCCGCCATACACGTTCAGGAGCACCTCTCCTTCGACGATGACATCGCCCACGGCCAATGGCATAACGATCAATCCATCAGTTTGCCTGGCCAAATTAACCAACCCTTGCACGTCGTAGGCAGCGATCGCCATGGGCTCTCCTTCATAGACAACGGTCTGGGTCACGGGCAGATTCGGCGTGTCCGGCTTTGACAAGTTTTCAATCTCGCTCTCGGCCTGGGCCGGCGCGAGGAGCGGATAGATCTCCCCGATTATCTGTCTGCCCTTCTGACCGATGAAGCGCATTATCCCAGCGACCTGGAGAAGAGCCAGCCGCTGAACCAAGAGACCGATGACCATGACACTCGCTATGGTCAACACAATAACCAGCCATCCCGAGAAAAAAGGCACTCGACCGGAACCGTAACGGTCCACCCAGATCAGCGCCACAAGAGAATAAAGAAACGTCGCGGTGAATATCCCCATGGCATGCCAAATGACGGGATCCCGACTGAGCCATAACACCAGCCGGGGTGAATAAGCAGCGCTGCTGAACTGCACCATGACGAAGGCCAGGGAAAAAACGATGGCGGTCATGGCCAGCACCCCCTGGGCGATGGAAGAGAACAGGGCGATCGCGACTGGGACCGTCAGGCCGTGGTTGTAACCGGCCAAGTAACGGTATTCCAGATGGGGGAAAGTCAGGCCCAATACGATCGTCACTCCCGAATAGATCATCGGGATGCTCCAGAACGGGAGCTTGGAGAGAAAAGTCCTTCCCATGAGTTTCAAATAAGCGCCAACAAACCGCTAGCATGTCATCGAATAGTGCCCACCTCCACGTCACTGTCGCCGCCGTTGCAGCCGGGTGCAAGCACAAGCGGGCATTGGGGATTCCGTGAATCTTCCACTTGCCAGATCACCTACCGCCTTGGAACTGCATCTCCTGTTGCTGTTGTTGCTGCTGCCGCGCTTTGTCTTCCTCTTCCTCGATCCTGATCCCGAGCCGCTCGCCTGCAGCGATGAGTTGCGGCCAATCGGTATTTGCCCCGGAGATCATCCCGAGATCGGTTTTAATCGAGGCGCGAATTTGACCCCCCGGATCCCAAAACTGTCCAAACGAGTACGCAAAGTTGGTGTTCAAGTAATTAAGAAAAGCCGCAATTCCTTTCATCCCGTTCTCGATATCCCTCAGCCCCGCCTGACGATCTCCTAGACGAGCTTCCGTAAGGCCGAGGTATAACCTTGCGACATGATCGCTCGGATGTTGAGAAAGCGCTTTTTGCAAAGTCTGCTGTGCTTGCGCGTAGTTCCCGGTGAGGTATTGGGCCTGGCCGAGATAGCTAGAAACTCCCATTCGTAGCGTCGCGCCGTACACCGCGGTGGGATCGGCTTGCGCAGCCTGCTGGAAATAGCCGAGGGCGGCTTGATTGTTACCCGTAAACAGCGCTTGTCTCCCTGACTCAATTTGGCCTGCGGTCTCAACCGTGGCGCAACCCGAGAGCAAAATAATCAAGGATAACACCACCAAAGAATATCTCTCTTGCATACTCACCTCCCCGATCTTCATTGGGTCTTTGAAACAAAGACATTCGACGGTCCGCGATTACCAGGCGATGGCGCGATCACAGCTTCTTTTCGAGTTTCTTGACCTCGGCCTTTACCTTCTCCCAGAAAGATTCCTTTGGGGCCTTTTTGCAGCCATCGATGAGGACCGGAATCATCTTCTCGGTTCCTTCGACATGAACGCCCGCACTCTCAGGCTTACCACCCTGGCCATAGGCGACGGCCCAATAGACGACTTTAGGCTTGAAGCTGTCCTCGAAGCTGAGAAAATCCTCGCAGGTCATTTTACCCAGCGGTTTCTTGGTCCCGCTTGATTGCGCTGACAGAAAAGAAGAACCGGCCGTCAAGGCGGCGACGACAACACCGACAATTAAACCTCTTAAATACATGTCGAACTCCTTTTTGTTTTATGCTCTAAGGGACGGAATCATCTTTTGGTTATCTCGATTCCGCTAAGATCTCTCTAGCGCCTCAAACCTGTTCGAACGTTAGACATGATAACTTTCCTCCTTTTTTGGACCATACCCCAGACCCTTTGTCTCTGTATATTGGACTTTAGTCCAATAGGTATCCTGGTGAAGATCCGAAAATCCGAGCTCGAAATCGGAAATAGCTCTGTTCATCGCGCAAAGACACACCGCATACTGTTTACTGATAACTGTTCACTGTGTACCGATCACTGTTTTACTTGGAGCCATCCGACCCCTCGCGCTGCGCCGCTAAGACATCCTCGTCGCTCAATATGATCCGTTTGCCGCGCTTGTGGGTGAGAATGTTCCAGCCCCAGTCCACGAAGATGCCGCACTTTTCTTCGGCGCCGTTCAGCAAAGACAAGTGCACCCCCAGCCAGGCCAACCAGGCCAGATGCCCGGTCATGGTGCCGCCGTTGGGCAACTCCACCACCGCCGCACCGCGCCCTACCTGTGCCATCATGCCCTTGTTGAGATACTCGAAGGGTTTGGGTTGCTTTCCGTCAATCATGTTTTTAATCATCTCGCCGACGTGGCGTCCGGCCTGCAGTGCAGTGGCGCCGAGCCCAGGCAGCATTTTACCGGTTTTACCGTCGGTCATGGCTGCGATATCGCCGATGGCAAAGACGGCGGAGTGATCTTTAACCTGGAGGTCGGGGCCGACTGGAATACGTCCGCCATGGGCCAGTTCGACGCCCAGTGAGCTGACGACCGGAGCGGCCTGCAGTCCGGCGGCCCAGACTGTTGTATGTGTCTTCACTGTAGCCCCGGTTGATAGCTCGATGCTTGCCGGGCCGATCTTGCTCACGCCCGTGCCCGTGTACACTTTCGCGCCGCGTTCCTCCAACGCTTTGCGCGCGTAACCCTCAAGTCTCGGTGCAAAGGTTCCCAGGAGGTTTGGCGAGTGCTCGTAAAGCAGTACTTGCGCCTTTTCTACCGGCAGGTTCGGATAATCCTTTTTCAGTTCGGCGTGCAACAACTCCACCAGCGCCCCTGCCAGTTCCACTCCTGTGGGGCCGCCGCCGACCACGCAGAAGTTCAGCGCACCGTCATCTATGAGCGCCGGGTTCTGATCAACGGCCTCGAAGGCTTTGAGGATGTGCTCCTTGAGACGGATGGCATCGTTCATCGTATAAAGCGGAATCGCATATTGCTCGGCGCCCGGTGTGTGAAAGAAATTGACGACCCCGCCTAGAGCCAGCACCAGGTAATCGTATTGGATCGGGCCGCCGCCGTCCGTCACGACCTCTTTTTTGGCCAGATCGACGCTCTTGACCACCGCCTGGTGAAACGTAACGTTCTTGTGGCCGTGGAGCAGCTCACGAATGGGAAACCCCACTTCGGTTGGCCCCAACTCATCGCTGGCTACCTGGTACAGCAGCGGCTGAAAAGTATGGTAGTCATGCTTGTCGATGATGGTAATCCGGACGTTGGCATCGCGCAGTTTCTTGAGCGCGCCGATGCCGCCAAACCCGGCGCCAAGGATCACGACATGAGGCAGTTCAGCCATCGTCTGGGTTCCTCCTCCGTGCTACGTAGCCCATTGTGCATTCATGAGATCGATCTTCGGAGCTCCGCCAGATCGAGTCCGGCCCGTGCGACGTTCAATCTCAAAGTTTCATAACGAGTTAAACGTTGAACCTGGAACATTGAACCTTGAACTTCCGTGTGCCGTCTCTCCCTAAAGCCCGGGACTACTCTGCATGATACCGCCGTCGGTAAAAATCGTCGTTGCCGTGATGTAGCTCGCCCCGTCTCCCGCCAAGAACGCCACGACCTTGGCGATTTCTTCCGGCTTGGCCATGCGGCCCAATGGGATTGCGCTGTCAAGCTTCTTCATCAGCGCCGGATCCTGCATGGTCGAAAGATTGATCGGGGTTGCCACGGCTCCGGGACCGACGCCAACCACGAGGATATTGTGCGGCGCCAACTCGACCCCGGCAGTGCGGGTCAACATGCGCATGCCACCCTTGGATAGACAATAGGCCGTGTTACCCGGCATCGGCCAGTCCTCGTGCACCGAGGTAATATTAATGATGCGGCCGCCACCGCCCTGCTTGATCATCTGCTGCGCCGCGAGCTGCGTGCCGAAAAAGGCGCTCTTTAGATTAATATTGAGCACCTTTTCATATTGCTCTTCAGTCGTGTTGAGCACGGAGGTGCGGGTCTCCACGCCGGCGTTGTTGACCATGACGTCGACACGGCCGAACTTTTCGACGGCGGCTTTGATCAAATTTTGCAGATCGGCGACCTTACTCACGTCAGCCCGCACGCCAATGGCCTGGTCGCCGAGGGCCGCGACCTGTTTCTCCAAACTTTCGGTGGCTTCCGGATGCGCGACATAATCGATAACGATGCTGGCCCCCTGTTTGGCCAGTTCCAAGACGATGGCCATACCGATCCCGCTGTTGCCGCCCGTAACAATTGCAACTTTATTCTTTAAATCCATAATTTTTCCCCTTTTGCAGTTGAACCAGCCCCTGCGCCTTTTGCATTCTTTGCATTGCTATCCAAAAACTAGCACCAATATGTTCTTCATAGCGAGCCGTTTAAATATTTCAAAAGTCGAAGATTCTCGGATTCGGATCCTCCTCCCGCCAAGGAGACTGTGTCGCAATTAACAGCGGCGAGAGAAAGAAAGAAATCTATCTGAGTAA
>DAIRFP010000064.1:0-23337 GCA_036794995.1 Thermodesulfobacteriota bacterium | reverse complement strand
CCGCGCCCGAGATGACGGTGCTCGTCGGCGGCCTACGCGTGCTGGGTGCCAATGCCGGACAGCCAAGACACGGCGTCTTCACGAAGAAACCCGAGACGCTGACCAACGACTTCTTCGTGAGCTTGCTCGACATGGGCACGCAGTGGAAGGCGCTCTCGGACGCCGGGGACGTGTTCGAAGGGCGCGATCGCAAGACAGGGCAAGTCAAGTGGACCGGCACGCGTGTCGATCTCGTCTTCGGTTCAAACTCCCAACTCCGCGCCCTCGCGGAGGTTTACGCACAAGAGGACTCGAAGGAGAAGTTCGTGCGTGACTTCGTGGCTGCGTGGGACAAGGTCATGAACAACGATCGCTTCGACCTTGAGCGATAGGATGCGAGGGGCCGCGGCCGCCACTTTGGTTCGTTACCAATAGCTTTCAGCAAGCGCGGGCTACCATCTGCGGCTCGCCCGCGCTTGCTGTTGACGGGGGTGTGTAGCGAGTCACCAGGCCACGAGCACATTGTGATGGAGAGGCGCCGGTCTGGCCCGGGCTGAGACAAAGCTTGCACCGGAAACCAGGCGGTTCCTTGCGGAAGATTTCGAGGCGTAGGACGTCCCATGGAGAAAAGCACCGGCAGAAAAACCAGGCAGCTTGAAGTTGTGTGGCACGAGGTTGCCGGCGACAACTCGCATCCCACGGCCGATCAGATCTACCAAAGGGTGCGCAGGCATAACCCCAACATCAGTCTTCGGTACGGTCTATCATAATCTGCAGAAACTGGTGGCTGAAGGGAAACTCCAGGTGCTGACCCTGGGTCGGACGCAGCACTTCGACCCGCTGCTGGACTCGCACCAGCACTTCATTTGCCAGACCTGTGGACGGGTGTATGACATCTTAGTCGGGAAGGGCGAAGAGATCCTGCCCGCCTCCCTGCTCCAGGGTGGTTTCACCGTAACCTCCCATCGGTTGGCATTCTTTGGCGAGTGCAAGGCCTGTTCCGGCTAAAAGAAGGGCCAGCGGCTATGGTGGCTGCCCTGATAGCTGACGGGTTCCGCAACTACCTCCGAGCGGACACCGAAAACCGGCGGAGGAGCTGCTGGTGGAGCGGGCAAACATGCTGACGCTGACCGCTCCAGAGATGACGGTTCTCGTCGGCGGCATGCGGGCCCTGAACGCCAGCTTCGGGCAAGCCCAACACGGCGTCTTTACCAGGCGGCCGGAGACGCTGACCAACGACTTGTTCGTGAACCTGCTCGACATGGGCACCGAGTGGAACGCGGTCTCAGATGCCAAGGACGTGTTCGAAGGGCACGATCGCAAGACGGGCCAAGTCAAGTGGACCGGCACGCGTGTCGAACTCATCTTCGGTTCGCACTCCCAGCTCCGGGCCCTGGCCGAGGTGTACGGAAGTTCGGACGCGCAGGAGAAGTTCGTCCATGACTTTGTCGCGGCCTGGAACAAAGTGAAGAACCTGGATCGCTTTGACCTCGCCTGAATTTAGCAACAACGTCATCGAGAGGGTCCAATGAGGGCGGTGTTTCAAAAAAGCTGAAACATCGCCCTTTTTTTGGCCCCCACTCTGCTGGTCACGGAATCGGAGCCAGGCTCCGCACTGCCCCAGGCGCACATCAGGCGGGCGTTAGCCTTTCACTCTGAGATTGGACTGTATGGAATGGCGCTGGCAGGCGGTTATGTCGTAGTGGATATGACCCAAGACCGTCAGGAAAGAAGCCCTTTAATGGCGAGTTTTGCTGGGTAACTTAGTTGGCAGTGTTGAGAGATGGGCGTCCGAGGAGTCAAAGTGATTTCAAAAATTAGCCTATCTGGGTCCTCGCGCGTTCAGCGCGTGCGGAGCATCGACAGCTCGTGCGCAGTGAAGTCGAGTGGCCGCCGTTCTCCAGTTGTTGATGGCTTAAAACAATCCGTTCCGACGCCGTGTACGACTTACACATTTTCTTTCACAGTCACATAATCTAGAGAAATATTTCAATAATTTCAACTAGATGGTCATACACAAAGAGGACTCAAAATCCGGTAGGGGTAACCCTGTGAGGGTTCAAGTCCCCCCTCCGGCACCAATATTCTGAATTCCGTATCACGTTAGACCCCCCAGTCGTGGCCTGCGCAAGATCTATGCTAGCTTGAAAAGCCTCTTAGCATTAAAGAATCTTTGCCCTTCCGCGAGCATCGCCAGTGTAATTCTTGTGGCAAAGCTCACCGATCAATGTGAAGCAGCTCCCGCGGTGTTACTAACCCAAAAGGGGACCGAGGAATTCTAGGACGCATAGGTAAGCCTTCAGTCCATATCTATAAGGTCGAGGCCATTTCCCGCAATAATCTGAGACAAACTCTCGCCAATTAGCATCGTATGCTGGCGTCCATCAATCGTGAGGAGCGTAGATCCGTAATGCTCCCTAAAAAAGCTTGGGGTCCATTTCCTTGATGCAACCCAGTGGGCTATGGCCTCTGTCAATATGACCGGCCGCAAAGGAAGGAGATACTCTTCGACGAATTCATCGTGCGTGAGGTTGGCTTTCCGTAGGATCTGGACAGGCTTTGCTAAGCTCATGGAGCTGGGTGCTTGATTCATTCTTGTAACTCATAGCTCACCCCGCCGCGCCAGGCGAAGTTGGGGTTAATTCTTGTTTGGCTTCTTTGATTCTTCTCACCGTTCCAAAATCGTCGGCGAAAGCGGCTATCAGTCGCTCCTTAAGGAGCGCAGCAATCACACGCACATTTTTGCCGCTCAGCATATCCCCGGAGTCCTGGCCCCCTACGCGGTGTACCTTCGTGCATCCTTTCCAGAACTCGTTCCAATCGATAGGCTCTTGCACATCGGTACCAAGCCGGACCGGCTGAAAAACCTCGAGAGCCCTTAAGCGTCCATGCAGTGAC
Organism: Thermodesulfobacteriota bacterium; assembly: GCA_036794995.1. Lineage (GTDB taxonomy): Bacteria > Desulfobacterota > Binatia > UBA9968 > UBA9968 > DAIRFP01. The sequence goes on along the minus strand of DAIRFP010000064.1, from coordinate 20,460 downwards.
TTACGGTGATAACAATCAAGAGCAACAAGATTCGCTCGATAAACTTCAATTTGATTGAGCTCGCGCTGGGCACCCTGCAAGTGGTTCTTATCAGCGATCGAGGCGCCGAGCGAAAAAATCTTACTGGTGAGATATTTGATCCGATCATGGGAGGAAAGTCCTTGCATCTCCTCGAGATACAGCCCCAAACGATTGCTCCAAATGTTGCCCAGAGCCATGGCGCGTCTGCAGACGCGCGGAACAGGCGCAAGATTGTCCTTCTCAGGGTTACCCTCGCGGTCGGTTGGGCCCAGTAAGCCGAGGAATGCGACTTCCTCCCCCCCTTCAAGTAACTGGCGTGTCATCTCGTAGGCCACGGTTGCACCAAAGCAGGCTCCGAGAATCGCGTAAGGACCCGGGTGAACCGAACGCATCTCCGTGAGAAACAATCTTGCCATTTCTCCGATGGAATCGAGAGGCGCCTCTGTCCCATCAAGCCCGACCGATTGCAGCCGGTAGAATGGCTGCTCGGATCCAAGCTCGCGTGCCAGGGCCTCGAAGCCGACCACGTTTCCGAATACGCCCGGTACGGCAAAGACTGGTGGCAAACTACCCCCGGTGCTGAGTGGGACGAGTATAGAGCTGCCCTTTGATCCTGCAGAGGTCCGGTAGCATTCCGCGAGTAAGCGAATGGTCGGAGCCGTGAACAGGACACCGAGCGAAAGCGAGCGGCCGAATTCCTCGTCCAATCTTGCGCACAGTCTAGCAGCTAGGAGCGAGTGCCCTCCGATCGCAAAGAAGTTATCGTCAAGACCGACAGCATCAACGCCAAGTACTTCAGACCAAACGCGGCACAGGACGCGTTCCGTCTCATCCCGAGGCCCGACATATTCGCATTCCTTCATGTCCTCGTACCGGGCATCGGGGAGAGCGCGATAATCCACCTTACCGTTGGGCGTTAGCGGTAAAGAGTCTAGAAACACGAATGCTGAGGGCACCATGTACTCAGGTAAATGGCGCTTCAAAAAGTTTCTCAGTTCACGACTTTTAAAATCATGACCTGGATTTCTAAGAACATAGGCGACTAGCCGTTTGTCCCCAAGTATGTCCTCCTGTGCAATCACTAGTTTATCGCGCACGCCTGGATATCGACCCAAAAACGCCTCGATCTCTCCTGGCTCAACACGGAAGCCCCGGATCTTGACTTGATTGTCGATCCGTTCGAGAAATTCAATGTTGCGACAGGCTTGATAGCGAACAAGATCTCCTGTTTTGTACAGCCGTTCTCCCGATTCATGACCGAAGGGATTGGCAATAAACCTCTCAGCTGTCAACTCCGGGCAATTTAGATATCCACGAGCCAGCCCGTCTCCTCCAATATAGAGCTCTCCAGGAACCCCAACCGGAACAGGTTCCAAGCGCGAATCCAGAATATAGACCTGTGTGTTGCTTATCGGTCGACCGATTGGGACCGAACGGATCGATTCATCGAGTTGGCGAGGGATAGGATAGCACGACGTAAAAGTCGTGCTCTCGGTCGGTCCATAGCAATTGATAATCTGGGTTTCGGGAAGGAGATCAAGCGCTCGCCGCACGTGCTTTACGGAAAGGGATTCACCGCCTATCAATAATCGTCGGACTTCGGACAAGGCTTCAGGCGCCTCGTCAATAACCGTATTGAATAATGATGCCGTCAACCACAGAATGCTGACTTTGTTTTGGTGGAGTACTTTTCCTAATTCAACAGGAGTTGGAACGGCCCCGGGATATAGTACGCATTTTGCCCCGTGTAAAAGTGCTCCCCATAGTTCAAAGGTAGCCGCGTCAAAGGAAGTGGGAGCCAGATGGCAGAAGGTTTGAGTTGCGTCTAGTTGCACATAATCAACACCCAATAATAAACGAGTAATACCGCGATGAGGGACTTCTACTCCCTTGGGTCGTCCAGTAGAACCGGAGGTGTAAACCACATAGGCGAGATTCCCGGGCGCCATTTGGATGACCGGATTCTCGACTCTTTTTTTAACCAGGCGTTCCCAATTTGGATCAAGACAAAACACTTGCGACCCATGTTCAGGTAACATTTTCATCCAGCGCCGCTGAGTTAGCAGTACCGCGACCTTGGCGTCCTTGATCATAAAACTCATTCGGTCCTTCGGGTAACCAGGATCCAGCGGCACGTACGCTCCACCGGCCTTTAGGGTTCCCAAGAGAGCGATGATCATTTCCAAAGATCGATCCATGCAGATCCCAACTGGAACGTCAGGCCCTACACCCAATGCACACAAATAGTGTGCGAGCAGATTTGCCCGCCGATTCAGTTCTCCGTAAGTCAATTCCCTACCTTCAAAAACCACTGCTACGGCGTCGGGAGATCGGCCGGCTTGGGCCTCGAAAAGTTCATGGACGCATTTGTCCTTCGGGTAATCGCTTTTCGTCTCATTCCATTCTACCAGGAGTTGCTGCCTCTCCGGTCCGGTAAGTAAGGGTAGAGCCGAAACAGTCTGATCGGGTTTCGAGACAATTCCTTCTAGCAAAGTTCGGTAATGATGCAACCAGCGTTGGACAGTTTCCGGTGTGAAGAGATCCGTGTTGTATTGCCAATTAACCGTGGTATCGCTGCTTGTGTCATCGATGTTGATCTGGCAATCAAAGTTGATGCTGCTTCTAGGCGTGAACGCGACCTCAACATCCAAGTTCCCGAAGTCGGGTCTGCCTCTAACCCTATCCAGATTAAAACTAACTGATACCAGGGGTAAGCGGCTCGGATCCCGGGGAAGTTTGAGTTTTTCAAGGAGGCTGCCGTAGGTATAGTTTTGATGATCGTATGCCTCTAGAACCAAATTTTTTACCGTAGCCAAATGCTCCGAGAAGGGTGAACTACTATTAATGCGGTTACGCACTGGCAGAAAGTTAACACAATGGCCGACAAGATCCGGCGCGTCAAATGCTAGCTGCCCTGCCGCGGGTATTCCAACAACGATATCGTCCCCCCCTGTCAAACGATAAAGCAATGCGTTGAACGCAGCCAGAAGAGTCGCAAACGGGGTTGAACCCTGTCGAGCAGCCAACCGGCGCAGATCTTGGCAAAGCCCGGACGGGAGTACCATCTGTTGCCGGCCCGCAGTATAAGTCTTCACCTCGGGGCGAGGTCTGTCCACCGGCAGCTCCAGGATTGGAATGGGTTCCTTGAACTGTTCCAGCCAATACGTCTCACTGGCCGCTCTTACGCCGTTTTGACGCTGGTCTTCCTCCCAAGCCTGGTAGTCGAAAAATTGCCTCGCCGCTGGCAGCTCGTGGGGTTTACCGTTGGACTCGGCCGAGTAGATAGCGCCGAGCTCGGAGAGAAGAACTCCGAGAGACCAACCATCTACGGCGATGTGGTGCGTACTTAAAAACACGACATGATATTCGTCTTGAAGTTTGACGATACGGCTTCTTAACAACGGCCCTTTGGCGAGGTTAATTAATTCACGACTCTCCTCGGCGCCAATTTCCGCTAGCCGATCCGGCTGATCGCTCTGCGCCAAGCCGGAAAGATCGATTAACGGAACATCCAGCTGGATACTCGCCGCTACTACGCGCTCTTCCCCGTTGTCCGTGAAGGTGCTCCGAAGCGAATCGTGGCGCTCCACTAATTGTTGAATTGCCTTGACCATGGCCTCTATTTGGAACGGCCCGTGGAGATGCAATGCCACAGAATCAACGAACGCGCGGGAGGAATCGTCGCCCATCCGCGTCGCCAGCCAAAGTTCACGCTGGGCATCAGTTAAAGGATAGCTTGGAGGAGTCTCGGCGTCGCTATTGTGTGGCTTCTTCATCGCCTCCGGAGCGTTCGGCGGTGCGGGAAGAAAACCGGCCTCTTGCATTTCTGCGACACTCTCTTTGAAAGCGTCGATTATCCGATCGACATCCTTATCAGCATGCGCCGTAGTAAGAACACCGACACGACCCTCCCACATGTGAATGCCTTTGTCCCGCATGTAGGCGTAAAAGAGGTTCGCATAGGGTAGATCAGGGGAAAACTCGAGCGAGAACAGCGAACTAAAATGAGTGACGCGCACCGGTAATTCCATCCGTTTAGTGTGGGCAGTCAAGCCTTCTACCAATCTCTGGGTCCGCTGGTTCAATTGAAGTTGCAAGTCAGGGCCTTGTTCTTTGAGATGATTCAGACAGGCCCAAGCAGCAGCAAGGACCAAGGGGTGTCGCACGAAAGTTCCTGCGAAGAACGTCATGCCGACTTCAGGCGCCGAATTGTCGCCGTAATTCCACATGCCACCATCGAGAGCATCCATAAAGGCGGCCTTGCCTGCGACAACACCGATCGGCAACCCGCCACCGATAACCTTTCCGTAGGTTGCGATATCCGCCTTTATGCCGAATAAAGCTTGGGCTCCCCCCTGATGGGCCCGAAATCCCGTGACCATTTCATCAAAGATCAACGCGGTTCCCGACTGAGCTGTTAACTCTCGAAGTTCCTGCAGGAACTCTTTGGGCTGCAAATCAAGACGCCGACTTTGAACGGGTTCGACGATTACGGCGGCAAGTTCGTGGGCATGAGCGCGCAGAATCTCCAGCGATTTCGGACTGCCATACTCCAGTACGATGACATTTTCCGCCATATTGACTGGAATTCCCGGAGCGGCCGGACGCGACTTTGGAACTTCCTTCGTTCCAACCGATCGCACAACCACTTCGTCGAAGATACCGTGATAATCGCCGGAGAACATCGCAACCTTTTCGCGCCCCGTTACGGTGCGGGCAATTCTTAACGCCGCGAGTACAGCTTCGGAACCCGTGTTGCAGAAAGCCGCGCGGTCCATGCCGGTCAGTTCGCAGAGCAACTGCGCGACTCGGCCGGCGAGGGGCGATTGCGGACCGATTTCCATCCCTCGCTGGAGTTGCTCTTCAATCGCGTGAGTCACAAACGTCGGCGCATGACCGAAGAGAATCGCGCCGAAACCACTTGTTAGGTCAACATATTCGTTGCCGTCCACATCCCAGAGTCGGGATCCCGCGGAGCGTTCGGTCACGATGGGGTACACCAATTCCTTCCATAGCAGCCGGAAACCAGCGACGGTGCGGGGGTCAGCAAGATGCGGGCGATGCTGCGAGGTCAGACGCTTCGATTCTCTCGTTCGAGCCGTGTAGCGTGCGATCAGGGCATCTAAGTATTCTCGCTGGCGCGGCGTCAAACCGCGGTCAGCGTCTTTGATGATCGGCTTGTAAGGGCCAAACCCAGGCGTGCTCGGCTTAGCCTGCTCACAAACGAGTGGCCGGGAATAGGGATGTTCTTGTACGTCGCCGGACATCAACGGCGTACGAGTTGCGACTACGTCAATAGCATTGTGCAGCGCAGCACCGCCGTTCACACCCCGAGTCGCAGGCTCTACCTCTCGACCGGTTTGGAGCATATCAAGCTGCCTTGACATAAGTTCCAACTGTTTTGCGAAAATCTGCTCCAGAGTGCTTGGACTAGCATTAACCGGTTGATGCACGTTTACTGTTTTGCCCGCGCCGTTCCCGGAGAACGGCGTGAGCTGCGCCGCCTTCTCTTGTAGGATGCTCGCCTGGTTCAGAGATGGTTCCTCTGGAAGCAATGGAGACAAGTGGTCTGCTAATGCCTTCAAATTCGATAATTCTTCAAGCAGTTGCCGGAAGGTAACTTTGACTCCGAATTGCTTTTGGATCGTAGCGCTGGCTTGCGTGAGGAGAAGGGAGTCAAGGCCAAGTTCGAGGAACGGCATAGACTGATCCATTTCAGTGACGTCAATCCCGGAAAGTTCACTGAACAAACCCTGCAGGTTCGCCAACACATTATCCCTCCGGATCGTATTCTCTGTGCCAACGTTATGCGACTGAAGCTGACCAAATTCTGTGTGGTCCGTGTTAGTTACAGCAAGCTCATTTTGATTGACGGCTGGCAAAGAATCCATGACGGGCAAACCCTCCTCCTTCTTTTTCCCGTTATCCACTTCGGCCTCTGGGCGAGATACCCAAAAACGCTTTCGCTCGAAGGGATAGGTCGGCAAGGCGATACGCTGGCGCGGTTGGTAGTCGTGCACACCGGCCCAATCCACGTTTGTGCCTGCAAGCCACAGGCGACCCAACGAATGCAGCATGCTGCTCACGTCAAGGCCCGCTCCACGATCGGTGTGCAACGAAGATAGGATCTCATGTTCCACCTTCCTGTCTGGATGCTGTCGCGCAAGTGTGCTCAATGCTTGTCCAGGTCCAACCTCTAGGAATGAGAGATTTGGCTCCTGCAAAAGAACGCGCAGTCCGTCGGCGAAACGGACCGGCTGCCGTAGTTGCTGCACCCAATAGTTAGGATCCGTCGCCTGCGCGGCCGTAACCCAGTCCCCGGTAAGAGAGGATACCCATGGAATTTGCGGAGGATTGAGCCGCAGGCGCCGCACAAGGTCACCGAAGGGTCCTAATATCGAATCCAGCATCTGCGAATGAAAGGCGTGAGATGTGGCCAGTCGCCGGCAGGGGACTTTGCTGGCGGTAAGTTCATCCGCTAGTGCTTGGACCTGCTCAACGCCTCCGGAAATCACGGTCAACGAAGGACTATTAATTGCCGCTATGGATAGATCGTTGCCTAGTCGCCCCTCCAAGTCGGCCGTTGGCAGGCGAACGGCTAACATAGCTCCAGGGGGCAGCGACTGCATAAGTCGCGCGCGCGCGGCGAGCAACAGCAGGGCTTCATCTCGCGAGAAAACCCCAGCCAGGGATGCCGCAACATATTCGCCTAAGCTATGCCCGATCATGGAACGTGGCTGAATACCCCACTGCATCCAAAGTTTGGCCAGACTGTATTCGATGGCAAACAACAACGGTTGGGTGATGAAAGTCTGATTTATTTGCTGTTCAGGGACTTCCAAATGCACAGGATCCGGATACAACACGGCTCGAATATCGAGCCCGAGTTGAGGCAGGAGCAGTTCGGCACACTCAGAGATTTGATTGTAGAAAAGCGACTTCTCATCATACAACGCTTTTCCCATATTGATGTACTGGGCCCCCTGGCCGGGAAACATGAAGGCAACCGCGGTTTCCGTACGACCGATATGCCTGGTCAGGACGCGCTCGGGCTCCCCGGTGCTGAGTGAATTGACAGCGCTAGCGGCATCCCGGCAGACAACCATACGCCGATGCTCGAAAACTCGGCGGCCTGACTGCAGTGTATAGGCTGCATCCGCCCAATGGAGTTCTGGATGATCTTGCAAATGGCACGCAAGGTTTTTTGTTGCTTCCTCGAGGGCGCCCGGGGTTTTCGCCGAGAGGACGATGAGCTGCTCCATTCGATTTGTTGCCACCGTTTCACGCGCCGGCGCTTCCTCAAGGACGACATGGGCATTGGTTCCACCAATGCCGAAGGAACTCACACCGGCCCGCCGGGGTGTCGCCCCGGGCGGCCATTCCGAAAGTTGGTTCTGAACAAAAAAAGGGCTGTTGTCGAAATCGATTTTGGGATTTGGCTTCTCGAAGTGAAGACTTGGCGGCAGTTGTTTATGCTTCAGTGCCAAGACAGTTTTGATCAGACCTGCGACTCCAGCGGCAACATCGAGATGTCCGACGTTCGTTTTGACCGAACCAATGCTGCAGAAGCGTTTTTTAGTCGTACGCGCGCGGAATGCTTTGGTTAGGGCCGCTACTTCGATGGGGTCGCCTAATTCAGTGCCGGTGCCGTGGCCTTCGACATAGGTAATGGATTCCGGATCGACATTGGCCATGACATGAGCGGTGCGAATCACCTTCGCCTGCCCGTCGACGCTGGGAGCCGTGAAACCGACCTTTTGGCTACCATCGTTATTGATGGCCGAGCCTTTGATGATCGCATAGATGGTATCCCCGTCCGTCATCGCGTCCGCAAGCCGCTTGAGAACGACGACGCCGACACCTTCTCCACCGATCGTGCCTTTGGCTTTGGCATCGAAGGCCCTGCAGTGCCCGTCGGGAGAATTGATCATCCCTTCTTGATAGAGATAACCCATTCTTCGGGGAACGCTTGCCGAAACACCACCAGCCAAAGCCATATCGCACTCGCCGTTGAGCAATCCTTGAGAGGCAAGGTGAACAGCTACCAACGAAGTCGAACATCCGGTTTGTACATTGATACTCGGCCCTTGCAAGTTCAGTTTGTAGGAAACTCGAGTGGGAACAAAATCTCCTCCGTTCCTCAAAAGAATTTGGTAAGCATTCGACGAGTCAGCACCGCTTGAATCGGAGTGGACGTTGAAACTGTAATTGCTATGGCTCGCACCGGCATACACGCCGATGGCGCCCTTATACGTATCAGAGGTATATCCGGCATCTTCGATCGCTTCCCAGGCGCATTCTAAGAAGAGGCGATGTTGCGGATCCAGAAGGCCAGCTTCCTTGGGATTGAAACCGAAGAAGGCAGCATCAAATAACTCAATACCATCAAGAACGGCCGCCCCCCCCACATAATTGGGGTTGGCGATGAGCGATGGATCGATGCCCGCGCATTTTAGTTCGTCGTCAGAAAAAAAAGTGATCGACTCTTTTCCTCGTCGTAGGTTTTGCCAAAACTCTGCGACGTCACGAGCGCCGGGCAATCGAACCGCCATTCCAACGATGGCGATCTCCAAGCCAGTGGTTTCAGCTGAGCTTGTGGAGTCCTTCATCATGAATCATTCACCGCTGGAAAGTTGCTGTCGTTGCTGCCGCTGTCGCGCAATGCGCAGCCTGCGCTGTTCCACGTTCTCTCCGCTGGGTTCGTGACGCGGAAGAGAATCGCATCCTAGTTGTCGTCGATTCAAATATCTGGCCATGGCATAAATCGTTGAATATTCAAACAGATCGATAATGGATAACTTTACCTCAACCGCCTTGGTGAGATGACTGTGAAGCTGGATGAGAAGCAACGAATGCCCCCCAAGGTCAAAAAAGTTGTCGTGGACACCGACTTCCTCGATGCGGAGAAGCTTTTGCCAAATCGTGGCTATCGTGCGTTCAAGCTCGGTTTGAGGCGCAACGAATGACCGTTGATCATCGCGGGCGGTGAAGTTAGGCGCGGGTAACGCGTCACGATCGAGTTTTCCGTTGGACGTTAACGGAAAGCTGTCTAGCTGTACGAGCGCGGAAGGCACCATGTAGTCGGGCAATTTTTCTTTGACGTAGTTGCGTAGATCATTCGCGTGAAAGAGCGATTCTTGCTCTGGCACCACGTAGGCGACAAGCCGCTTGTCTCCAGGGTCGTTTTCACAGACCGTTACGACGACTTGTTTCACCGCGAAATGTTGAGTGAGTGCAGCCTCAATTTCTCCCAGTTCAATTCTAAAGCCCCGGATCTTTACTTGATGATCCATTCGGCCGAGGTATTCGATGTCCCGATTGGGGAGAAGACGTACGAGGTCGCCTGATCGATAGAATCTTTCCCCCGATTTACAAGTGAAGGGATTAGAAATGAAACGCTCATTGGTGAGTTCAGACCGATTGAGATAGCCTCGTGCAACACCCGCTCCGCCAACGTAGAGTTCTCCAGGGACACCTATGGGTAGCGGATTTTGGTTTTGGTCGAGGGCGTATAACTCTAGGTCGGGGATCGGCACGCCGATGAAACTCTTCCCCTTCGCGGCGAGGTCCGCTACCGTGATTGGACGATACGTCACATGAACCGTAGTTTCCGTGATCCCATACATGTTGATCAACCGTGGAGTTTGATCCCCGTGACGATCAAACCAAGGTTTGAGACTCAGAAAATCCAACGTTTCTCCGCCAAAGATAACCAATCGAAGTGCAAGTTCCTGCCCCTTGCCGAGCGATGGTTCGATCTCAATCAGCTGGCGGAACGCCGAGGGCGTCTGATTCAGCACCGTTACCTTCTCCTCGCGCAGTAGATTGTAAAACATCTCGGGTGAACGGCTGTCCCGATAGGGCACAATCACGAGTTTTCCGCCGTAAAGCAGCGCACCCCATATCTCCCAGACGGAAAAGTCAAAAGCGTAGGAATGAAACAATGTCCAGACATCGTTTTCGTCGAAGCGAAACCAGGAATGAGTAGCATGAAACAAACGGGTGACGTTGTAATGGGATAACAATGCGCCTTTCGGTGTCCCGGTGGAACCTGAAGTGTAGATAACGTATGCAAGATTGTTCGCCGTAGCTCCGCTTAAGGGATTTGAATCCGTTGCCGACGCTTGCAACCCATCTGTCTGGCTCAGGGTATCGAGACATAAAACTTGGGTGTCATGGAGCTGTAATCTTGCCATCAGCTTGTTTTGCGTCAGCACGACCTTGACCTGCGAGTCCGCCATCATGAAACTGAGTCGTTCCCGGGGCCAGACCGGGTCAAGGGGTACATAGGCGCCGCCCGCTTTCAGGACACCCAAGATGGCCACGATCATTTCTAGAGACCGCTCCGTGTAGATACCTACGAGCGATTCCGGTGCGACTCCCAACGCCTGTAGCTGGCGAGCCACTTGATTAGCGAGGCGATTGAGCTGTTGGTACGTCAACTCCTGATTTTGAAAAACCACGGCAACTTTGTCGGGCGTTCGCAAAACTTGCGCCTCAAAGATCTCGTGTACGCACTCACTTCGGCTGAAGTCTGCCTTCTTGCTTCCCCGCTCCGCCAATAAATGTTGTTTTTCGTCATCGGTGAGCAAAGGCAACTGCGAAAGGTGCTGTTCTGGATTGGCGCCAATACCTTGCAACAGAGCCTGAAAATGACCCAGCATCCGTTCTATCGTGCTCGCATCGAAGAGATCGGTGTTGTACTCTAGGAATCCCCTCAGTCCTTTTGGCTCGTCCACGAGCGCAAGAGTGAGGTCAAACTTCGCTGTGTCCGTTGCGACTTCAAGGGAAGATATCGCCAACCCTGGCAAGCTCAATTCCGCGCTCGGTGTGTGAAGGGCAAACATCACCTGAAAGAGTGGCGTATAGCTGCGGTTTCGCTGCGGTTGTAGCTTTTCCACTAGCTTCTCGAACGGCAGGTCCTGGTGCGCATAAGCCTGAAGCGCTACATCTCGCACCCGCTGCAACAATTCACGAAACGCGGGATCGCCGGATAGATCGGTTCTTAGAACCAGGGTGTTGGCAAAGAAGCCTATCAAATCTTCAACTTCGGCCCGGTTGCGACCCGCGATGGGGGATCCCACCACAATGTCATCCTGTCTAGAATAGCGATGGAGCAAGGTCTGAAACGCGGCTAGCAAAGTCATGAATAGAGTGACGCCTTCATGACGGCTCATAGCCTTAAGCGCGTCTGACAACTCTGGTGGTATGAACACGGCTTGATGTGCGCCACGGAATCTCTGTACCGGAGGACGTGGTCGATCCGTCGGTAAATCCAATAAGGCAGGCATGCCATTCAGTTGCGTTTTCCAATATGCAAACTGTCGATCCAGGAGGTCGCCGGTCAAAGACTCGCGCTGCCATAGCGCGAAGTCGGCAAACTGGATAGGAAGATCCGGTAGGGAGGACGGCTGCCCCACGCAGAAGTCTGCATAGAGCATGGATAACTCGCGCAGCAGATTATCCATCGACCATCCATCAGAAACGATGTGATGGGTGATCAACAGCAATACATGCTCATCACGGCTCAACTGTATAACGGCCACTCTCAATAAGGGTCCACGGGAAAGCTCAAAAGGCCGGTGGACTTCTTCCACCAGGATTCGATTGACTTCAGTATCACGCTCCTTGCCTGCTAGCTCTCGAAGATCGAACATCTGCGGGTTCACGGAAAGAGACTGAGCGACCACCTGAACCAGCTCTTTTTCTTCCGAAGTCGAGAAGGTTGTCCGCAAGGCTTCATGCCGGAATACAATTTCGTTGACGGCCCGGGTTAATGCCGTGAGTTGAAACAGCCCCTTGAGGTGAAAAGCAACTGGAACATTATACAGGGAGCTATGGGGCCCGTATTGATCAAGAAACCACAACCGCTGCTGCGCGAAGGACGTGGAAAAGACGAATACATCTTCCAGGTCGACCTGAGCGGGAACCCCATTAGCCGTCAATGACTCTTTTGGACGCAGGACATTCATCTCCAGTCCTTACGGTTTCAACCCTTCGCCCTTGGCCGCGTTCACTTCGCGAGCTTGCCGCACCAGACGTGGGATAGCTTGCGATTTGTTTGAAGTCCTGGTGTTTTTGGCTCTTTCGATTGCATTGGCTAACCCGGCTACAGTTGGTGTTTGAAACAAATCTCGAAAAGAGAGGTCAACATTGAAAATACCCCGCACCCGGGAAACGATCTGCATGGCGAGGAGGGAATGGCCGCCGAGATCGAAAAAGTTGTCGTGGATACCAATCTCTTTCCGCCTCAACACCCCCTGCCAAACTTCGGCTACCGCGTTTTCCACCTCCGTTTGTAGGGCCATATAGGCTGGTTTGTCACGGGTCCCTTCGTAGGACGGTTTCGGTAAACTCCGCCCATCGATTTTGCCATTGGGAGTCAAAGGGAAGCTATCGAGTTGCACGAATGTGGAAGGCACCATATAGTCGGGCAGTTTTTCTTTGACGTAGCGACGCAGGTCATTGACGTGGAAAAGCGATTCCGCTTCCGGAACCACATAGGCAATAAGCCTATGGTCCCCGGGATCATCCTCACGGACCGTCACGACGACTTGTTTCACCTTTGGGTGTTGGCTGAGAACCGCCTCAATCTCTCCCAACTCGACGCGAAGTCCACGTAGCTTCACCTGGTTGTCGATACGACCAAGGTACTCAATGTTCCCATCGGGTCGATATCGGGCTAGATCCCCAGTCTTGTAAAGTCGGGCTCCAGGTTGCAGGCCGAATGGACTCGATATGAACTTTTCCTTCGTTAGCTCTGGCCGGTTGAGATACCCCCGCGCAAGACCAGTCCCACCGATATACAGCTCTCCGGGAAGTCCGATTGAAACAGGCTCTAGCTGTGCATCCAGGATGAAAGCCGCTGTGTTCGCGATCGGACGCCCAATAGGAATCGCATCACTCTTTGTGTTGCGCTGGCACCGGAAAAACGTGGCGTCAATCGTCGTTTCAGTGGGTCCATAAAGGTTGCATAACTCGGCCGATAGCCGTGTCTGAAACTTTTCCTTGAGACCTACCGTTAAGGCCTCACCCCCGCAGAAAACTCGCCGCAAACTCGTGCAAGCTGAGAACTCCGGCTCGTCCAAGACGATACCCAATAGCGAAGGGACAAGTTGCAGCACAGTTATCTCTTGCTCGGCGATAAACTTCACTAGATATCGACTGTCACGGTGTCCGCCGGGCGGCGCTAAGACTAGCCGAGCGCCGGCAAATAGAGGCGCGTAGAACTCCCACACCGAGGCATCAAAACTGATCGGAGTCTTTTGCGCCACACGGTCGGTTTCGCTGAGGGGGAATGTCTCCTGCATCCACAGCATGTGATTGACGATGGCGCGGTGGGGGATCATGACTCCCTTGGGATTTCCCGTAGACCCTGAGGTGTAGATAACGTAGGCAAGGTTCTCAGGCCTGGATAAGCTAATCGGGTTGAAGCTACTTTCCTCAGCAATGACCTTCCTATCCGTGTCGAGGCACAAGATCTGAGCGTTGAGTTCGGGAATTTGTTCCATGAGGTGCTGTTGGGTGAGCAATACGAGCATTTGGGAGTCTTTGATCATGTATCCCAGCCGATCCTTGGGATACCCGGGGTCTAAAGGAACATAGGCTCCGCCGGCCTTAAGAATTCCTAATAGGCCCACGACCATCTCCAAGGACCGCTCTAGGCAGAGACCAACCAACATATCCGGCCCTACACCTATGCTTCGCAGGTGGTGTGCAAGCTGATTCGATCGGTGATTGAGTTCTCGGTATGTGAGCATTTCGGTTTCAAAGATAACCGCCACTGCATGGGGAGTCTCTTCCACCTGCGCTTCAAACAACTCATGCAAAGTATGGCTTGCGTAGGCTCTCTCCGTTGAATTCCAATCTACCAGCAACTGTTTCCGTTCTGTGGCGGTAACCATCGCCAAATCGGCCACGCGCCGGTCTCGGTTGGCAGTCATCCCTTCCAGCAATCTTTGAAGGTGGGCTAACATTCGTTTGATCGAAGCGGCATCGAAGCGGCGACAATCGTACTCAATGCGGAGACCGATCTCTGCGTCAGAGCACACGTCGAAAGCGAGTGGAAAGTGACTTTGGCCTACGTGATAAAAGCGACGATTTAGCCACTCCCCACCTTTCGCACGCAACGGAGCGTCCGGCAGCGTGTTTTCGAACACAACGATGCTCTCGAAAAGTGGGGTCCCACGAGGCACTTCACTCCATCCTTGGACTTGAAGCAGTGGCGTTTGTTCGTACTCGCGAAGCTCGACCTGTTGCCTACGTAGCTCTTGGAGACAATCCATGACCCGCGTTTCGGGTTTAACCCGCACGCGCATGGGCAGAGTGTTGATAAATAGCCCCACCATCGAGTCCCCGCCCTTCACGGTTGAATGCCGGCACGCCCTTATGGCACCAAAGACAATGTCCTCCTCGCCGCTATAGCGATGTAACAATAAAGCCCACGCGCCTTGGAGCAAGGTATTCAGAGATACCTTATGCTCTTTGACAAATGCATTGAGCTTGGAAGTTGTCTCAGTGGAAAGTTTTATCTCCTCAGCATCGAAAGCCTGATGTTTGCGATGTTCGCTTTCGTGGGCGGGGGGTAACGATAATAGGGTTGGCCTCCGGAAACCTTTGAGCGTGGTGCGCCAATAATTTTCATACCGACTGAAATCTTGCTCCTGCAACCACTGGATGTAATCACGGTAGGGACGTGGCTCTGGCAGAACCAAGTCTCGTTTGTCACGATAGGCGGCGTAGAACTGAAACAACTCATCCATAATCGACAGGACCGACCGGCCATCTACGAGAATATGATGATAGGTCCACAGCAGCTGGTACGTGTGTTCGTCATAGTGAATGAGCGTTATACGCGTGATCGGAGCTTGTGATAGATCGAAGCCATGACGGCGCTCGCTTGCCAACAATTCCAAACCTGCCTTTTCTTTCTCCTCTGGTGTCAGGCCGCGCCAGATTAATTGTTCGAAGGGGATTTCAACTTGATGGTGAACTTCTTGAATCGGCTCTGGAAGTTTGTCCCAACGAAAGCTCGTACGTAGAATACGATGTCGTTTGTAAATCTGTTGCCAGGCTCGGCGCAGCGCAGAGACATCAACAGCCTCGCTTAGAGTGCAGAAGATCTGGTCAACATAAACACCCGAACCACGTTCTTCTAGGCTGTGAAACAGTACTCCCTTTTGTAACGGGGAAAGCGGATAGGACTGTTCAATGACGGAAGTACTTCCGCGACCAGCCCTAACTACGGATTTGCATCGCTCAAGCATCAAAATGCTACTTCATCTGCGGTTGTTAACCGCCTCTGCCAGAATCAAACTTTGTGCGTTTGATTCGGAAAGTTGCCGTCCCCAATCAAGAACACTTGTACGTCGAGTAGTCGTCGCCCTGCGGATTTCCGCAAGCGGAATGCCAAGGACTTGGATGTTGTGGAAAGGGTGCAAGTTTAGAAGATCCGCGACCCGATCTTTGAAAAATACCGAGACAGGAAGATGACGTGGATTATTATGGCTGCCAAGAAAAGGCGTGGAGCGCTCTATCTATCAAAAATTGGCGACACAAAAGGATCGGCAGCAGATCAAGCGATTTCGCCCCATTGCATTAGCTTCATTAGCGAATAGGGCAAGCACGCCCCTATTGATCCGAGAACCCTCTGCTTTCAGAAATCAGCGCAAACCCTCAAAGAACCTGGCTTGAATTTTACCGATGCGGAACGATCGTGGGGAGGATTAGTACGGCGGGCAACGTAAATAGACTCGTGCGTGAGCGTTCAAGTCTCCCCTCAGGCATCAATAATTTATTCCGATTAATACTTCACTCCTGTCCGTTATACCTTTTCATCGATTCTCCTGAAAGCAGACTGTTACTGGAGCTGCCCGGCTTTCTTAAGCTCGTCAGGAACGTCGGCGACGAGCACGTTTTGGGAATTCACTACGTAGATGGGTTCTCCCGTGGGCGCGAATTCCTCGGTTCGTATTATGTTTGTGACTACGGTTTTCATTCTGATAATCGATCCGTCGGCGAGCTTGTATGAGTTGTATTCCTCCCGCAGCGTCTCGAAATCGACCAGCGTTCCTTCGACGGTGTTAACGCCGACTTTTAGTTGGACTTTCTTCATTGACTAGCCTCCGTTTGGTGATCGCGGTGTTCGATCATGGCGCAGTGGTAGGATTTCCTCGCGCGACTTGAGATTAACCAAGGCGCGGAGGAACTTCAGTGGCTTGCTCGTTACGAGGGTCGCAAATCTCGATGCCGCTTCACACGAGTTCCAGGGGCACTTGAGTCGGACCTTGACCTTGACTGTAGCTGTCCTTTTTGGCGTCATAGCGACCTTGCAAAGTGCGGCCCACGAGCCGCTCCGACCGTACGATCACGGCCACCGATCGCGCCGGGCCACCCTTTTCGGAGTGAATCGCAAACGGCGGCACCAGATCGACTTTACCGGGATATCCCTCGGTGAGGCTTTCCAGCTCGAGCAGAGCATATTGCTCTTTTCTGCCGTCATCGACGCGGCGGTAACGCTCGAGCCGCTCCGTCCCGTCGAGCACGCCATAGGCGGTCCAGGCATGGGCATGATCGTGGATCCTGCCGTCGCGCCCCGGGGTGCGCACGACTGCGTTTACCACGAACTGATAATCCGGGTCTTCATACAAGAGTAAGTTCTTGTGTCCCTCGGTGGATGGCCAGTTTTTGCAATGCTCCTTCAAGGTCGCATCCTTCACCAGCCCTTCGAGCAACACCTTCACCCGTTTCATCCGCGCTTCCGTGTCCGGCAACTCTGCACAGGCGGCGCGCGTGTCTTGAATGAATTTTTCAAAAACCGGAAGTCGTTTGGCGGTGGTCATAGCTCAGTCTCCTGTCGGTTAACACAATAATCATTTTTCAGCTATAGCGCGCTGAAAAGCAGAATACCAGTTTCCATCACGCACTTCTCCGGTAGAGATCGGTAGCCTTCATCCGCTAGTGACTCAATTTGCGGCTGTGAGAGTTAGTCGGCGACAGCGACAGCAATAGAGATTCTTCGCTGCCCGCTCAGCATGACAGTGGGAGCGGTTGTCATCCTGAACCCTTCGACTGTCATCCTGAACGTCAGTGAAGGATCTCAGGGCGAAATGAGTAACTGTCCATTTGTCCGGTTCATTGACACCGTCGATACTCTATACTATCGCTCGCTGAGGAGGAAGGTCAGATGGCCAAGCAAGGTTTCAAGGTTCTGGATAGCGACATGCACATCATGGAACCACCGGATCTCTGGGAGCGCTATATCGATAGCCCATACCGGGGCCGGGCGCCGCGGGGCGTGACCAGTCACAACGTGCGCGACCTGCGCATGGTCTATCCCGACGGCCGGGAGTGGGCGCGCAAGACGAACAGAAACCACCGATCCGATCGGGGGCAGAATTTCGCACGCAACCAGGACATCTATCGACCCTACGCCGAGCGTGGCTGGACGGCGGAAGTTCAGCTCGAAGCCATGGACATCGAGGGAATCGACCTCGCGGTGCTCTATCCGACGCGAGGCCTCAGAGCACTAGTGGTAGATGATATGGAGCCGGATTTCGCCGCGGCCATCGCCCGGGCTTACAACAACTGGCTTTACGATTTTTGCCAGCGGGACACCCAGCGACTGTTCGGTGCCGGAATGGTCTCGCCCTACGACATGAATGACGCGGTGGATGAAGCGCGGCGGTGCGCCCGGGAGTTAGGATTTCGGGCGGTCTTTCTGCGGGCCAACCCCCTGGTTGACCATCAATGGCACGACCCCTACTACGAGCCCCTTTGGGACGCCTTAGAAGAGCTTGGTCTGTCATTGGGATTTCACGAATCCACCGGGACCGGACGGCGCCAGATCGGGGAGCGACTGGAGCCCAATCTGATGCTCCGCCGCATCTACGCACAGCCGATGGAACAGATGCTAGCACTCGGAAGTTTTTGCGCCGGCGGCGTGTTCGCCCGCCATCCAAAACTGCGGGTTGCCTTTTTGGAAGCCAATTGTAGTTGGCTACCGTGGCTCTTGTGGCGGTTGGATGAGGGATGGGAACGCGAAGGTGATGTGTGGGCGCCGGATTTGACCATGGCACCGAGCGAATACTTTAAACGCCACTGTGTCGTGTCCGTAGAGCCCGATGAAACTACCGTCAAGCACGTCATCGACTTTATCGGCAGTCATCATATCGTTTTCTCGACGGACTATCCCCATGGGGACTCCAAGTACCCGGAGGCCGTCGATCACTTCCTCAAATTACCGCTTTCCGACGGTGACAAGAAAAATATCCTGTGGGACAATTGCGCCGCCTACTATGCCCTGCAAAGCAGGTGACTCGCTGCCAGACGATAGTGGGTGAAATAGATTGTACGGGAACGCAAACTACCGTTACCGGCGCTGCTCATCGTAGCGCCGGCGCAGCTTGTCGCGTTGATCCGGTGGCAGGTTCTTAAAGCGATCCCATTCTTGGCGGAGATGCTCCTTGTCCTGCTGCGGAAGGTTCTGCCAACGTTGATAGTTGCGCTGAACGTTCTCCTTGTCTTTGGGACTGAGCCCCCGCCAACTGTCGCTCCCGTCTCTTCCCCAGCCATAGACCGGCAGCAACAAGACGAAGCAAACACTGACTAATCCTACAATTCGTTTCAACATTCCGGCCGCCTTGCTGCTCCTAATCGTCCTGCGCGTTCATGATCTCCTGTGTCAAGTCGTCCTCGTTAGCTATGGTAATCGTCTCCCGGTTGTACCTTCGTTCCGTCCGGGGATTCGAGGGAGCTCAGCGTTTCGATCATATCCATGGATCTAAAAAACTCCAACTGATTCGTGTCCGCCAAGATTTCCTGCGGGATCTTTTCCCGCGGCTCGCCGAACGGATGCCAGTTGCCCTTGCCAATTACCAGACCGATAGCCAGCGTGGCCACCCCGGCGGTGCCGAAAGCCGGCAACATCCACCTACGCATCGGCACAAACAGGTTCTTCCACCAAGAATTTCGTTCCTGCTGGACGGCTAACTTCGCCACCATCTCATGGTAATAATTGTCCCAGAACGATTGCGGCAACTCGCTCGGCTTAGCCATCTGAGGGAGTAACTTCCGCAGGTCCTCGACGAAGCCACGACAGGGCGCGCATGTTTTGAGATGCTCTTCTACCCGGCGGTGATCCGCTGCTGAATCATCGCCATAGTAAAAGAGCACCAGATCTTCTTCAAAATCCACGCAGGCGGTTTTCAGTGTGTCCATACGTTCCATAGTCATTCTTCCCTAAACGAATTCCAACAAGCTTTGCCGGAGCGCTGCCACGGCGCGATGCAGATAGACTCGCACTGTTCCTTCAGTGGTTTTCATCACTCTAGCAACGTCCGGGATCGAGAGTCCCTGATGGTTACGCAACAAGAACGCGGTCCGTTGTTTGTTTGGCATCGCTTCCAAAGTCAGATCCGCTCGGCGCTTGGCTTCTCCGGCAATCGCCTCTTCATCCGGCAACGCAGAGGTATCGACCAACTCCACCGCCTCGCTGCCAGCCTCGCCTTCTTTCTCCAACCGCTCCCAAATCACCCGTCCCTTGCGACGGGTATAGTCCAGACAGATATTGACAACCAAACGGTAAAACCAGGTATAGAAACTGGATCTGCCGTCAAACTGCTTGATCCGCGTAAACGCGCGTAGAAAAGCATCCTGGGAGAGATCCTTGGCCTCTTCAGTGTTATGCGTGAAATCGAAGGCGATCCGGAACGCCTTTTCCATGTACCTCCGCACGAGAATCTCGAAAACTTCGCCCTGTCCCTGCTGGCACAGGGCCACGATTTCTTCATCCCGAAGGTCTTGTTGAGCAAGCTGGTTCATTTCAAGTCCGTGTTCAGCAAACCCGCCTCGGGATGGGTTTCGAGGTATCCCGACAATCGTTTAGACGTTTGCCCAAACAAAAAGTTAACCAAAGTACTTAGAAGGAGATTCCGGAGAGAATATACGAAAAAACAGGGAGTTAGCCCGGAATATTCATAAGTCCGGAAAGGCAGGTGCCGGAATGCTGCGCGCATAGCAAAGCCGCAGATCAGATCTAAACGGAAGACATAGGTCTCGGCTCACGCTCGGCGATGAGATTTGTCCTAAAGGCGTGACCCCCGCATGTTCTTATCTTGGTTTCGACTATGCTCACCACGACTCTGAGCCACGTCGAATGGGTCCGGCGTCCAGTTCCGATCTCGCCTGGATTCCACTTCGACAGTCTCAGTGGCGAGCCCAGTCGAGCCACCGCTTAAAGCATGCGGGAATGACGGACTTTGGATAGGCAATTGACTTAGCGCACCAAGCTGCGGGGAAATGACCTACAGGGCTTGAGATTATTTAAGTCTTCGCCGACGGTAGCCACTCAATCGCCGATGCCGGTAATTTTGATGCTGCCGTGCTTGGATTTGTACTTGCGATTCAGAGAAATGATTACGCCGGTGAGTCCTTCGATCA
>DAIRFP010000306.1:0-5399 GCA_036794995.1 Thermodesulfobacteriota bacterium | reverse complement strand
ACAATGGTCAAATCAAAGACCTGCGGAATCGTGGCATTTTTAGCCAACGGCTCGCGCGCGCCGACCTCGTCGACGAGTTCCTGGAAGCTTTTGGGCTCGGGCTCCAGATTCTCGGTATAGAATTCGTTAGCGATGAAATCGTAGGCTTTGTTCAGTACGTCCGTTTCGTCGGACTTCATGTAGCGAGCCAGCGCTTTGATACCTTCCTCGCGGTTGCGTTTAAAACGCGCGATGCTTTCGACATAGGCCTTGACGAACGCCTCGGCGATGGCGGGCTTTTCGCGCAAGAATCTTCCCGAGACTACGGGTCCCAAGTACGGATAATTCAGACTCACCTGGGCAAGCACCGTATAGCCCTGCTTGGAAAGTCTGAGACCAGACATGAAGTCGAGGGCGGCTCCTTGAACCGCGCCGGACTGTAACGCCGCCAGCCGCTGGGGCGAGCCGCCCACCTGGAGCATGGTCACGTCTTTATCAGGATTCAGCCCCAAATTGCGCAAAGCGACGCGGGAAGCGATAGCGCTCACGTCGCCCCCGACCCGGTTCACCGCGATCCTGCCGCCTACCAGATCTTTGGCGCTCTTGACACCCTTTGAAACGATCAGCGAATAGGGAAATATGTTGGACGTGACGCCCAATATTTTCACATCGCCGCCGCGCAGCACCGCGACCATGGTTTCAGCGATGCCGTTTTGCGCCGCATGGGCCTGGCCCGCAAGCATGGCCTGAAGCAGTATGCTGCCGCCCTGGATAAAAACCAGCTGGCCGTCTAACCCATACTTTTCGTACAGTCCGACATCGCGGGCGAACCAGAGCGGTATGAACTGGCTGCTGGTGGTCGGATAGGCGATGACGATGCTTTCCAGGGCGGCGGCGGAATGCGCCGACGGTCCCCACGCCAGCGAGCAGAAAACGATCGAGAGTATTAGTCTATGCATTTCTGTGCCGTGTAGCAGTTCAAGGTTCAAAGTTCAAGGTTCAACGTGAATGAAGCAGGCTGTCGTCAAAGTGGTGTTCAGCAGATGAAAATCCCTCTAAATCTCCCTTTACAAAGGGAGACTTTTTATTTCCCCCCCTTTTTCAAAAGGGGGGAAGGGGGGATTTTTCGACAAACATGAGTTGTGAATCCAATCCAGCAAGGTGAAATCGACTTTGACATTGCCCTGGTGGATGAGGTGGTCCTTCCCTTTGAAGATTAAACCTTGAACGTTGAACTACATGAGCCTAATGCCGCGATTTTGGCCAGCGCACGCGGCTCTGCTTGAGTCCGAGACCGGCGAGCAA
Organism: Thermodesulfobacteriota bacterium; assembly: GCA_036794995.1. Classification (GTDB taxonomy): domain Bacteria; phylum Desulfobacterota; class Binatia; order UBA9968; family UBA9968; genus DAIRFP01. The sequence continues at coordinate 4,115 of DAIRFP010000306.1, read as the reverse complement.
GGCGGCCATGCGGATTGGTGCGCCGATGGCCTCGACGACCGGAACGCCCAGCCGATCCTGGAGCCAGTCCGGTTTTATATGTACCGGACACTGGCTGATTCCCATCGGAATAATGACTTCGGCGCCTTGCCGGATCAGTCGCTTGGCTTCATTGACGAAGTTTTCGACGACTTCATCATGGTGCGCGGCCAAGTCCGGCAGATCGAAACCTGTCACACCAAAATCGACCACATGATGTTCCATGCCGTAACGGCGCACGATACCGCGCAAAAACGGCATCTGGCTTTGGTGATAAACGATCAGTCCGAACCGGTCGCCCACCAGGGACGCGACATGCAAGGCGGCTTCCGTCGGACCGATGACCGGAATGTCCACGGCGGACTTTCCTCCGTCCACGCCGAGATCCAATGTTCCCAGGGGTACGACGGCATCGTAGCCTTCTTTCTCCGCGCGCTTGAAGCTCTCGATGAACGCGGGTGCGACAAGCTGTATCTCGGTTGGTGTCATTCCGTAAAAGTAGGGACTCGCCGCCACGTTGACGATGCCCACTTGGATTTCCTGCGTGGAGTAGGAGAGCGCAACCTCGGCCCGTCGCTTATGCTCCTCGGGCGGGTAGCCGCCAATCACAAAAGCAACTCGGATCATCCTCAAGAGCCTTTCTGTTCGATCAATTGAGTCCAATCAAATATCCGTCAATCGGAAATTCGCTGCGACTCAAAAGATCCCGTCGGTCACGCGCAGCGGTTCAGCAACTACTTCAATGCTCGGGCGAAAGACCAATCGCGCACTTTGGTAATGTCCGGCATCGCTTCCGGTTTGAGTTTCAAAGCATTGCCCGCGAACTGCATCGCCTTCAGAATCGTTGCATCATCGGTTTCCAGGTTGTCTGACATGTTGGCGACTAGGAATTCGTAGCTTTTCACCGCCTCTTCTTCCGGAAGCTTGAGATACTCCTTAACAAAAGGGATCATTTCAGATTTCCGTTGCTTGACATCCCGCACGCCGCCGGCAACCCCTCGAAGGAATGCCAGCACCAGTTCGCGGTTGGCGGCGAGAAAATCTGTCGACCCGGCTACGCCATTGAGAGGATAGCGAACAAAATCAGGACCCCACGCCAGGCGGGTGAAGCCCTGGCGCTCGAGGTCGTAATTCATGGGAGCCGTAACCAGCGCTGCATCGACGAAACCAGCCGCGAGCGACGCTGCGCGGGCTCCGCTTCCTCCGACGGCTAGGACAGTTAAGTCTCGCTCCGGATCCAGGCCATTACGTGCGACGATTTCTCGTACTACGTACGTGCTCATGCTTCCAAGCGAGCTCACAGCCACCTTTTTCCCTTTCATATCGCTCATAGATTTTATCTGGGGCCTGCCCACCAGGACATAAGGTGCGTTTTCGAGGTTGACTGCGATAGTCCGGACCGGCAGTCCCCGGACAGAGGCCAGAATTGCCGTCGGAATAATGCTCATGAAGGTCAATTCATTTGTCATAGTCGCCTTGATGATGACATCGCTCTGGTTGATGGTGATTAACTTAACATCCAATCCGGCTTGCTTAAAATGGCCTCTGCCGATACTCATCTCGAAGGGCAAACTAGCGATAGTTCTGCCGGTCATCCCTACGGTGACAGGTCTGAGTTTCTGGGAAAACGCGGGAGCGGGATTGGTTAAAAATAATGCGCTCACGAGGACCGAGACCGTGAATGTCAATCGTCTCATGAAAACACCTCCAATCGGGTTCAAGATCAGTGTCCTGATTTAGGCGAGCGCCCACGGCTCTGTTACGTGCTAGACTCACGACAAGCATAGCCATGCGAATCGGCGCGCCGCAGTGATATTCAGACTTCCGTTACGATACCACTATCCTCCTCCGCTAAATCGCAATATGTAAAAGTCCCTGCAGGTTGCCGGAAAATATGCGCTCGCGGTCGATCTCGCTCAATTCCGACCGCTCAACCACCGAGACCGCTTTTTCCATATACTGCATTCCTTCTTGCCCAAGGCCGAACGGAAAATCCGATCCGAAAACAACTTGCTCCGCACCGAACATCTTTGCCACGCACGCCACTACGGCTTCGTGCGTTGGTCCGGCGGTATCATAATAGATTTTTTTCAGATAGAAACTCGGCTTGTGTTGGCTACGGCCCTCCCTAAAGGCTCTTTCAATTCTCTCCGATAAGTATGGCAGTGTTCCTCCCACGTGGGCGGCGATCAAACGCAGGCGAGGATATCTGTCGAAGAATCCGCTGAGCATGAGCCTGGTCACGGCGAAAGTGGTATCGACCGGAAGGCCGATAAGATGATGGAGACGGAACGCGTGCCACGCTTCCGGCAAGGTGCGCCAAATCGGATGCATAAAGATTGCCAGATCCAACTTATCGGCCAAATCAAAAAAACTGCTGAACACCGGCTCGTCGAGGGTTTTGCCTAAGATGTTCGAGCCCAGCGCGATGCCGGAGAAGCCGGGAAGGCTTTTGACCCGCTCCAGTTCTACGCAAGCGCTCTCTACGTCGACAATCGGCAGCGAGGCGAACATACGAAATCGCTCCGGCCGCCGCGAGCAAATTTCCGCATAGCGATCGTTGCAAACCCGGCACAATTCATTCACCAGCGAAACGCTTTCGAAGTAAACGCTGGGAGGCGCCAGGGAGAGAACCTGCATGTCGATACCCCACTCGTCCATTTCCTTCAGATATCTGTCTTCATTCCACTGCCAGTCTTCCTTAATCGGCGGCGGCGACGGCAAAGCGTTCCTGAGTATTTGCAGATACTCCGCGGGGAAGGTATGGGCGTGGACATCGATCTTCATGGCCTCTCCTTAACGAACCACAGCAGCAGCATCCCGGCTATGTAGGTTGCCGCGGCGACGTAAAACGCCGGGGCAAATCCGTAATGCTCCATCATATAGCCGATAATTAAAGTCCAAACCGGTCCGGAGATGAAGCCGACGAAATAGTAGATCGAAAAAGCGGCGTCGGTTAACTCCGGAGTGGCAAAATCGCCAATCATCGTCTGGGTCAGGGAGCCGCGCGCTTGAACCACCGAGCCGTAGAGAATTAAATTCAGGTAGAAAAGCGGACTCAGGTCGGCGTGTTGCGCCAGCCAGACGGTCATGATGGCCGATAGTAGCAAGGTCACCTGGGTAATAGAGGTGCGCTTGCCCGTGCGGTCCGACAACCAGGCGATCGCCAGCGGGCCGATCAGGCCGGCGCCCATCATGATCGTTAACAGCATGCCGCCGGCGGATGCAGTTATGTGGAACTGCTCCATGAAAAAGGGGACGAGATACGTCGCATTGACTCCCGTCCCTCTTCCCGCGGCGCCCACCATCAGCACCAGCGACGTGAGAACTATCTGGCGGTTTTTGAGGCAGAGAAGATAAGCGTTGACGTTGGATTTAAGGAGACTTCTTTTGCCCGCGGTTTCGTCTGTAGCAGTCGTCTGATCGCCTATCAAAAACAACGTCAATCCCATGGCCAAACTGAGAATCCCGAAGACGACGAAGGCCGTTCGCCACCCCATATAAAGTAGTGCCAGCGAAGCCAGCGCGGGGCCGATAAACGATCCGAGACTGCCCGCCGAATGATGGAAAGTGAGCGCCCAACCCCGCGCCTTCGGATAGTAGCGGGAGAGGATGCTGGAGCCGAGTGGATGCTGGGGACTGGAACCGGCGTCGATGACCACGCGCGCGGCCAGAAGCTGCGGATAGCTGCCGACGAAATACTGGAGCATGGCGGTTATTCCGACCACGACGTTGCCGGCTCCCAGCATGGTGGTCCGCCGGAACATCCCGGTGACAAGTCCGTAGACGACCTGCAAGCCCTGACCGACGAAACTTGACACCGCGGAGATCACTCCGAGTTGAAGCAGGCCGAACCCCAGCTCTTTCATCACCACCGGAAAAATGACCGAGGTGATGCTGTACTGCAGATGATTGAGAGTGTGACAGACGCTGATAAGCCCAAGGGCGAGGCGTTTCTGCTGGTCGGTGGCTTCGATGGACTGTGCGCCAATAGCGGCAGCTTCTGCGGTCGGTTCACTATTCATGATGGTTTATTCCATGCGGTAATAACTACTTGGTACTACTACACCTGCTGTGTTTTCTGTATAGGGAGTTGG
>DAIRFP010000063.1:0-23411 GCA_036794995.1 Thermodesulfobacteriota bacterium | reverse complement strand
TCGGGCAAGACAGGTGGGATCCTTCCCAATGTGTGGCAAGCGATGAGCTGTGCGGCGGTTCGTTCGATGACGAGTGTCACGTCGATAGTGTGACGCAAGTCCGGTCCGCGAACGACGAGACCGTGGTTCTGCATGATCACTGCGGTACCGTCCTTAACTGCCGCACCGACGGCTTCGGCAAGTTCACGGGTTCCAGGCATGATGAACGGGACGCGCGGAATCTCGCCGATGAATGCGGCCTCTGTCGAGATCGGCAGAAAGGGGAGGCTCGCGAGACCCAAGATCGTTGTCTTTGGCGCATGGCAGTGAATTACCGCGCCCGTGCTCGGGCTGTTGCCGTACATCGCGCAGTGCAGCATGCGCTCGCTGGACGGCGCATAGGGAGAATCGCCAATCGCGCTTCCCCCGAGATCGACGCGTACCAGCAGATCTGCGCGAAGCCTGCCCTTGAACAGCGAATTCGGTGTGATCCACACCTCGTCTTTCCCAGGAATGCGCACACTTGCGTTGCCGCCCGTCGCAGTGATCAGTCCGTGCGCGTACAGCTCCTCGACTGCGTGAACAAGCTCGTCGCGAATATCACCGACGAGTATGCCGCCTGCACCGGCGACTTCGCCGTGAGGAGGAGTTTTAGCATGTTCCCCCGGAGCCGGCGGATTGCTCTGCGAGGATGCCTCGTGGGCGGTCCCCGCAAAAATCGTGTCGAGATCTCCAACGTCGGCGCGGGCCACCCTGTAGAGCCGATTGAGATCTTTCTCAATGCGCTGCAACGACATCGCTTTGATAATGTCCCCGGTGAAGGACAGCTTACCACTCATTGCCGCCTTTGCACCGTTCTCCAGTCCGAGCAAAAGCTTGTCAAGAATTTCGGCGTTCATCTTGAGCATGACTTCTGGCGTGTCCGGCGGATCGCCGAGGCCACAACGCACGGCACCATGGTCGAAGGTCATATAGAACAACAAGTTTACATCCTTCAGGTCGTAGCGCACTGAGACCTGGCGTCCTCTTGCGAAGGCTAGGATGTTCGCGTCGCGGTTCGCCTGCTGGGCAAGGTTGCCCAAGACCTTTTCCATTCGGACGCGCAATTCTTGCGACCCAACCGAACCGTTTTGATAACCGTTGGAGTTGCCATTCCGCGGCCCGGCGTTCGATAGCTTGTTAGGCGCAACGCTCTCCTTTGTTCGACGACTGAGAAAGGCGTTCTTGAGTCCGGACAGCAGGCCTTGGTTCTTCGCTGCGCGCGGCGGGCTGACCTGAAGCGGCTCCGGTTCTGTTGCAATAAGCAATCCCGGCGATGGCTTCGAAGTCGAAGAGATCTCCTCGCTGACGACGGAAAGGTCGGTCACCGACGGCCGCGAGTATTGCCTTAGCCGCTCAAGGACCTCTGGTGAAGGCGCCGGCCGCGGCGCGGTCCAACTAAAATGCTCAAGCGATTCGCGATTGGCGACGTTTTGAGGTTGCTCACGGCGCAGAAGCCGACTGAGATTTGCAGCTACACTTGCGCCCTGGTGGCTGGAGACTTCGAAGGTGTTGCCGCCAACGTGCGGCGTGGCGATTACATTCGCCAACTGAAGCAGCGGATGATCCGGGCCCGGCGGCTCGATGGGAAATACGTCGACGGCGGCGCCGGCAATACGCCCGTTCTTGAGCGCTGAGACCAGCGCGTCTTGATCTACCAGGGCGGCGCGCGCGGTGTTGACCAGGTACGCGCCCGGCTTCATCTTCGCGATCTCTGCGGGTCCGAGCAACGCTCTCGATGGGTCTGTTACAGCCGCATGTAAGGTAACAAAATCGCTCTCTCCAAGCAGCTGTTCCAGTGAGACCCGCTCAACGTTGAGAAGTATCGCCTTTTCGGGCGACAGGAATGGATCGTAAGCAATGACACGCACGGCAAATGGCTGGAGGCGTTTAGCGACCCGTTGCCCGACGGCCCCCAGCCCGACGATGCCGATCGTCTTATGCCACAACTCGTGCCCTTGTAGCCCTTCAAAGGCTCGCCCCATTCGGCCGACATCACCGGCTTGGCCAGGCTGATAGAGGAACCGCGTCGCCTCCGGCAGTTTGCGCGCCAACATCAGCATGAAACAGACCGTAAGATCCGCGACTGCGTCCGCGTTGCGCTCCGGCGTGGTCAGCACCAAAATCCCATGGGCGGTGCACGCCTCGATGTCGATATTGACCGCATGGCCTCGACAGGAAGCGATGACGCGTAGATCCGGTAGTTTGCCCAAAACCTCCGCGTCAACCGCATCCACCTCGGTGATGAACACCTGTACTCCGGTTAGCGCTTCGACGAGATCCTCGCCAGCGAGCAGCCGCAAGGTTTCGCGGAAGCTCTCATAGCGGACGTTGCCAAGATTGCGCAGTGCAGCCAATGCCTCATCGTCCATCGCCGCGGTTACCAGTATGTTGGGTCGCAGCACGCTGGGCTTGGATACGCCGCGCCCAACGTGTTTGGCCGCTGTGGCCATGATCGCCTGTATCGCGCTGGATTCGGCGATCTCGTCGGCTTTTTGGCGCACCGCGCGCATTTCAAGCCAGTGATCGTAGTGCGACTGATAGGCCGAGTGCCGGGCCGGATCAGGCGCAAAGCTGCGTTGTGCACCGACGAAACGCTCGACGCCGTCGACGACGGACTCATAGAGCCGTGCGCCGACACCGGCGCAAATTGCGGCGCCAAGAGCCGAGCACTCTGGTACCCGCGCCACTTCAACCGGCACGCCGATCACATCCGCAAGGAGCTGGGCGAAGAACACGCTTTTCGACATACCACCGGCCAGGCGGATCGTTTTGATCGGTAGGTCGGCCGCCACTTTTTCCAGGAATTCGATGTTGCTTCTTGCGGCGAAGGATAGACCTTCGACAACTGCTCGCGACAGGTGGCACCGGCGCGACGGATCATCGGCCACCATCAGCGGCGACAATGTCAGATGTCCGAGGGGCAACCGCATACGGCTGGCGTTGAAAATCTCGGCTCCCAAAGTCGAGACGATCCCTTCCGCGCCGACAACACTTTGGGATGCTTCGGCAAACAACGCCGCCGCAGAATCGCTCAAGCCTGGATAAATCACGCCCGCCAGCCAATCGATCATATCGCCGGTTGGCCCGCCGTTGGCTTCGAGCGTCCAGCGTCCGGGCACGAGATGATGCGATGTCCAGAGGCGGGCCTCCGTATCGACGAATGCGCGCTCAAGTACCCGCTGCATGGGCATCGTCGAACCGGCGATAATAGCGATCTGGCCCGAGTCAACCACCCCCGCGCCCAGCAGGCCACACTGTGTATCGCCGCCGCCGGTGACCACCGGAATGCCCGGCGGCAGACCCAGATGCCGAGCGGCATCCGGGTCGAGGGGCCCAAGCACGGTGCCTGACGACGCTATCTCCGGAAAAAGATGTCGTGGCAACCCTAGTGAGTGAATGAGGTCATCTGCCCATCGCCTCGCGCTTACCTCGAAAAGGCCGCTTTCGCTTGCCACTGACGGCTCAGCAACCATCCTTCCCGATAGGCGGTACGCCAACCAATCGCTCAGTCCCAACACCGCGTCGGCCCGGCAAAGGAGCTCGGGAGCGGAGTCTACCATCCACAACAAGCGTGAAACGGTAAGCAACGGCGCGGGAAAGTGCCCCGTGCGCTCGTGAAACTCGCGACCGCGTTCAGCCGCCAGTTGAAGGCCTTGCATCGCGCCGCGTGCGTCTCGCGTCGGGGTCGCGAGCAGCACTTCTCCGCTTGCATCGACCACTACCGACCCATGGCGCATGCCGGTGGTGGAGACCGCCAAGACATCCTGCGGTCGTGCGCCTGCCTTGGCCATCGCCGCTCTTGCGGCTTCACCGAAACAGCGCCACACATCAACGGTATCGAGGTCGTAGCCGAATCCGGCGGTCATTTGGTGTTGCCACGGCCGAAACGTGTTCACCACCGCGCCAGATTGCACGTCAAGCAGCAAGCAGCGTCCCTTCCTGCCGCCGAGGTCAAGCCCCATCAGGTATTGTGCCACTCATTCTCTCCGATTAAAAAAAGACCAGCAGTTGCGCTAACCAGCACAGCCGGATACTTTAAGAGCGTCTTAGCTTAATCGGAGGTTAAATGTCCAGCCCCGTAGGTTGAGGTTCCGCCGTTGAGGAGTGTCGCTCAGCGCTTTACCGCGGGTTGCAAAATAAGGGAATAGCCGATCGTTGAGCGCAGGCCGCTTGAACATGGACTGGGCCAGACGCCGACTACAAAGGCGCAAATGTAATAATCCGATTCATGAGCGACGAACTAAAAAGCATAGCAAAACCATTTAGGAGAACGAAATGACCAGGCTCAAAACTAGCTTCACGATGGCCACTATTGTCACCGCTGCATACGTCATAGTTGCGTGCAGCTTCATGGCTCCCAAGGAAACACGCCAATGGCGAACGACCGCGGTAACCGACGTCAAAAGCGTCTCTGGAAAATGGGAAGGACTCTTGGTTCGTAATCCCCGGACTCGAGACGACGACTGGGTGACTCTCGTCATCGGTGAAACGGGATCGTACGAATTCGCGAGCTATCGGATGATCGGTGTGTTCGCCGGAAAGGGAAAGTTAGTTTTAGCCGACGGCAAGGGCATCGCGAAATCCGAGAAGGGCGGCCAAATGATGCTGCAGCTCTATGGAGACTCCGGAAGTTCCGAGCGCATCCTTAGAGTTGAAGCCAAAGACAGTGAAGGATTACACTATTGGGCCGATCTCAAACGAGCACCGGGAACCCTTTCTCCTCGTCGCCAAGCTGATTCTTGATCCACTGACATGAGATCGCGATGGATTGTTGCCGGGGGAATCCCTATGAGCTGAATCGTTGAACGAGCCTAGGAGGCTTTGGCTCCCGCGCCTACTGTGAGCTGCTCATCAGCAAGTAGCCGGTGACCTGCAATAATGGCTAACTTTTCACTGCTTGAAGCAGATTCTCGAAGCAATCAAGGAGCGGTAGCTGGGCAGGCCGTTCCGGAGCTTTCCTCGAGAAAGGCGGCGGCTGTTTTTCTGACATCTCCCGGCGGCAGGCGATGGCCGTTCTCGGGATAGAGAACCAGGCGGTAGGGTTTGTTGGCGGCCTCGAGGGAGTCGCGTAAGATATTCGCCTGTTGGACGGAGACCAGAGAGTCTTCTCCACCATGCAGGATCAAGGTCGGAGCGTGCCAGGTCGAGACCTCCGGCAGGATGCTGATGAGCCTCGGGTTCTGTTCGCCGCTGGGATTTAACAGGGAGCGAAACCAGGGTGTTTCGTGATAGAGCCGATTAAGGTCATAGGCTCCTGAGTGCAAGACTATCCCTTCGATTCCTTCGATGCGATTTGCCAGCAGCGCGGTAAAGAATGCGCCACGGGAGAAGCCGTAAAGGTAAAATCGCTTAGAATCTATCCATGGGAGGCTCTTGACTAGGGAAGCCGCGTCCAGGACGACATCCAAAGTAATCTTCGGATCAGTCCCCGGTAGCACTTTGGTGGTGCCATAGCCTGGAAGTGAAACGGCCAAACCGGCATAGCAAAGATCGCTGGCAAAAGCTTCCGCCGCAGGGACGATGCTTGCGGCCCCTATGGATCCAAAAGTGTGGCCGTGGAGCAAGATCATAAGCGGGAATGGGCCGGGCCCTGCGGGTCTGGTGAGAAATGCTTCGGCACTTGAACCGGAAGTGGGAAACAGAAAATGGCTGGTGCCGCCGGCAGGAGTGTCGACTAGCGATTGTATGGAAATTGTTTTGGTTGCGTTGCAGGCAACCAGGTAGAAAAGACCAAGAGCGGGGATGAATCGCAAAAGCTTCGGGCACGCGCTGCGATGACTGTTTAGAAGGTGTCGGTGTCCCATGAAAGGAACAAAGTGAGCAATCCTTGCACCAAGGGTACGGTTTGGAGTAATTTGGCGAAGCAGGGGATTATCTATCCCTGCACGAAATCAATCGCGGGAGTTCGTGGGTTTAAAAATGGTCGATAGATGACAATTCTTGCCGGAGAGGGCCTCTGCGTGATGGGATTTGCCAAGGGAGATGCAGGAGCGACGAGGCACACATATAAACACGAGCGCGAGCTTAGACTGGAGGATTGACATGCGTGACCGGACTATCCATCTGATTAATCCCAAAACGGATTCGTTAACAACGCGGCCGCTGTACCTGGGTCGGGCGCTCTATTCGCCGCTCGCCGGTTTGATCGCCGTGGCGGGTGCCATACCGCGCGACCGTTACGAGGTGGTGCTTACCGACGAAAATATCGAGTCCATCGACTTCGACTTGAGGGCGGATGTTGTCGGCATTTCCGCCATGACGGCCTACGTGAATCGCGGCTATGAGATCGCCGATGCATTCCGGGCGCGGGGGGTGCCTGTGGTGATGGGTGGGGTGCACCCGAGCTTTATGCCGCAGGAAGCGCTCAAGCATTGCGACGCGGTAGTGATCGGAGAGGTGGAGCTTGTAATCGATAAGCTCCTGGACGATCTCGAACGCGGCGAGATGCGCGGCAGTTACAAGTCGGAGAAGTTGCACCCGATGGTGGGCTTGCCGACGCCGCGCTATGACCTAATCAAGAAAGACCGTTACGTGAACCGCACGTTTGTACAGACCTCCCGCGGGTGCCACCAGGGCTGCACGTTCTGCTGCGAGCCCCTGATGAACGGGCTCAAGTTCCGCTACCGTCCTATCGATGAGGTGATGCGCGAAGTGGATAATTGCGATTCGCGCATGATCTCGATCAACGATTCCGATTTTTTTGGCACACCCGAGCGTCCGAAGGAAGTCATGCGCGCGCTCAAGGGTCGAGGGGTTCACTGGCAAGCCGGAGTCACCTCAAAGCTGGCGCAGGACGATCGAATGCTAGAGCTTGCCGCCGCAAGCGGCTGCACCTTGATGAGCATCGGTTTCGAGTCGATCACGCGCTCCACCCTCACCAGCGTGCACAAGCACGTGAACCGCCCCGAGACATTTGTCTCGCTGGTGGAAAAAGTTCACTCCTACGGAATCATGGTTTTTGGCCTCTTTATGTTCGGGTTCGATGGCGACGATCCTTCGGTATTTGAAGAAACGGCAAAGTTCTGCATCGATGCCAACTATGACGCCTGCGCCTTTTCCGTTTTGACGCCCTACCCCGGCACACTTACGTGGTACGAGTTGAAGAAGGCCGAGCGCATTGTGTCGTTCGATTGGTCGAAGTACGACCAGTCCAACGTGGTCTTCCGACCCATAAATATGACCGGCGACGAGCTCCGGCTGGGCCAGAATACCGCCTACGAGACGTTCTACGCGCCCTCGTCGATCGCCCGTCGTTTCCCGTTCCGCGGCCGCCGAAATCGGCTCCAGTGGGCGATTTACAATTTGTTCATGAAGAAGGGCGCGGCCACCGACCGCAAGGATGCGGTGGCAGATCCCACGGCGGCACCCGCTACGGCGCCGATACCGCCGGTCCTCCCCCTCAAGCGAGAGTGGCGCGAAGCGGTGCTCGAGGGAATGGGAACTCCAGAGCCTCGAGCCACAAATGTATAGGGCCCATTATTCACAGGAACAATTATGGCAGGATACGGCAAAGTGCTTTGGCGAGGGCCGGGACCAGCCGGGGACGTATCAAACGTAGGTCGTAGCGATCTAGCCGTCGAGCATTCTCCGCCAGGCACAGCTCGAGAAAACGGCGTGGCGTAATGTCCGTAGCAATCTGCTGATGCGCTTTCATTGTAAAATCCTTGTTCGTGCGTGCCCCCAGTGCGATCTTCAGACGCTTGTGTGCCTGTAAGACTCTTTCCAATGCTCCACGTACCAGGCGCCCTGGCCGTTGCCAGAGCGGACTCCGAACCTGGTGGTAGGCTTCCCAATTGACGAAAAAAAGCACGTGACGCGTCTCCTCCTGTATGACCGGCTCAAACGTCTCGACTAAAGGTCGCGGGACCAACCCAGAATCCCTAGCAATGGCAAAGAGCGCACAGGTGAAAAAGGCATCGAAACACTCACTGTATCCGAAACGCAGGAAGTCCCATTCCGGATCCACCAGGGGTGCTGGCGGAGATAAAATGGGCAAGGTTATGCCGTAGCGTGTGGTTAAACCACTAATAATGGCGGCATGCCGTGCTTCTTCTTGCCCTTGCAGCAGTACTGCCTGGCGTATCAAGGGATCAGTTTCCAGAGCCGCCCAGCTCTGAATCGTGCATGTCCCTACACGTTCGGTTTCCATAGCTTCGCTCCACACGGGCAAGCTGTGGAGGAGTTTCAGGCTGACCTCGTCGAGCTCAGGCCACTCGATAGCAGCAGGATCAAACCTGATATGCGTATCGATAAAGAATCGACAGAAAAGTTCTTTGTGCTCATCGGAGCCAACCACGAGAGATCCCGGCGTCCAAAGTTGATTTCGGTTATTCATAGGCATGATTAAAGGGCTCATAACGTAGTCGGGTAGTGAATGTCCAGCGCCGGCCTTGTCTGCGAGCCGCCTGGCTTGAGTGAATCAGTTCCTCGATGGAAGCGTTTTCTATGTTTGTCGTAGCGCTGTCGGCGCTATCCTGGGCCGGCTTCGCTTTGCTGCCTTGGCGTCCGTGGTCGAATCGAGAAGTCCTTGAAGCGAAGGATGAAGACGGTGATGACGAGATTCTCAGCGAAATCACCGTGCTGATTCCCGCTCGGAATGAGGCCGAAGTGATTCAGCAGACCCTGCAATCCGTTATCCAGCAGGGGCGGGGGTTAACGGTTGTCTTGATCGATGATGGCTCTGAGGATGCGACGGTTGAAAAAGCTTGTCAATCAAACAATGCGAACCTGCGCACTATCCAGAGCGCTCCGCTTCCGGCCGGCTGGAGCGGCAAGCTTTGGGCCCTCGAACAAGGTCGCCGGCACGTGACTACTCGCTATGCGCTGCTGCTCGATGCAGATATTCAGCTGACCCGAGGTATCGTCAAAGCCCTTATAGAGAAAATGCATCAGCAAGGCGTTTCATTCATCTCACTCATGGTGGTGCCTTCAATGTTCGGTGGCTGGGAAAAACTGCTGATGCCCGCCTTTGTATACTTCTTCAAGGTGCTCTATCCGTTTGCACTGGTGAACTCACACCATACGAAAATCGCGGCGGCGGCAGGTGGCTGTATCCTTGTGGAAACCCGTCTGTTGGATGAGATCGGCGGGTTTGAACCCATCAGGTCGGCTGTAATCGACGACTGTGCCCTAGCCGACCGAGTCAAGGCACAGGGAGTTAAAATCTGGCTAGGCTTAACGCATTCCGCCAAGAGCGTTCGCCTCTATCGACACCTGAAAGAAATATGGGACATGGTGGCGCGCACGGCGTTCGTCGAGTTGCGTTGCTCGTTGGGGCTGCTGATGGTATGCACCCTAGCGATGGGACTGCTGTACGGGGTTCCCGTTATCATGGTTGCGTCCTCAAATGTCTTGCTTTTCTACCTTTCGTTGAGTTCGTTACTGATTATGTTTCTGACCTACGTGCCCATTCTCCGGTTTTATCGGCGGTCGTGGGCGTGGGGGCTTTGTCTGCCCTTGATTGCCGTACTTTTTCTCGCCATGACCTGGACCTCGGCGATTCGCTACTGGCGGGGCGAACGCACTCGCTGGAAAGGCAGGGTCTATCGGCGGCGGGCTCCTGCTGGTTTTCAGAAGACGAATAGCTAACTAAAACCGCGATGCATCCAATACTAGATTTCTGGTTCGCTTTAGGCTTCTCTGGGCGGCGCTGAACTGTATGCCGAGTTGTACAATCTTGATCCAATCCGCCGCCGTGAGATGAGCGCTAGTGATCAGCTTCCAGACGCTGATATCGCCTTGCGGATCCAGTGCCCCGAGAACGTTCTCTGGAATATCGGTTGCGACGGAGTCGACAATGGCCCGGATCGCGATGAAGGGAAGTCCGCACTCTTGGGCAAGTCGCGCTTGTGCGGCGCTTTCCATATCGCTCGCTGCGGCTTGCGTCTGTTTGGCAAGGACTCTCTTTTCCGCTGACGTTTTCAGGATGGCATCGCTTTCTACCAGCGGTTCTACGCGAACCGGATGTTTGGCTTCTAGTGTCTTATAGAGACGTTGATGCCATTCGGTGTTCACTCTATAAATTTCACCGCGTGCTCCGATAATACGCTTGGGAAGGATGAGGCAGCCGGGGCTGACGCGGTCATCGAGGGCGGCTGCACAGCCCCAGCTTAAGAGAGCCGTAGCTCCCTGCGCAACCAAAACTGTCCCTGCCCTATGCGCGCGCTCTGCGCCGATGCCGGAGAGGGCCACCAATGTGTTATCTGCGAGCGCTCGCCATGCGCCCACTGGAATTCTTTGACGGGTCAGGCTTCTTAGCTCTCGAGGCAGGGAGACAACAATTCCAAGCATATCTTTCCCCGATCCTCAAGTTGTGATAACGGCCGAGCGCTAAGAGCGGGAAGTATTTGTCATAGCCATGATACTTCAGATAAAAGACCCGCGGAAAACCGGGGGCATTGAAATCGGGATCGTTCCAAAAGCCGTTAGGCTGCTGTGTGTGCAATAGAAAGTCGACGCCGCGGCGAACCGAGCTCGAGTGGACTTCACCGCCGCTCATCAAGCCCAGTAAAGCCCAAGCGGTGTGGAAAGAGGTGCTGCGCTCTCCACGGCCTCGTTTGGACGGATCGAAATAGGTGTCGCAACCTTCCCCCCAGCCACCGTCCGGACGCTGGACATGCTTGAGCCAGGCAGTGGCACGCCGTACCGCTTGGTGTTCTCCGGCTATTCCCGCGGCTTCCATTCCCATGAGCACGGACCAGGTGCCATAGATGTAATTGCTACCCCACCTGCCGTACCAGGGCCCGTCCGGCTCTTGCGAGCGGAAGAGGTATTCAAGGCACTTTTTTTCAGCCGACTGGCATGGCGGTGAAGTCACCAGTTGCGCAAGCAGCATGAGACAGCGCGCGCTTACGTCCTCAGTGGGTGGATCGAGCAGCGCGCCGTGATCGGCGAAGGGGATTTCGTTGAGATAGGTGTGATCGTTGTCGGCATCGAATGAGGCGAAGCCGCCGTTATGCGATTGCATGCCACAAATCCATTCGGCAGCGCGCTCCACCGTATTATCAAAAGCCTTGTCGCCGCTCTTATGCATCGCGTAAGCGACCGCTGCCGTGTCGTCCAGATCGGGATAGTGGGAGTTCTTGAATTGAAAGGGCCAACCCCCACTTTTGACATGAGGCTTGTAGGATTTCCAGTCCTGGGGCTCCTCCTGAAGTTGTCTCGCAGCCAGCCAACGGAGGGCCTTTGTAACAACGGTTGGGCTTTCCTCGTCAACCTGCTGCAGCGCGAGACAGGCCCACGCGGTATCCCACACGGTTGATACACAAGGCTGACAATAAGCACTGTCTTCATCGACCACCAGGAGATCCTCGATCGCCTGGCGTTCTAGTACCCGCAGCGGATGGTCGGCGGGATAGCCGAGGAAATCCAGCGCTTCGTAAGTATTGACCATGGCCGGAAAGATAGCGCCTAAACCGCCATCGCCGTTCAGCCGCTCCAGTATCCAGGCTTCAGCCTTTTTTATGGCGCGGCGGCGGAGCCTTTGCGGAGTCCAGGGATAGAGCCTTAGTGCGAGACGATCCAACATCAGGAGGGCGTGATTGAGCACGGAATGAACCGGAAAATAGTCTGTCTCTTGCCACGGGTCAGTGGTGAAGAGTTCCCGAATCGAAACCTGCCGGGGATTTCGGGCACGTGCCTTAAACGTATAGAGCACAAACAGCGGGACCATGACGGTTCGCGACCAATAAGAGACCTTAGAAAGGTGGAACGGAAACCAGCGGGGCAACAATACGCATTCCACCGGCAAAAACGGCACGGCACGCCAAGGAACCTGGGCAAAAATTGCCAGCGTGATCCGAGTGAACACGTTAGCTCGAGCGGCTCCGCCCAAAAAAAGGATAGCCTGGCGGGCTTTGGCCATATGGGGTAGGTCAGGGTGGTCCCCCGCAAGCTTCAGCGCATAGTAGGCTTTGACAGAGCAGCTGATTTCCGCGGCACCGCCGTAGTAGAGCGGCCAACCTCCGTCCTCCCCTTGGCGGGCGCGTATATAGTTGGCAAGTTTGCTCTCGAGGGACGCGTCGATCGCGTCCCTATAATGCATCATGAGGATGTATTCGGCCGGGATGGTGCAATCGGCCTCAAGCTCGAAACACCAATAGCCGTCCGGATGTTGCAAGCCCAGTAGTGCGTTTGCGGCCCGTTGAATGGCGCGCTCCAGTCGAGCCAACGGCAACTCGTTCGAATGTCTTATGTTACTTTCTGAATTGCGCCGGTGTTCGGTTTCGGTGGTGCCGTCCCGCATATCAGGTAAGGTCATCCGGCGATTTCACGGTGCACTTGTCGGCGTGACTTTCGCTTGTTCCCACCGGTGACCCTCGGGGTTGAGTCGGTGCCAGGGGCAATCCCCGCGCAGCGCTCTGGAACAGAAGCTTGAGCAGATTATCGTTGTGTACCGTTAGCGCTGTAGCCAGGATAGTCGCCTTGACGCTCAGCCGGGATATCTTCACCTGACTGCCGTCCGTGTAGTCGAGATGCGCGTTGATTTTCCTGAGCGTCAACACCGCCAACCCGATTGCCCAGAGACAGAATTTACGGATGCCATTCTCCTGGGTAGGGATGAGAAGGGAATAGGAAACGGCGTCCCGCAAGTGTGCATGCGCGACCCCGAGGAGGCGGCGAAGCCCACGCTCGAACCCCTGCCGGTTCCGCGCCGTCGTTAATTCGCTGAGATCGAATCCTTCGTCAGCAAAGATCTGTCGAGGCAACCAACACGCGCCATGATGATAATCCTCCCACACGTCTTTGAGGATGTTCGTCATCTGCAGGCCCTGGCCGAAGGGAATCGCCAAAGCCATCAGGGCGTCATGATTCTTGGCAATTTCCGGCGAGTGGAGACAAAAAAGGCGAGTCAGCATTTGGCCGACAACGCCCGCGACATGGTAGCAGTACCAATCGAGGTCTTCCATGCTCTGCAGGCCGTGTTTCTCGCCACGCAGCTGGAATTGTCCCATACCCTTAGCCATGGTGCGGATACACCGCTGCAACGCTTCGCGCTGTGGCTCCGAGAAACTGCGGGTGATCCGAATCACGTGGGGGAGGTTCCGAATCAGCTCGTGTTCGGCGGGCGATGTTTGCCTCGAGAGCGACGCGCACAGCTGCCGAGAAAACGCTTCGGCGTTCCTCGGAACGCTCAAGGTCTTTAAGAACTGCTGGCAAAAATAGTTCTTCCGGGCACCGCTGAGACCCGGCTCGTCTTCGATCGTGTCGACAATCCGGCAAAGCAGATAGGCGTTGGAGACGACGCGGCAAAGTTTTGCCGGAAGCTGTGGAATAGTCAGGGCAAATGTGCGAGAAACTCCGGTCAACATTTGCGACTGAAAGTCGTCATCGCTGCGCCATGGTTTGTCCGGCGCGAGATCGATAAGATCTGAGCCATGAGGTGAGGTGAGTTTAGACATGGCACTTGCGTCTCTAAAGGGCAGCATGTTTTATCCTCCTCTTCATGGGCTTGGCTAATGAGCGCTCCTATGGAGTTGTCTCTTAGTGCCGCTGATCCGGTCCGACAACTTCCCCATACGTCGATCCGATACCAATGTCCAGCTCTGTTACCCTCATTTTTTCTTCCAATTCCCTTACTTGCCGGTGGGTGCTCGAACGGCTATTCGGTTCTTTGAGTCACGTAGCGGGCAATTTCCCGCAAGGGTTCCGCTGTATTCCCGTAGGGTTGCATGGTTCTCAAGCACCCCGCCAAAAGGTCTTTGACACGTTCGCCAGCTCTCGCGGGCCCGGCTATGGACACGTAGTTTGCTATCCCTTTGTGATTCGAATTGTCGCTCGAAACCTCGTGGGCGTCTAAGATGTCATCCGTGATTTGGAATGCTAAACCCAAAGATTGTGCGTAGCGCGTTACCCTTTCGAGATCTCTGCGGGTTGCGCCGCCGATCATCGCTCCGACCCGGGCCGCGGTTGTGATCAAGGCACCGGTCTTCAAACGGTCCAGACCTTCAAGCACGGCTGGCGTGACCGCACGCCCAACCAATTCAAGTTCGGTACTTTGTCCGCCAATCATTCCCCTAATACTGGCTGCGTCGGACACCTCCCGGATCAGCTTTGAGATCAGCGGGGCACCTAAGAGCCGAGCCAGTCTGGGGTCGGACATGATAAAGAAGGCTTCCGTGAGCAAGGCATCTCCGGCCAACAGCGCGATGGCTTCCCCAAACCGCTTGTGACACGAAGGTTTCCCCCGCCTCAGATCGTCATTATCCAGCGCTGGGAGGTCATCGTGGATTAATGAATAGCAATGAATCAACTCAATGGCGCAGGCAAACGACAACAGAAGCCTCGGCTTGGCACCGAACAATTCGCCGACCGCTAGAGTCAATATGGGACGGAGCCGTTTGCCTCCATCCAAGACGCTATAGCGGACCGCTTGATGCAGGAGAGACCTTTTGTGCTCTGGTTTGAGGTAATGAGCTAAAGCCTCATCGACGAACGCTTTGCGCTCGCTCAGATATCGGTGAATGTCAACAGCGTTGTTCGGCACGCTCATCTGATATCAAATTTCTTATTGAAAGTCTCCCTTTTTTGCCCACCCAATCGATGTTGTGAACCCTCCTGGTTGGGTGGCGGTGGAAGGTGGTCTGCAACGGGCGTGCTAAAAATTCACGAAGATGTCTTTGGCCTCGTCGCCGGTGAGTTGTTTGATGGTCGTAATTCGGTCGCTAAATTCCTTCAGCGTTCCGAGTGAGCTGGGGCCGACGTCCATAAGTATGGAGAACAGCGAGAAGCCGAGTTTGTCTTTTTGGTTGCAAAACTGCTGGGCCCACTCCGGGGTGACCTGGCACTCCCCGTCGGTGATGAAAATGACATCGCCTTTTTTAAACCTGGACTGCTTCAGGCATTCCACGGCTGCGTCTAAAGGCTTTTGAAAGTCGGTGCCACCCCCGGGAAAGTACTCAGCCAGGTCCATCACGTTCTTGGTTTTAATCTCATAGTGTTCCCGGGGATTTAGATCGAGGATTTGCAGCGGCGTCTCGGCCGACGAAAAGCAGATGGAACGAAACAGGCGTCGCTGGCGTCGGGCGATTTCCAAAAGGGTCAAAGTCACGGCTTTGGACCAGATCTCTTTGTCGCCGGCCATCGAGGAGCTGCCGTCCAAACAGACGATCATCGGGCCTTTGCCCTTTTCTTCGACGCCCCGTAGTGAGTACTGAAGTAACTCCTGATCCAAAAATCGCCGGTGAAAATCTTTCCGCAGTATCGGATGGTGCAGGGTGACCATTTCGTGGGGGAGCAGTCTTTGTAGTGAATCCCCGCGCTCGACCTCCAGGACTTCCTCACTGGAACGTTCGAAGACCTTTTTCCTGAGCGCCATGGCATGAAACTTCATCCGGCCGACCATGCGGGCGAGCTTCTTGAGCTTTTCGTTTCCGGCGAGACGCTTGCCGAGCTCGAGTTTTTGTCCGGGAGGAGAGCGTTCACCGGTGCCAAGCGTCGATCCCCAGGACTCAGCCTCTTCGGTTGCGTCTTCCAGCTGTTGAGCGACTTTGATGGCCTCGGCCTGAAGCCGGTTGGTTGTCTGCGCTTCAATCTGCTTTAAGTCTTGCCTTAACTGAGCGGTTTTGTGACGCAGCAGCGCCTCCGCCCCCTGGGCCTCCCCGCCGACCCGCTCTTTGGCCTTGTGCAAGGCTTTCTTTCCTTCCTCGGACAGTTGATTCTCGGGAATCGTATCGGCGCTTTCGTATTCTGCTATTTTTTCGCTGACGATCTCTTCCTGTTTCTGAATGTCCCAAAGATCACGCAGATCGCGGCGTGTCAGCAGCTTTTCAGCTTTTAGAAGGGCGAGCAGACCTTCGCCGAGCAAAAGTGTCGAGAGGCCGGCCCGTGCTTCGTTCAGCAGGGTTTGCTCGCGCAAGAATTCGTATTGACTTCCCTGCCGAATGCCGTGCAAAAACTTCTCATTCAGGAGTGCGCTGGGGATGATTTCAGACTCTTTGTAAAATAACACATTATATTTGAAGAGCAGGCAAAAGATGTCCTGCAGCAGCGCTCCGAAATGGGGCAAGAATGTGCTGCCGGTTTCTTCAAGCTCGCGAAGCGAAGGAGATTCGGAGCGGAGATAGCCGTAGACCCGGCGGTCATAGGCGTCGTTTTCTATCCAGCAGCTGTTTTTTGGCAGCGGCTGGAAGACTCGCTTACTGGCGGCTTTCTTCCCGCGTTTCGCCGGCATCAGAACTGTTCCAGCATTTCTTTCTGGAGCTTTTCGATTTCGTTTCTGACGGAGCCCACACGCTCCAGCGGGCGGCCCAGTCGCTTGGCTTTTTCGATGACCTGATCCACTTTGGCAAGAATGTTACGCAGTTTGGTATGGAATTCGACCAGCGCCCGAGCCCGTTCATCGGTTGTCTCCCAAGACCGAGAGGCAGAATCGCGAATCTCCCTGGACTCGTAAAGGAGCTCCGTGATCTCTTCTTCGTAGCCAAGCAGGAGCTCGCGGATGGTACCACGGACTTGCTCGTGTTCGCTGGGGTCGCGCCAGAGAACATGTTCGAGAAAGAACAGATCCTTTTCGCCGACTGCTTGTTGTTCCTCAAGATAGGCGCGGGCCTGCAGCAAAGAGAGCGACTGGCGGTACCGGCGGTCCGAGGCTTGGATATTCTTTTTATTGAGCTCGCGCCGAATGTCCGCGATACTGCGGTACACGTGGGCGGGTAGGGCAACTTGCCTAACCTGTTCCTGCAGGTCTCTCAGTTCGCTCAAGGTGAGAGTTGTTCGGGTAGCTTGTGTCTGGGATTCCAGCATCCGCAAGAAGCGAAAATCTTCGGCAATATAACCGACCACGAACCGAACCAAAAAGCGGTCATAAAGGGCGGTCAGCTCTTCCTCTTCGGGAAGCTCGTTGCTGGCGCCAAAGAGCGTCAGCAGAGGTACCCGAGCCGCCTCCTTGCCGTTATGGAATAGCCGCTCATTGATCAGGGTCAGAATCGCGTTGAGAATGGAGGAATTGGCTTTGAAAATCTCGTCCAAAAAGGCAATATGGGCCTCGGGGAGCTTATGTGCGGTGACGCGGCGATAGTCGTCCTGTTCCAGGGCCTTGAGGCTGACGGCGCCGAAAATCTCTTCCGGGGTGGTGAAACGGGTGAGGAGCCACTGAAAATAATTGGCGCCTTCGATGCGGCGACACATCTCGTCCGCCAGCATCGATTTGGCGGTGCCGGGCGGCCCGACGATGAGCACGTGATGAGACGACAGCAGGGCGGCCAGCGCTCCGTCGATCAAATCGGCGCGTTCGAGAAACGTTTGCCGTAGCTCTTCGCGGATCTTTTTTAGCTTTTCTTGCGGCGTCATCATCGACTAGAATCTTAAACTACCAAATGGTCGTGGTTTAAACAAACATGGACAAAGATTGGACTTTTGGATATTCAGGAGGAAATCGGATTGCGGAGGTCTTACTGATGAAGATGACGAGACTTTTTACTGTGGCCTGGCTGTTTGGCGTCGCATCGCTTCCCAACCTGCTGTTCGGTCAAGATGGTAAATTGGTGGAGGCGGCGAAAAAAGAAGGCGGGAAGGTAGTGGTCTACGGCTCGCTGGAAAATGACACCATGGACCTGATCGCCGGGGCCCTGAAAAGGAAAACCGGCCTGGAGACGGAATACTGGCGAGAAGCGGCGAACAAAGTCACAGATCGGGTCGTCAATGAGTCCCGCGCGGGAAGACCGCTTTTCGATGTCGTGCTGACCACCGATGCCACCATGCAAATTATCCAAAAGAACGGCTTTTTGGCGAGATATGACTCGCCCTCAGCGCGCGCTTTTCCGAAAGAGGTCATAGATCCGAATCTCGGACCCAGTTACCGAAAAACTCTAATTGGCATTGTCTATCATGCCGGAATTATCAAACCCGCCGAAGCGCCCAGGTCGTTGGAGGATCTTGTAAAGCCGCAATACAAGGGCAAAGTCGTCATCCCCGATGCCAGCCAACACACGACGACGGCTCAGTGGATGGCCAATCTTCACAAAGTAATGGGCGGCAAGGAAAGGGCAGACAAGTTTATCCGCGACCTGGCCGCCACCAAGCCATTGTTGGTACCCTCTTTGACCCCCGCCGGAGAGCGTATTACCACCGGTGAGATGCCCATTGGAATCGCCTTCGTCAAGAACGTCGTCTTTTACGGAAAGAAAGGAGTGCCTCTGGATTACGTGAGACTGGGCAAGTTTATGGGCGATGGCCAATCGATCTCGCTGGCCGCCAAACCGCCGCATCCGAATGCGGGCAAAGCCTTTATCGATTTTTTTCTCGGCGAAGAAGGCTTGCGTTTGATGGCCGGCATCGGCGAGTTTGTCACGCGCACAGGAATCTATCCACCGATACCGGATGCGGATAAAATTGAGGTGGTTGAGATGGATGACATGGATCAAAAGGGCTTCGCCGAAAAAATGCAAGACTATCGAAAAATCTTCCTGCAGTAAATTTACAAGAACAAACCATCGTTAAAAGGGGACTCATGGTTGATCAGGAGTGGGATGTCATTCTCATCGGCGCCGGGCAAAATAACTTTGCTCTCGGTACTTACCTGGGAATGGCCGGTCTCAAGACGGTGATCTGCGAAAGCCGGCTAGAAAACGGCGGCCGGCTGGCCAGCGAAGAGATCACGATGCCGGGGTACTGGCACAATACGCTTGCCTACTTTCAAGACAACCGAGAAAGTTCCCCTGTATGGAAGGAACTCAAATGGGATAGCGGTCATCACGCCGAGTTTCTCTCGCCGCCGGTGGTGAGCTCCTTGCTGCTGGCAGACGGGGGATCGATCTCCCATCACCAGTCGCTTGCCGAGACCATCAATTCGGTAGCGAAGTTCTCGCCTAACGATGCAGTTTCTTGGTCGCAGACCCATGACCGATACCACCGGCTAATCCGCGACGTTCTGATTCCCTACTATTATCAAGAACCGTCCGCGAATAGCGCCGCAAATCAAGTCCTGGAGGGCTATCCCGCCGCCAAAGACTTCCGCCGTTTGTGGCAGATGACGCCGCGGCAGGTCGTTGATGAGCTGTTCGAAAACTCGGCGGCCAAAACTTTGGTGCTTTCGCAAATGGCGATTCCCCGTGGTGTGGCCGTAGATTATGAAGGTGGCGGGATCGAGGTTTTGAAGCTGATTGCCGGCAATGAGAAGCCCGAGCTGGCGCGCGGGGGGGCTCACTCAATCGCCCAGGTGCTACAGCGTGCCTACGTTTACAACGGCGGGCAAATTCGCGCGGTGCACCACGTGGAGAAGATTTTGATCGAGCATGGGCGAGCGGTGGGAGTTCGATTGCGCGATGGTCGAGAATGGCAGGCAAAGGTCGCTGTCGTGTCTAACGTCGATCCGTACTCCACCTTCATCGATATGGTTGGCGCGGAGCAGCTACCGCCGGCATTTGCCGAGAAAATCAATGGGATTGAAGTTGACGAATTTTCCTATTTTCAGATTCATCTGGCGCTGAAGGCGCCGGTGCGCTATGCGCTCTTCGAGGCCGATGATGGCGCGGTGGGCCAGGCGATGAACGTTAGCATGGGGCCGCGAAATCCCGGCGATCTGGATGCCATGTGGCAAGAGATTCGCGCCGGCGAGTTTCCTGAGCATCCGTGTCTCCACGCGATTTGCCCGACGGCGTTTGACCCGCTGCAGGCGCCGAAATCGAAACATGCGGCGTCGCTGTACATGCCGGTGCCGTTTCAACTCAAGGGGAAAAGACCCGAAGACTGGGTGAAGCTGAAGAATGGCCTTATGGAGTCCGTGCTTAAACTTTGGCGGCGCTACGCGACCAATCTCACGGAAGAAAACATCGAGATGAAGGTGGCGATGGATCCGTTTTATATAGCCGGCCGGTGGCCGAACATGCGGCGCGGCTCGGTTTGGGTTGCGCGCAAGGTGGCGACCCAGATGGGAGCCAACCGGCCGATCAAAGAACTATCAGACTATCGCACGCCGATTGGGGGGCTCTACCAAGTCGGCGCCGCCATGCATCCGGCGGACGCCGTCATTGCCGGATCCGGGCGGAATTGCTGGCAGGTTATGAAAGCAGACTTGAAGCTATAGAGGGAGGACGAGAACCTTGAACGTTGAACCTTGAACTTGGAACACCCAGCGTGTCTAGAGTTCAAGGTTCCGGGTTCAAAGTTCAAAGTGTTTGAAATCATGCCCAAGATTCTGGAATACGACGGTGTCGTAATCGGCGCCGGGCACAACGGCATGATCTGCGCAGGCTACCTGGCCAAGTGCGGACAGAAGGTCATGGTCGTTGAAAAGAATATGGAAGTGGGAGGAGGCCTGGACTCTCACGAGGATCGAAACTATCCCGGCTTCTGGCACAACATTCATTCCGTCTTTCATCGCGGGCTGATGATGCTGCCTTGGTTCCAGGATCTGGAGCTCGAGAAATTCGGTATCCACTACTACAAACCGGACCCCGGTGTAGTCCATCATTTTATCGATAAATCGTATCTAGGCTGGTTCGCTGACGTCAAGCGCACTGCGGCCACCATCGAGAGTTTCTCCAAAAAAGATGCGGCAACCTTTCTCGATCTCTGGGCCCGCTGGCAGCCGGTGGTCAAACATATCGTCTTTCCGGAAACCTATGCCGTTCCGGTTCCCATGGAGGAAAAGCAGCCTCTGCTCGAGAAGCTGCCCGAAGGGCGCGAGTACCTTAAATATTTTGCCACCACGCCTGAAGAATTCGTGTTGCAGCATTTCGAGCATCCTCGGGTGCAGGCCTTCATTGGTTTCCTCGGTGTTATGCGCGGGTACGAGCTTGACGCTCGCAACACGGGTTATCTGATCCCCGCGATGATCGCTTGGGGGGTCAACCCGCAGCTGTGTCGCGGCACGTCCCACGCCCTGGGAGACAATCTCGCACACATGCTGTCGCATAACGGAGTCGATTACGTCGAAGCCAATGGAGTGGAGCGGATTTTGGTGGAGCAAGGCCGGGCGACGGCGGTAGTGCTGGAAGACGGTACCGTAATCAAGGCGCGGAAGTTTATCGCTTCAAACGTCAATCCCGTGGAGACCTTCATCAAACTGGTCGGGCGCGAGAACCTTGAAGCAAAATTCGCCGACATGACGGTCAATTTCAGATTCTCGAAAACCACGCCTATTTTTGCCACTAACCTGGCTTTGAACGAAAGACCCAAATACATCACCGAAGAAAAGCACCCGGAGGTTGCCGGGTCATTTATGCACATCGTCGGATTGGAGGAGTACGAGGACTTGCGTAACCTGTTCGAGGACTGCCGTACGGGTCAGTTGCCGCGCAAGCCCTTCATGAACGGCGCGACCCCTTCTTTGCATGATCCGACACAAGCGCCGCCGGGCAAGGCCACCGCTTTCATGTGGCAACTGGCGACCTACGATCTTTGGGGTAATGCGTTGAATTGGGACAAAGTGCGCGCCGAATGGTTCCAAAAGCAGCTTGCGGTTTGGCAACGCTTCGCTCCCAACCTGGACGAAGCCAACATTCTCTCGATGGACTCCACCACGCCATTGGATATCGAGCGCCATGACCGCAACATGGTTTGCGGCGATTGGATGGTGGGCGAGTATTCCGGTGATCAGGCCTTGGAGAACCGGCCATTCCCGGGTTGGGGAAACTACAGAACGCCCATCGACGGTCTTTATCTGTGCGGCTCGTCGTGCCATCCGGGGGGCAATATCACCGGAGCACCCGGCTACAATGCGGCGCGCGTCATCGCCGAATCTTTGGGCATGCAACCCTGGTGGAAGCCGGTGGATTTCAAAACCCACCTGGAAAAACTCAGATGAATAAATGGAAAATTGGCATAGTGGAATGTTGGAATAATGGATTTAGACCTCAATATTCCAGGATTCCATTATTCCAATACCCCGTAGGTGGCGCATGAGGCTGGCTGGCAAAGTTGCCATCGTCACCGGCGGAGCGCGCCATATCGGCGCCGTCTATGCGCGGAAGTTTGCCAGCGAAGGGGCGGCGGTGGTGATCGCCGATATCCTGGACGGCGACAGTGTTGTCCGTGAGATCGAATCCGCTGGCGGTAGAGCGCTGGCGTTAAAGATCGACGTGTCGAAGGAGGAGGATACGCAACGGATGGCGACCGATGCGGTTAGGGTTTTCGGCCGTGTCGATATTTTGGTCAACAACGCTGCGATTTTCATCAACATCCAACGGCACCCTTTCTACGAAATCACCGCGGAAGAGTGGGACCGGGTTTCGGCCGTCAACATCAAAGGACCGTTTCTTTGCGCCAAGGCGGTGTTCCCGCAAATGAAAGAGCAGAAGTACGGCAAGATCATCAACATCTCTTCGTCCACAGCTTACTGGGGCACGCCCATGTTTCTCCACTACGTAGCATCCAAGGCTGCACTGGTGGGAATCACCCGCTCCCTCGCCCGCGAAGTCGGCGAATTTGGAATTTGTGTCAATGCCATTGCGCCAGGGTTGGTGGAGCATGAAGGACAAAATGCGCCGAAGCTGCTTACTGAATTGCAACTTAAAGCTCGATCCATCAAACGGCTGGAGACTCCCGAAGATCTTTTGGGTGTGCTGATTTATCTGGCGTCGCCCGACAGCGATTTCGTCACCGGCCAGACCCTGGTCGTCGACGGCGGCAGCGTCTTTCACTAGTTCCTCACTTGGCCAATGGCTCATCACAAGGGTCCAGGACGGTGAAACGGCCAATTGCCGCCAGGCGGAGAAAACTGTGGGTTGCGCCCCTCATCCTATTGCTGGTCGTGGCGGCACTGGGGTGGCAATGGCATCAGCGCGAGAAAGTCGCAGCAGCCGTCTCGGGAATGTGGAAGGGCGAAGTCACCTACGGTTGGGGAGCCGCCTACACGGAGCAATTCCTGTTTGAAGCCGAAGGTGAGAAGCTGTTTGGCACCGCATCTTTTCTGGCCTTCAAGCGCGGCATCGAAAACGGAGAGGTAGACGGCGAAAGAATTTCTTTTAGTGTCCGGTATCAGGAAGCTTTTGGGGCGACTGCGCTGGGACGTATGAATCGCTACACCGGCACGGTTTCGGGCAACCAGATTTATTTCAGGATGCAGGACGACAAAGGCAGTCCACCGGTAGACTTCGTCGCTAGAAAAGTCGAAGCAGCCGGCTGAGGTGAGGCATTTATGGCATACCATGCTTTCGTAGTGATGCCGTACGGCACCAAAGAGGAAATTGATTTTAACAAGGTATACGGTGTTCTCATCAAGCCGGCGCTCGAAGCCGCCGGCTTTGAAGTCTTCCGTGCGGACCAAGAAATGCGAGCGGGCGACATTCGCACGGACATGTTCCAGGAACTACTTCTGGCCGACCTGGTGGTCGCCGATCTCTCTATCGATAACCCGAACGTCTGGTATGAACTGGGTGTGCGCCACGCGCTCAGAGCACGGGGCGTAATCGGAATCAGATGCCGCCGCGACTACATGCCGTTCGACGTCC
>DAIRFP010000062.1:10013-23438 GCA_036794995.1 Thermodesulfobacteriota bacterium | reverse complement strand
CGCGCCTCCAATCCAAAATCTAAAATCAGTCGAGGAACCTCTTGATCTTCTTCAGGAGCTCATTTTCATCGATCGGTTTCGGGAGATAATCGTCGCAGCCCGCCTTGCGCGCGTCGATCTCGTCGCCGACCATGGCGTGGGAAGTGACGGCGATAATCGGAATATGCTTCAAAGCCTCGTTGGCTTTGATTTTCCGGGTCGCCTCCCAGCCGTCCATTACCGGCATTCCAAGGTCCATAAGAATGAGATCGGGTTTATCCTCTTGAGTCTTTCTCACCGCCTCTTCACCATCGACGGCCTGCAACACGGTGTATTCATCCTCCAGAAGCTGCACAACCAAGTCCCGGTTCCATTCGGTATCATCCACCACCAGAATAGTTTTTTTAGCCATGTTACCTACCTCCCGACGCCCTCAATTTTAGATTTTGGATTCTTCTATCTTTCTCTTGACCCTCGCCCTGTGGGAGAGGGAACGGGTGAGGGTAACGGTCGTATCGTAAATTTGCCCTCACCTCAGTCTCTCCCAGAGGGCGAGGAAGCTGGATTCGGCAGCTGCAGAAATTCTTGTGGACCATTCAGTCGATTACGTCAAGCCTCCGGCAACCGGTGGTCAAAAATTCCGGACCTTTTTCGGTGATGAGGACATCTTCTTCGAGATGCACGGCGCTTTTGTCCGATCTTACCTTCGGTTCCAAGGCGAGAATCATCCCGGGACGGTGGATCTCGGTTTCGACTTCGTTCAGCGACGGCGGTTCCGCTCGGGACATACCGATGCCATGACCGATGCGCTTTGGGCTGTCGACGGCTTGGTAGCCGCGTTTCAACAGCTCGCGGTTGGCGACCCGGGAAAGCTCGGCGATGGGGGTGCCCGGCTGCATCGACTCGAAGCAGAGTTGAATCACGTCGCAGGCGGTCTCGTGATCTTTTTTGTGATCGGCCGTCGGTTCGCCGAAGATCGCCATACGCGTGATGTCGCCGTAGTAGCCTTCGTAGCAGGCGCCGAAGTCGGCGATCATCCGGTCGCCCTTGTTATAGCGCCGGTCGTCGTAGCGTGTTGACGAGTTCAGCATCAGAAAGCCGGGATGGCGCGGGTGCGCGCCTTCCTCGATCATCGAGATAAATAACCGGTCGGCGATTTCACGGCGGGTCATACCGGGCTTTAACTGCGGCAGGCAACGGTCATAGCCCTTGATTGAGATCTCGCAGGCTTTGCGCATGAATTCGATCTCCTGGGGGCTTTTGATCAAGCGCATTTCCGTCAAGGCGGCGGTGCCGTCCTTTATTTGCGCCTTGGGTAGCGCCTCCGTGAGACGCGAAAGATAGTTCACCGGAAAACCGAGCCGCTGATCGTCGCCCAGCTCGAAGCCGAGCTTGGCTTCAGCCAGGCCCATTTGCTTCAGGGTGTCGGAGATCATCTCCTGGGGAAAAGGCACGTCCGTATAGGCGCTGACGCTGCCGATCCAGGGAAGCGCTTTGGCTTTGGCCTTGTCATTGCCATAGACGAGCAGGGCGGGCTTGCCACTCTTCGGCAGAAAGCAGATCTGCGGCCGCTGGATGTGATCCAACTGGTAACTGATGAGACCGGCGAAATACCAGTAGTTATTTTTTTCCGAGATAACCAGCGCGTCCAGGCCATCACGCTCCATGAGCGCCTGGGCACGCCGGTAGCGATCTTTATATTCCTGCTCGGGGAACGGGGCTTCAGTGGCCATAAGCAAACCTCCTCGAACTTTTTTCCTTCTCCAATTCGGGGGAGGACTAAGGTGGGGATACCCGTCAATCTTTTATTTTTTGCACCCCCATCTTAATCTTCCCCCGTCGAGGGGGAAGAGATTTAAGAGTAGCACTTGGAGTCTACACTTGTCTGCAACCATCATTACGCTCTTATAAAGATTAACTCGCGAGCGTTTTTCTGCCTTCCAGGCGTTTCAGTTGATTCACATAGGTCAGTGCTTCGGCGAGTTGGATCACCGTCGCGTACTTGGCGTTCATCTCAAAGAGATTGACCAGGTGCGAGGTACGCGAGCGGTCGAAGACACACTCCTCGACCAGGAAAACGGGATAACCAAAAGAATAGCCGTCCAGGACCGTGCCACGCACGCAGCCGCAGGTGCTGGTGCCGGTGACCAACAGACAGTCGATGTTCTTGCGCACTAAGTAGGTGATCAGATGCGTACCGAAGAATGCACTGGCGCGCGCTTTGCGCACGATGAACTCTCGGTCCTGGGGTTTGATCATCTCGGGGAACTGAGTCGCCAGCTTTTCAAAATCCGTGGCGTCGACGCCGCGCTTGGTGGCATTGCCGAAGGCAGCTTTGAAGTCCGGGTCGCTGGTGGAATAGATCACCGGAACTTCCGCGTCTCGGCAGGCGCCGAGCAGTTGCTGGATCTTTGGCAGGGCGTCCCAAGCGACTTTCCCGCAACTGGTGGGAAATTCATCGATAGCCTCCATGACGTCCATCGGCTTGGTTCCGGTGAAGCCGGTGATGACGTCAATGATCAGTAAAGCCGGGTTGCGTCCGAAGCTGTCCTTGCCTTTGTAGCCGGCCTTCTCGTAAATCTTTCTCTCTTCTTCCGGTATATAGGCTTCCCATTCTCGCATCGTGGCACCTCCTGATGACATTCAACTGAAGCACCTTGGTTAGCTCGCCGTGAAACAAAGCTTAGTCGCACTTGCGGCGGCGGAACCGGGCTTGCTCGAAGGATCTTCGCGGCAAGCCGTTCACGGTGAATAAGCTTTATCGCCTCGCCGGGTCATGAACAAGTCCAAAGGCAGCTCCGAACCGATGCCTTTTTCTTTGGCCTTCTCGTACATCTTTCGCGCCGTGGCCGCGAACTGAATCCCCATGCCGGTATTGTTCTTGAAAAAGGTGATCTCCTGGTCGTCTTTGCGGCCGCGACACTTGTCGTTCAATAGGTCGCCCAACTCGTGCAAATCTTCGGCTTTAACCATGCCCCGCTCAAGGCGATCGTGAAATTCCGCCTGCTTGTCGATAAAAATCTGCGGTTTGTAGCCCACGACGATGAGGCCGGCTTTCTGAATCGCCTCGTCGTCGAGCTCTTTTCGCGGCAGAAAGCCGTCGCCGCCAACCAGACTGGTGACATGCATGCCCGCTTCGAGCCAGCGGCCTTGCACCACCGGATCGACCGTATTGGTGGCGGCGCTAACAATATCGCTACCGCGAACCGCTTCTTCCGCTGAGGCCATCGGCACGACTTCAACGCCGGTTTCCCGGCTCATTTCGCGTGCAAATTTCTCGCGATTTTCTTTCGTTGGGCTGTATACTTTGACCTTGGTGAGCGGACGCACAGATAGGTGGGCTGTTACTTGGGTTCGTGCTTGTTCGCCGGAACCTAGAAGTCCCAGAACTTTGGCGTCTTGGCGCGCGAGATATTTGCTGGCAACGGCGCTGGTGGCGCCCACCCGCATGGTGGAGATGTAATGGTCGTCCATGAGCGCCAAAATCTCGCAGGTGTCCATGTCGAACAGCATGACGAGGCCGATATAGTCGCCGGGATAAACCCGGCGCTTGCTGCCGGCGACCTGGACCTCCTTGGAAAAACTGGAATCGATGCGCAGCGCCATGGATTTGACCCCGGGCACGAGTCCCATGATGTTGTTGAAATAGTATTGCCCGCCTTCTTCCTTCCACGGGGTTCTCAGCCGGGCCCGCGGCGCATTCATGGCGATGCCCTGGCCCAGTTCACGAAACGCCTGCTCAATGGC
This sequence comes from Thermodesulfobacteriota bacterium, assembly GCA_036794995.1. Taxonomy (GTDB): domain Bacteria; phylum Desulfobacterota; class Binatia; order UBA9968; family UBA9968; genus DAIRFP01. The sequence continues at coordinate 19,712 of DAIRFP010000062.1, read as the reverse complement.
GTCGATTTCTTCGCCCATGGGAAGCAAATCTTGCATCTGCTCGTTTTTCAGAACTAAAACCATAGATCTTGCTCCTTGGAAAAAAAGAAAGGCTGAGGAACTGCCCCAGCCTTTCGAACGGTTCTACGCGATCAAGCCGAAGGGAGATTCAACCCTTCTTTTTTTTGAACCAGTCGGCGTCGATCTGAATAAACTGCTTCCACTTCTCTGGAGTCGCCGCCTCTTCAAAGATCGCTTCCACTGGGCAGACCGGCTCGCAAGCGCCACAGTCGATGCACTCCTCAGGATCGATATAGAGCTTGTCTTCTTTCTCGAATTCTTCGGTCTCGTTTTTGGTCGGATGGATGCAATCGACAGGACAGACATCGACACAAGCGGTATCCTTCACGCCTATGCAGGGCTCTGCAATGATGTAGGTCATCTCTCATTCCTCCTAAGAAGTCGAACTTTCAGTTTACTAGCAAATCAACTCAGCCAAGTCAATTAAATCAATGCTTTTCGAGGGGTCTTACCTTGACCATGGTTTGTAGAAGTGTTACTGGAGGCCAACCCAAAGAAAAGAAGATGGGCAAAAAACGCTTTCGGTCTAAAGTGCGAACTTTCCTGTTCACCGGCGCCTTTATCGCTTTATGGGTTGCTTCCGCCGGTGGCGCCACGGTGGAGGACGCGCTGAACCACATTCGCAGTTTGTCCGCCGCTCAACGGAAGGCCGTTCTAGAGGAAAACGCGCGTAAGGAAAGTGAAGTGGTCTGGTACACTTCGATGAGCCTCACGGACTTCCCGAAAATCGTCGGTGCTTTCGAAAAAACCTTCCCCTTCGTCAAGTTAAGAGCCAACCGTCTGACCCAGTCCACGGTGGTTACCAAGATCGATACCGAGGCGCGCGCCGGACGCTTCGCGGTGGACGTAGTGGCGTCGGCGCCCGTGGAGGTATGGGAGTTGAAGCAGAAGGGACTTTCGGCTCCGTACTTGTCTCCCGAGCTCAAGTTCTTTCCCGCCGGTTCCCATGACCCCCAGGGTTACTGGTCGTCCTTCGAGGTGACGCCCATCGTGCTGGCTTTCAACACCAAGCTGGTACCGCCGGACGAGATTCCGCGGAGCTATCAAGACCTGCTGCAGCCCAAGTGGAAAGGCAAGATGAACATGGGCAGCGATGAGTACGCGTGGTATTCGGTGATGCTGGACGGAATGGGCAAGGCCAAAGGGCTGGAGTACATGAAGTCCCTGGCCCGGCAGCAGCTGCACATACCCGGTTCCAGCAGCATCATGCGCCTGCAGCTTATGGCTGCCGGCGAATCGGCCATTACCCTTGCCGCGCGGGGGCGGCGCGCCACCGAGTACAAAGAAAAGGGGGCGCCCGTCGACTATCGCCTCTTCGATCCCTACCCGGCGGAGCCCAGCGCGTTGGCGCTCATGCGTCGATCATCCCATCCCTATGGGTCGATGCTGTTCATCGATTGGATTTTGTCCGAAGAGGCGCAGTCGCTTATGGCCCAGCAAATTCCCCGGCTCACCTTGCGAAAGGGCATCAAGCAGATCCCGCGTCACCAGGAGCTTTACAAGAAGGACTTCGTTTTCGTTAATCCAGCTTCCATCGGCGCCAATCTCAACGAATTGACTGCTTCCTACCAGCAAATCTTTAACGTCCGATAGGTGCTCGCGACGAGAGTCGAGGAACGGATAAGCATTCAAGGTTCCAGCTATGCTCGTTCAGGACTTTGAACATTGAACTTTGAACCTTGAACTTCCCCTGGCATCCCTCGCAAGCGCAGTGGGGAAAAGTTACACTCCGGCGATGCCCGTGGAGATTGTGCGCCGGGACGCAGGAAAGAAATTCCCGAGCCGCAAGCTCAAGGGGATCGCCCTCCAAGTTCTCGATCTGGTTGGACAGGGTCAAGCCGAGTTGAGCGTCGCATTGATCGGCAACTCCGAGATCCGAGAACTAAACGCCAAGTTCCGCGACAAGGATTATGCGACGGACGTCTTGTCCTTTGGCGCCGGGGAGGAGTTGCCCGCCGCCGTGAAACTCCTGGGGGACGTCGTCATCTCAGTGGAAAAGGCCCAAGAACAGGCCAAGGAAAGAGGGCGATCGTTGAACCAAGAAATGACTACGCTGTTGATTCACGGCATCGTGCATTTGCTTGGGTATGACCATGAGCGTTCGGCCAAAGAGGCCCGGATCATGGGCCGCTTAGAGAAGAAGATCTATGGGGCGCTTTGTGACCGGGGATTATTAGAGGTATAATTCCTCTTGGCGCTTCAGGACCGATCGCCTAGGGGCGACGGCTGAGCTTGCGGGTCATGCGAATAGGACGGCGTCCATTAAGCGAAGCGATGGATTCATCGGAAGAGTAAGAGAACATGTTAGAAGAAACCAAAGAACAACTTGCCAACCTGGAAGAGCGACTGGAACTTTTGCGGAGGCGTCTTTGACCTCGAAGGGAAACTGAAACGGATCGAGGAGCTAAACAAGGTCACGTCGCAACCTGATTTCTGGAACGACAGCGAAAAAGCTCAAGGCCTTCTCAAAGAACAATCCTCCCTCAAAGACGTCATCGACTCCTGGGAAAAATATCGATCGGCTTTGGAAGAAGCGCGCTTCTTTCTCGATGTAGCGAAAGATGAGAAGAGCGAAGAGGCGCTCCACGAAGCCGCCGCAAAGGTCGGCGAAGTCGCGCAAGGGATGGCCCAGACCGAGCTTACGCAGATTCTGGGCGGCCCCGATGATCGGCGCAATGCGATTGTAACACTGCATCCCGGGGCCGGCGGCACGGAGGCCCAGGACTGGGCGGAGATACTGCTGCGCCTGTATCTGCGCTGGGCCGACCGGCGCGGCTATCGGAAAGAGATCCTCGAATATCAACCGGGCGAAGAAGCCGGGGTTAAAAGCGTCACGTTTACCGTGGAGGGCGACTACGCCTACGGCTATCTGAAGGCGGAAGCGGGCATCCACCGGCTGGTGCGGATCTCTCCTTTCGACGCGAATTCCCGGCGGCACACTTCCTTCGCCTCGGTCTTTGTCTATCCGGAAGTGGATGACACGATCAAAATCGAGATCGACGAAGCGGATCTTCGGGTCGACACCTACCGTTCCAGCGGCGCCGGCGGGCAGCATGTCAACAAGACCGACTCGGCGGTGCGTTTGACGCATCTCCCCACCGGGATCGTAGTCGCCTGCCAAAACGAGCGCTCGCAACACAAAAACCGGGCGATGGCGATGAAAATACTCCGTTCTCGACTATACGAACTCGAGATCGAAAAACAAAAGGAAAAGATGGAGAGCTATCACAAGACTAAAAAAGATATTGCCTGGGGTAGCCAGATCCGCTCCTATGTGCTTCATCCCTACCGCATGGTCAAAGATCACCGCACCGGCGTCGAGGTGGGAAACGCCGACGCTGTGCTCGACGGCGACATCGATCAATTTATTCAGGCCTACCTGCTCCAATCCAGCGAAACGCCCAGCGCGTGAGGCCGCATAAGTGCGGCTATGCGTTCGGTTCAAGGTTCAACGTTCCAGGTATGAAACGCGTTCAAACCTTGAACCCGGAACTTTGAACCTTGAACTTGCTTGCACCTGCGTCATATAGTTTTTGCCTGACACTGGCTGGCTGGTTCTCGATACTTTTGCAGCGCACGCCAGATTAGCTCGCTTTGGCTTTAGACCGGGCCAGCGCCAGGAGCTGTTCCATGGGCATTTCGGCGGCCAGGATGCAAATCACTGCGCTTTCATATCGACCAAAACGATGGGGGGCGCGAAACTCTTCGGCGGGACTTTTCTTTCGATCCGCGACGTTTTACGATCCTCCAACGCAGAGCCTGTCAGCCTAGTTTTTGCTTGAGCGGTTGTTTCGAACGCGATCTGCTTTAGAATGAATTAAACCGGATTCGAGGGAGGTTGCATGGACGGGGTAGATGTTATCAGGACCAATGGGGAGAACACTAAGCGTTCCGATCACGAGGCCGCGGTGTTGGAGCGTTACGGCAACGCAGCTCAGGAAGTCGAGTCCTGTTTGTGTCTGCCGGTGAGTTACGACCCGGCGCTGCTCAAAGTGATTCCCGAGGAAATTCTCGAGAAGGACTATGGCTGCGGCGATCCGTCGCGCTATGTCCGCGAGGGCGAAACCGTACTCGATTTGGGTTCCGGCAGCGGCAAGGCTTGTTATATCGTTTCCCAGATCGTCGGTGCCGGCGGCAAAGTCATCGGGGTGGATTTCAATCCGCCGATGTTGGAGCTGGCGCGAAAATATCGAAGAACCATCGGCGACCGGCTCGGCTATCATAACGTCGAATTCCGCCGCGCCAAGATCCAGGATCTCCAGACCAACCTCGAACTCGTCGACCGCTACCTGCAGGATAATCCGGTGCGCTCAGTGGCCGATCTGGCCAGGCTGGAAGACTATGAAAACCGGATTCGACGCGAGCAGCCGCTGATCGCCGATGAGTCCATCGACGTGATCGTTTCAAACTGCGTCCTCAACCTGGTGCGGCCCGAGGATAAGAAATCTCTGTTCGCGGAGATGTACCGCGTGCTCAAACGCGGCGGCAGAATTGCGATCTCCGACATCGTCAGCGACGAGCCGGTGCCGGAGCATCTCGCCAAAGACCCCGACCTCTGGAGCGCCTGCGTTTCCGGCGCGTTTGAAGAAGAAGATTTTTTGCGCGCCTTCGAAGCAGCGAAATTCTACGGTATTCAAATCGAAGAACTTCGCTCCGAGGCCTACCAGACGGTCGAGGGCATCGAGTTTCGCGCCATCACGGTGACGGCTCATAAAGGCAAAGAAGGACCCTGTATCGAACGCAATCAAGCGGTGATTTACCGCGGGCCCTGGAAGCAAGTAATCGATGACGACGGCCATACCTTGCCCCGCGGTGTGCGTATCGCCGTCTGCGACAAGACCTTTAAACTGTACTCCCAGCCGCCCTACGATGGGCAATTCATTATCGTGGCCCCGCGGGAAGACGTGCCGATCGAGAAGGCCGGCGTTTTCGACTGCTCGCGGGATCGGGATCACAGGCGGCACCCCCGGGAAACCAAGGGAATGGACTACAACGTCACCCAGTTATCCGGCAGCGTTTGCGGCCCGGATTCGAATTGCTGCCCTTAGATACAAACAAGGAGAAGATCGACGGGGGAGACAAGGAGACAGGGAGACGACACGGGCATGATAAGTCTTACCTTCCTCTCCCTCGATGGGAGAGGATTGAGGTGAGGGTGATCTTCCATGCAAGCTTTTGCCGAAAAGGTTCATTCAAGTGGCGGCGATTTCAAGCGGCGCACGGTGGACGTTCTCCAAGTCAACTTGGGCCGCTACTGCAATCTGGCCTGCATTCACTGCCACGTCGAGTCGGGGCCGACGCGTAAGGAGATGATGAGCCGAGAAAACGTTGAGGCGGCATTGGCGTGTTTAGCGCGCAGCGAGATTCCAACCTTGGACATCACCGGCGGCGCGCCGGAGCTGCATCCTGATTTCGATTATTTGGTCGCAGCCGCGCGACGGCTCGGACGCCACGTGATGGACCGGTGCAATTTGACGGTCATCTTCGAGCCGGGCAAGGACTATCTGCCCGGGTTTTTTAAGCAGCATGGAGTCGAGCTGATTTGTTCCTTACCCTGCTATTCCCAAGAAAACGTCGATCAGCAGCGCGGCAAGGGTACTTTCGCTGCGAGCATTCGCGCGTTACGGCGCTTCAACGAAATCGGCTACGGCCAAGTCGATAGCGGCCTGGTTCTCAACCTCGTCTACAATCCGGTAGAGCCTCATTTGCCGCCGCCGCAGGAAAAGCTCGAGGGCGACTATAAGCGAATTCTTCATGAACGGTACGGCATTGTGTTCAACCAACTCTATTGCCTTAGCAACATGCCGATCACCCGCTACGCGATCCATTTGAAGCTGCGCGGCGAGTATCAACGTTACATGGAGCTTCTGCAGACAAACTTTAACCTGCAAACACTCGATCAAGTGATGTGCCGCAACCTCGTGAGCATCGGCTGGGAAGGTTCGGTCTACGATTGCGACTTCAATCAGATGCTCGATCTGCCGATCACCGATGCCGACGGCAAGCGGTTGCACGTAGCGTCACTGACCTCGGAGCAGGTCACGAAACGGCCGATCATCGTCGGCGATCACTGCTACGCCTGCACCGCCGGTGCCGGCAGCAGCTGCGGCGGGGCGCTGGTTTAAGAATACTGATTCGCTTTGGAGCGGGTTGATCCTTGACGTCACGAACGTCGCGGCCTGGTGGAACGTTATTCGGACTGTTCTCGTGGCTTGGTTACTCACCCTCCCGACTGCGGCGTTGCTATCGGCGGGAAGCTATCGTCTGCTACGATATCTCTAACGACAGTGTGGTTCTTGATTACCAAGCCGGAACACCGGAGCGGTATCAGTCGTGCGCATCCCATGAGGAATTGCGCTTTTAAAACCAGCCAAAGCGATGAAAGCAAGTAAGGGCATTCTCATTGTTCTGCTGCTTGCCGCCGTGGGCATCGGTTTCCTGTTTCTCCCGGTGCGTGCATGGTTTAGCCAGCTAGAAGGGTACGTTCAATCGCTGGGGCCCCTTGGCCCGGCAGTAGTCGCTCTAGCTTATGTCATCTGCACGGTATTCTTGATACCGGCAAGTATCATCACCCTGGGCGCCGGTACTTTGTTCGGTCTGAAAACCGGCTTTGTTGTCGCCGTCGCCGGCGCCAATGTCGGAGCGCTTTGTTCATTCCTGCTGGCGCGAACGTTTTTGCGCGAGAAGGTGGCCCGCTGGGCGGAGGCCAATCCGAAATTTCGCTCCCTCGACCAGGCCATCGGCAAGCAGGGATTCAAAATGGTTTTGTTGACCCGGCTGAGCCCTATCTTTCCGTTCATTTTGCTCAATTACTTTTTGGGACTAACGGCTGTGCGCACAGGCGCCTATGTGATCGCGAACCTCTTGGGCATGCTGCCGGCGACTTTTCTTTTGGTTTCCCTGGGCGCGGCGGCGAGAGACGCCATCGCAGTCGAGGTGGATACCTCCGCGGGGTTTTACCAGCAGGTGCTAAAATACGTCGGGCTGCTGGCGACGGTTGCCGTCGTGGTGCTGGTGACGCGCATTGCCCGCAAGGCATTGCGCGATGCAGAGCGGTCCCAGGAGGGCAGTGTGGTGGCGGGGAAGCCGCGTCTCGATCCTGACTATGAGCCGGTATCATTCAGTCGAATGGTTCTGGTGGATGATCAACACGATAAACGACTGATCGAGAACTGCCATCCCTCAGGCTGGGTCAATCCTACGCCCGTGGGCAGGTATAACCTGGTGGTTGTCGGTGCGGGGACGGCGGGTTTGGTGAGCGCCGCGGGCGCCGCCGGTCTGGGCGCCAAAGTGGCTTTGATCGAACGCAATCTCATGGGAGGGGACTGCTTGAATGTCGGTTGTGTTCCGTCGAAGGGTATCGTCCGCGCTGCACGGGCGCTCTTTGATTCACGAAACGGCGCCGCGTTCGGCGTTTTTTCGAGTTCGCCATCCGAAATGAATTTCGCAGCGGCAATGGAGCGGATGCGAAGGTTACGGGCGGAAATCAGCGAGCACGATTCCGCTGCACGTTTCCGCAAACTCGGCGTGGACGTCTATATTGGCAACGGCCGGTTCCTGGGGCCGTCGACGATCGAGGTGAAGGGCCAGCGACTGCAATTCAGCCGCGCCGTTATCGCCACAGGCGCGCGAGCTGCCGAGCTGCCTATCCCGGGACTGGCCGAGGCGGGTTTCTACACCAACGAGACGATATTTACGCTCACGGAATTGCCGCGCCGAATGGTCATCATTGGTGCTGGCCCTGTCGGCTGCGAACTGGCTCAGACCTTTCAACGTTTCGGTAGTCAGGTGACCGTGATCACGGATGGCGCGGAGATTTTGCCCAAGGAGGATCAGGATGCCGCGGTCATGCTGCGGCGGCAAATGAGTCAGGAGGGGGTGTGCATCTTTATCCGCGGTAACATTCAAAGGATAAGCTCCAGTGGATCAGGCAAACGCGTGGCGGTTGCGTTTGACGGCAAGGTTCAAGAGTTGGAATGCGATGCGATTCTGCTTTCCGTCGGTCGAACTCCTAACTTGGAGGGTTTGGATTTGGCGCGCGCGGGGGTGGAGTACACCTCCCGGGGTATCGTTGTCGACGAAAGGTTGCGCACCACCAATGCCAAAGTTTACGCCGCCGGAGATATCTGCTCGCGCTATCAGTTTACCCACGCGGCGGATGCCATGGCGCGTTTGGTTATCGCCAATGCCTTGTTTCTTGCGCGGCGCAAGGTAACCGATCTCGTCATCCCTTGGTGTACTTACACCGACCCGGAAATCGCCCATGTGGGGTATTATGAAAAAGACGCGCGAGCTGCGGGATTCAACGTGGCGACCATCACGGAATCCTTCAGCGATGTCGACCGGGCGGTGCTCGACGGCGAAGAGGGCGGCTTCGCGCGGGTTCACTACGATAAGAAAACCGGTAGAATTTTGGGCGGAACTCTGGTGGCGCGACACGCGGGCGAGATGATCGGCGAATTGACCCTCGCCATGGCTGCGAAACAGAACGTCGCGATTCTGTCATCGACGATCCACGCCTATCCCACCCAAGTCGAGGCGTTGCGCAAGATCGGCGACACCTATATGAAGACCAAGCTGACACCCACAGTGAAAAAAATATTCGAGAAGTGGCTGGCGTGGCGGCGGTGATGCTTCGAAATATAAACTCATGGGTTATGAAATGGCCAAAAGAACTTCTTTTCAAGCAAAACCAAATCTTTGTCATACCCGCGCAAGCCGGCAGCTAGACCGCGGGCGAGATCATTCGCGGCGACCATGGATCACGGTTTTCACGGGTATGACGGAGGGAGATCGTCAATTTAAACGGCTACGTTTGTGGGTCGTAGTCTTGCTTGCGACGTTGCTGCTGACATCAAACCCTTCCTATGCCGCGCCTCAGGCCGATCTCTGGCCACGCTGGCAGAAGCATGATCCAGCCGACAAACAAAAGATCGATCACGGCGTCTGGGATGGTTTTCTAAAAAGGAATGTAGTTGCGCCGCATCCGTCCGGCATCAATCGTGTGGGCTACCAGACCGTGAGCAAGGAAGACCGCGAGGCGCTCAAGAATTATTTGCAGACGCTGCAGCTTCTGCCGATCTCCGGCTACAATCGAGCTGAACAAAAGGCTTTCTGGATCAATCTCTACAATGTCCTGACGGTGGACTTGATCCTGTCCCGTTTTCCGGTGGCGTCAATCCGAGACATCAACATCTCTCCCGGACTGTTTATCAAGGGACCCTGGGGCGCCAAGTTGGTGGCCATCGAAGGCGAAAAGCTTTCTCTTGACGATATCGAACACCGAATCCTGCGCCCGATTTGGCGGGACAGCCGGGTTCATTACGCTTTGAATTGCGCGAGCCTGGGTTGTCCGAACCTTCAGCCCATCGCCTACACCGGAGACAACACTGACGCGTTACTGGAAAAAGGCGCCAGGGAGTTCATCAATCATCCGCGCGGGGTCGCGATCAAAAACGGCAAATTGCAAGTTTCGAGCATCTACGTCTGGTTTCAACCAGACTTCGGTGCCGGTCCGGAGGGCCTGATGGAACATTGGACGGAGTATGCCAACGACACGCTGGCCGGGGCTTTGAGGAATTATAGCGGCGGTTTGGAGCATGATTACGATTGGCGGCTAAACGGCGCCGACGCGAAACC
>DAIRFP010000062.1:0-9913 GCA_036794995.1 Thermodesulfobacteriota bacterium | reverse complement strand
CAGATGAATCACGGCGCGCGGCAAGCCACCGGCGATGTCTTGCTGTTTCTGCACGCCGACACTCGCCTCCCCGACTCTGCCTTCGACGATATCCATGGAGCGCTAGGTGACCCCCGGTGCGTGGGCGGGCGGTTCGACGTGCAATTGGATGGTACCCATTGGATGCTCGGCATGATCGGCGCCATGATCAGCCTGCGCTCCCGGTTGAGCCAAGTGGCCACCGGCGATCAGGCGATCTTTGTCCGGCGGAAGATTTTTGCGGAGCTGGGCGGCTACCCTGATATTCCTTTGATGGAAGACGTGGCTTTCTCCCAGGCGCTCAAGCGTAGAGGCGCGGTCGCCTGCCTGCGGAGCCGTGTCGTTACTTCCGCCCGGCGTTGGGAGAGGGACGGCGTATGGCGCACGATTTTGAAGATGTGGGCCCTCAAGTCGCTCTATCTGGCGGGTGTCTCGCCGCTACGTTTGAAGCGGTACTATGGCGATACGCGTTAACGCTCTGGCAGTGATGGCCAAGGCTCCGGTGGCCGGCCAGGTCAAAACCCGCCTGCGGCCGGCGTTCACTGCCGAAGCGGCGGCAGAGCTGGCCCGCGCTCTGCTGGTGGATCAGTTGCGCCACCTGGAGAAACTCCGCGCCACCGAATGCTATCTCGCTTTTGCGCCGGATAAAGGACATCGGTTGATGGAAGATCTCGCGCCGCCTTGCTTCCGGCTTTTTTCACAACAGGGCGACGACCTGGGGTCCCGCATGGAAGGGATTTTCTCAAGGCTCTTTGACATGGGCCACAAACATATCGTCCTCATCGGCGGCGACTTGCCACCCGTGCCGCTAGGTTATTTTGCCGAGGCCTACGATTTTTTGGAGAGCGGGAAGAAACGCGTTGTGTTGGGACCGAGTCACGACGGCGGTTACTATCTGGTGGGGTGTAATCAAGCGACCCCGGAAATCTTTCGCGGCATGAGTTGGAGCCATGACGATGTTCTGGCTCAGACCCGGGATAAGCTCATGGCCATGAAAGTGGACCATCACCTCCTGCCGGTCTGGTTCGACATCGATACCCCGGATGATCTGGATTACTTCAGGTCCCGGTTGGATGCTTCGCTGCGAAAGACGATGCCCAATACTCTAAAGCTGCTCCGTTGCCTGGGAGTGAAATAAGCCGCCGGTCCGATCGGCTCCAAAAAGACAAAACTCACTCCAAGAATTTTGCTCTGACGCGTGGTAGCGTGCCCCGATTGTGTTAACATCGAGTTAAGATCTCCCAATCGCCCCACCCATTATGGCAATTATGCTCGGTGCGCTGAGAAAGAACTAGCATGCCTTACAAGTCTATCGAAGATTACGCTGTCATCGGCGACCTGCACACCGTGGCGCTGGTGAGCATCGACGGCGCCATCGACTGGTGTTGCCTGCCCCATTTCGATTCACCGAGCGTCTTCGCCGCGATCCTGGATGATGAAAAGGGTGGATATTTTAAGATCAGCGCGGTATCGCCGGAGCGCTGTAAGCAGCTTTATTTGCCGGATACCAACGTGCTGATCACCCGTTTTTTTACCGCCGATGGAATTGCCGAGCTGATTGATTTTATGCCCATCGAGGCGCGCAGCCTGCGCTACGCGCCGCCGAACTATCATCAGATTATCCGGCGCGTCAGCGTTGTAGCCGGGCAGGTGCGCTTCCGCCTGGAATGCTTTCCGGCTTTCAATTACGCCCGCGACAAGCACGAGATTCATTCATTTCCTCAAGGCGTGACGTTTGTCAGCCCCTCCGCCGCCGTCGGGTTGGCCTCGCCGGTGCCGCTCACTGTCGAGGGCACGGGTGTGGTTGCGGAATTTTCCCTTCCCCGCGGCAATACGGTGACATTTTTTTTCCGTCAAGCCGACCAGGGCAGCGAAGCCAATTTGCTTATTCCCGAGAAGACGGGGGACATCGCATTTCGCGAGACCGTCGACTATTGGAAACTCTGGTTGTCCCAGAGCCGCTATAGCGGGCGCTGGCGTGAGATGGTGCACCGCTCCGCCCTGGTGCTCAAGCTGCTCACCTATGCGCCGACCGGTGCTATCGTTGCCGCGCCTACCACCAGTTTACCCGAAGAGATCGGCGGCGTCCGCAACTGGGATTACCGTTTTTGCTGGATGCGTGATGCGAGCTTTACCGTGTACGCCCTCATGCGACTCGGTTTTCACCAGGAGGCGGGCCATTTCATGGACTGGCTCGAAGAGCGCTGCCGCAACCTTAATCCGGACGGTTCTCTGCAGCCGATGTATTCTGTGGACGGCCATTCGGAGCTCAGCGAGGAATCTTTGACTCATTTGAAAGGATATAAAAACTCAAAGCCGGCGCGTATCGGCAATGGCGCTTACCGGCAATCCCAGCTGGACATCTACGGAGCGCTGCTGGATTCGGTCTATCTCTATAATAAATACGGCGCGCCGATCTCCTACGATCTATGGCGCAATCTCGAGCGGCTAGTTGACTACGTCTGCAATAACTGGCGTAGGCCGGACGAAGGGATCTGGGAAATACGCGGCGAACCGCGTCATTTCGTTTATTCAAAACTAATGTGCTGGGTAGCCCTCGACCGCGGGCTGCGGCTGGCCAATAAGCGAAGTTTTCCGGCGGATCTAGAGCGCTGGCTAAAGCATCGGGACCAGATCTACAGCGAAATCATGGAACAGGGATGGAACCAGAGCTGCAATTCTTTCGTGCAGTATTACAACTCCGATCGGATGGATGCGAGCCTGCTGCTGCTGCCGCTGGTTTTTTTCGTCTCGCCCAGCGACCCGCGCATGATCCGGACCATGGAACGGATTCAGGATCGCTTGGCAATGGATAGCCTGGTGCATCGCTACTCGCTCAGCGACGAGAACCCGGTGGACGGTATCAGCGGGCGCGAAGGCGCCTTCAGCATTTGCAGCTTCTGGTTGGTGGAAGCATTGACGCGGGCCGGCCGAATTGAAGAGGCGCGCTTGATGTTCGAGAAGATGCTTGGTTATGCTAATCATGTGGGGCTTTATGCCGAGGAGATCGGTCACTGCGGCGAGGCTTTGGGCAATTTTCCGCAGGCCTTCACCCACTTAGGTCTCATCAGTGCGGCCTTCAATCTCGACCGCGTTTTGGCCAAGGGAAGTTGATCGGCTGGTCGGGCGGGCCACAATCAGGTGCGAATATGAACCGCCGTTGAAAAGGGAGATACTATTTCCATGAGCGAATCACTCGATCAGCTCTGTATCAATACCATTCGCATGCTTTCCGTGGATGCCGTGGAAAAGGCGAAGTCAGGCCATCCCGGCGCGCCCATGGGGCTGGCGCCGGTGGCCTATACTTTATGGACGCGCTTTCTGAAGCACAGCCCGCGGAATCCGTCGTGGCCCGATCGAGATCGTTTTGTTCTATCCGCGGGCCACGGTTCAATGCTGCTTTATAGCATGCTGCATCTCACGGGCTACGACCTCCCAATGGAAGAGATTCAGCGGTTTCGCCAGTGGGAGAGCCGCACCCCCGGCCACCCCGAGCGTGGTATGACCCCGGGAGTGGAGACCACCACGGGACCCCTAGGTCAAGGTTTTGGCAACGGGGTGGGCATGGCCATCGCCGAGGCCTTTCTGGCGGCGCGCTACAATCGTCCGGGATTCGAGATCGTCGATCACTTTACTTATGGCATCGTCAGCGACGGCGACTTGATGGAAGGCGTGGCCGCCGAAGCAGCCAGCATTGCCGGCCACCTCAAGCTGGGCAAACTGATTTATCTCTACGACAACAACCACATCTCGCTGGCGGCGTCCACCGATCTTACCTTCACGGAGGATTGCGCGAAACGGTTCGACGCCTATGGCTGGCACACGCTGACCGTGGAGGACGGCAACGACGTCGCCGCCATCGACGGGGCATTGCGCGCGGCGCGCAATGAAACCGCGCGGCCGTCCTTGATTCTGGTACGCACCCATATCGGCTACGGATCGCCGGGTAAGCAGGACACTTTCGAAGCCCACGGATCGCCGCTGGGCGCAGAGGAAGTGAAGCGGACCAAACAAAAGCTCGGCTGGCCGGCGGAACCGCCGTTTTTTCTTCCGCCGGAGGCGCTGACCTGTTTTCGGGAATCCGTCGGTAAGGGAGAACAGGCCGAGGCGGAATGGCAGGAGAGATTCTCGGCCTATGCGCGGAACTTTCCCGAGCCGGCCAAGGAACTAGAGCAATGCCTTCGCGGCGAGCTGCCCCAGGGTTGGGACGCGGCGATTCCGGATTTCCCGGCCGACGCCAAAGGCGTGGCTACCCGCACCGCGTCGGGGAAAATTCTCAACGCGATCGCGCCCAAGCTGCCGACATTGATCGGCGGCTCGGCGGATTTGAATCCATCGACGTTTACGGCACTGGAAAAGCTGGGCGATTTTGAAAATCCGCAGAGAGATTTCACCCATAGCCAGGGCGCGGCGGGCGGCGGCTATAACTACGCCGGACGCAATCTCCACTTCGGTGTGCGCGAACACGGCATGGCCTCCTCGCTCAACGGCATGGCGGCCCACGGCGGGATCATTCCCTACGGTTCGACGTTTCTGATGTTTTCCGACTATATGCGCCCCGCGATCCGGCTCGCCGCTTTGATGGAGCTGGGCGTGATCTATGTCTTTACCCACGACAGCATCGGCGTCGGCGAGGACGGCCCGACGCATCAGCCCATCGAGCAGGTGGCGGCGCTGCGCGCCATCCCGCAGCTGACCGTCATTCGTCCGGGGGACGCCAATGAGACCGCCGTTGCCTGGCGCGTCGCCGTGGAGTCGCGCCGGCGGCCCGTGGCTCTGGTATTGACGCGGCAAAATGTCCCCACTTTCGATCGCAGTCAATTTGCTCCTGCCGAAGGACTGCGGCGGGGCGCCTACGTTTTGGCCGATGCGCCGGGCGGCAAGCCCGATATCGTCTTGATCGGCACCGGCTCGGAAGTGGCTCTGGTGGTAGCGGCACGGGAAAAACTGGCGGAGCAAAAAATCCACGCACGCGTCGTCTCGATGCCGAGCTGGGAGCTGTTCGACCTGCAGCCGCGGGACTATCGCGAAGCGGTTTTGCCGCCCTCGGTTCGGCGCCGGCTTGCAGTGGAAGCGGGGCTGCCCCAGGGATGGCATTTCTACGTCGGCGACGGCGGCGACGTGGTCGGGCTGGATCGATTCGGCGCCTCGGCGCCGGGAAACGTGGTGATGGAAAAGCTCGGCTTCACTGTGGACAACGTCGTGAAGCGGGCGCTCGCTCTATTGGAGAGATAAAGATGCGCATTGTCATCGGCGCGGATCATGCCGGGTTCGCGCTCAAGCAAAACCTTGGCGATTACTTGCGGGAACTGGGCCACGATGTCACCGATGTCGGGACCATGAATACCGATCCGGTGGATTACCCCGACTATGCCGAAGCGGTGGGTAAGCTTATTCTGGGCGGCGGAGCGGAGCGCGGCGTGCTCATTTGCGGCAGCGGTGTCGGCGCATCCGTCGCCGCCAACAAACTGCCGGGCATTCGCGCGGCGGTTTGCCACGACACCTATTCCGCGCGGCAGGGAGTCGAGCACGACGACATGAATATTCTGGTATTGGGCGCGCGAGTCATCGGCGAAGAGTTGGCCCGTGAATTGGCGCGAGCTTTTTTACCTGCTCAGTTCACGGCGGAGGCGCGCCACCTGCGCCGCCTAGAGAAGACCAAAGCTTTAGAAAAGCGTTACGGGAAATCGACCTAAAGGAGAATCCTATGAATCCGCTGAAGGAGCTACAGGAGCAAGGACAGTCCGTTTGGCTCGACTATATCAGGCGTAATCTATTTCATACCGGTGAGCTCAAGCGGCTGGTGGAAGAGGATGGTATTCGCGGCGTCACCAGCAACCCGACCATTTTCGAAAAGGCGATCGCCGGCAGCACCGACTATGACGATGCGCTACGCGAACTGCTGACGAAGGATCCCAAAACGGCGGTGGGCAAGCTCTACGAATCCCTCGCCATCGAAGATATTCAGATGGCGGCCGATGTGCTCCGGAAAGTTTACGACGATACTGCCGGCGCCGATGGCTATGTCAGTTTTGAAGTCTCGCCGCATCTTGCCCATGACACCCAGGGCACCGTCGGCGAAGCCAAACGTTTGAAAGCGGCGGTGGACCGGCCCAACGTCATGATCAAAGTCCCGGCGACTCCGGAAGGCATTCCGGCCGTCGAATCGCTGATCGCCGATGGGGTCAATGTAAACATCACCTTGATGTTCTCCATGAGCCATTACGAGGCGGTGGCCCGGGCTTACATTCAGGGCCTGGCGCGTGCTGCCGATCCGGCGAAAGTGGCTTCCGTCGCTTCGTTCTTCGTCAGCCGCGTTGACACCCTGGTGGATCGCGCTCTGGAGAATCTCGGCACCCCCGAAGCCAAGGCGTTGCTCGGCAAGATCGCCATCGCGAATTCGAAGCTGGTCTACCGACGGTTTCTGGAGATTTTTCATGGCGAGGGCTTCGTCGCCCTGCGCCGGCGGGGTGCCCGTGTGCAGCGGCCCCTGTGGGCGAGCACCGGCACGAAGAATCCCGCCTATTCGGATGTGCTTTACGTTGAGAACCTTGTCGGCGCGGAAACGGTCAACACCTTGCCGCCGGAGACACTCCAAGCCTTCAAAGATCACGGTAAAGTACCGGGCACGAACGTCAAAGAAAATGTTGACGACGCGGCGGCCGCTGTAGGACGACTCAAAGCTTTGGGCATCGATCTCGACGCGATTACCGAGAAGCTGCAGCAGGACGGCGTTACTGCTTTTTCAACATCTTTCGATCAGTTGATGGAAGCATTGGAGAAAAAGCGCAAGGCAGTGATCGGCGACAAACCGAAAATCTGAAGCGGAAAACGATATTGAGAGCGGCGCTGCCGTGAAAAGGAATAACGACTATGTCCAGTGATCCTCACGCCTACGCGACGACGGGTCTGGCCCAGGGAAAGCGGCCCCACGCCTGTGTCTTGACGATCTTTGGCGCCTCCGGAGATCTCACCAAACGAAAGTTGATTCCGGCACTTTATAATCTCGCCCTCGAGCGCCGGTTGCCCGAGCGGCTCGCCGTCGTCGGTTACGCGCGCAGCGAAATGAGCCACGAAGAGTTTCGCCAAAAGATGCGCGAGGCGGTCAGCGAGTTCTCCCGCACCGGCCTCAAGGACGAATCTGTTTGGCAAGAGTTCGCGGCCAATCTCTACTATGTCGCCGGAGGTTACGATGGGCTGGAGGGTTACCAGAAGCTGAAGGACTTTATCGATGGGTTTGACCGCGGCAGCCGGGTTAAACCGGTGCGGGTTTTCTACCTGGCGACGCCACCGGATCTTTACGGCCCCGTAATCCAGCAAATTGTTGCGGTGGGATTGGCGTTTCGGGAGAGCGAAGGTGAACCGCGTACTCGAGTGATCATCGAGAAGCCCTTTGGCACGGACCTCGAGACCGCCAGGGAGCTGAACCGCAAAGTGCATGAAGCGCTCGATGAAAAACAGATTTACCGAATCGATCACTATCTCGGCAAGGAGACGGTGCAGAACATCATGGTTTTCCGTTTCGCCAACGCGGTCTTCGAGCCGATCTGGAACCGGCGCTATGTCGACCACGTCCAGATTACCGCGGCGGAAACCGTGGGAGTGGAAAATCGCGGCGGTTATTATGACAAGTCCGGCGTGGTGCGGGACATGTTTCAAAACCACCTGTTGCAATTGCTTTGCCTGACGGCCATGGAGCCACCGGTGGCCTTTGGCGCTGAAGCGACCCGGGACGAGAAGGGGAAACTCCTTCGTTCGGTGCGTCCGGTGACTGCGGACGTCGTGGACGAGTTTGCCGTGCGAGGGCAATACGGGGCCGGCAAAATCGGCGGTAAGGAAATCGTCGGCTATCGCCAAGAGCCGGGAGTCGCGAGGGATTCGCCCGCGCCCACCTATGCGGCGATCAAATTTTACGTCGACAATTGGCGGTGGGAGGGCGTGCCTTTTGTCCTGCGATCGGGCAAGCACTTGGCCAAACGGGTGACCGAGATTGCGATCCAATTCAAGCGGCCGCCGCTGTTGTTGTTTCGCTCCTGCGCGGCGGTGGATGACGTCAGCCCCAATGTACTGGTGATTCGGATTCAGCCCGACGAAGGCGTGTCGTTGACCTTCGAAGTCAAGCCCCCCGGACCGGATATCTGTGTCAGTCCGCTGAGCCTGGATTTCAAATACGAGCAGGCCTTCGGTAACAGTTCGCCAGAGGCTTACGAAACCCTGCTGGAAGACTGCATCGAAGGGGACTCGACGCTCTATACCCGCCACGATTGGGTGGAGCAGGCCTGGGCGCTGGTGGATCCGATTATCAAGACTTGGGAGCAGCGCAAGCCGACTAATTTCCCCAACTACGAGGCGGGTTCCTGGGGACCGAAAGAGGCGGACGATTTCTTGCACGGCGACGGGCGGCGCTGGCGCCGGCCGTAAATCACTCCCTGCTAAAGCCGAACAGCATAGAGAGAACCCATGGCTGGCAACGATCTTATCCTGGCCGGAGACATCGGCGGCACCAAGACCCACCTGGCGCTCTTCTTAATGCAGGGAGAGCGGCTTGAAGCGACAATCAAGAAGACCTTTCCCAGTAAAGAATACTCCGGGCTCGAACCGGTAGTAGAAGAATTTCTCGCCGATCAGCAGGCTTCCATCGGCCGGGCTTGTTTCGGTATCGCGGGCCCCGTGGTGGAAGGCCAAGTCAAAACGCCCAACCTGCCCTGGGTGGTGAACGCGGCGAAGCTCGCGCAAACGTGCAAGCTGAGTTCGGTCGTTTTGCTCAACGATTTGGAAGCCGCGGCCTATGGGATTTTCACTCTCCAGCCCCAGGAACTCCTCTCTTTAAACGAGGGTACCCCGCGCCGGCCCGGCAACAAGGTGTTGATTGCGGCGGGCACCGGTTTGGGAGAAGCGACTCTCTATGACGACGGCCGCGACTATCATCCCTCTGCTTCGGAGGGCGGGCACGCTGATTTTGCGCCCAGAAATGAGACGGAAATTGATCTGCTGCGTTATCTCATCAAGAAATTCGGCCGCGTGAGTTACGAGCGGGTGGTTTCCGGACCCGGACTGGCGAACATTTACGAATTTCTTCGCGACGGCGGCCGGATGGACGAGCCCGAATGGTTGAAAGAAAAGATCGCCGCCGCGGAGGACATCAGCGCTGCGATTGCCCAGGAGGCATTAGCGGGAATCTGCGCTATCTGCGTCGAAGCATTGGATCTTTTTGTTTCAGTCTACGGCGCCGAAGCGGGAAATTTGGCTCTCAGAGGTAAAGCCATCGGCGGTGTCTACATCGGCGGCGGCATCGCGCCGAAAATCGTCGCGAAGATCAACGACGGCACGTTCATGCGCGCTTTCCTTGACAAGGGTCGTTACCGGGATTTTCTCTCCACGGTGCCGGTGCAAGTTATTTTAAACGACCACGCCGCGCTTCAGGGTGCGGCCTTCTACGCCGCAAAGTCACAAAGTTAAGCTCATTCTCGAGCGAGCCGAAGGTCAAGGCTCGTGAAACAGCAAGAGAACCCTTTTTTTCACCGACCTCGATCGTAAAATCCGATTTTGAAGGTAACTTTATTAAGAAGATCGGCAAGACAAAACAGGTGCGAAGTCTTTTCGACGAATTGCGAGAAGGCATGGCGGCACTCGCCGAGTCACGGCAGGGAAAGCGAACTCTGCGTACTCATACGGTGCTGTACAAGCCGATGCCTAAGGTCACGCCGAAGGAATTGAGACGCGTGCGTGAAGGTCTGAAATGTTCCCGCGCGCTCTTTGCCGGCTACCTACGCACCAACGTTCGCACTTTGGAGAATTGGGAGCAGGGCCGGGCAAAGCCGAACGCGCAAGCGGTGTTGCTGATTCATCTTGTCAAGCAGTATCCTGACACCGTGGAGCGCCTCGCCAGCATCTA
>DAIRFP010000305.1:0-5451 GCA_036794995.1 Thermodesulfobacteriota bacterium | reverse complement strand
GCAAAACCGAATTGACGAGCACTCCCTTAACCGGAGAAAGACCAAGGCGTTTCGCTTGATCCAGGGAAAGCTCCGCCATCTGCACGCCCAGCCAACCCCAAACGAGTTTCTGCCCGGTCATCAGCCGGGGAACCATTCGTTTGATCACATTTATCGGGGTCGCAAACCCCATGCTGCCGCGTTCCGAAGCCATAGTGATCATTCCGATGACGTGGCCTTTTGCGTTCAATAAGGGGCCCCCGCTGCCACCGGAATAGGCGCCGGCATCGGTTTGAATCATTTCATAACCGGCCGAGTCCTGAAAAGTGCGGCCGGGACGGCTGATAATTCCCAAATTCATGGAACTCTCGCGACCGAAGGGATAGCCGAAGAGGACTGCCAGCTCGCCGACTCTTATCTTGTCGGAGTCTCCCAGCGGTAACACCGGCAGTTCTTGATCCGTCTGGATCTTGAGCAGCGCCAGATCTACCTGAGGATCCGCGGCGACCAGCTTCGCCGGAACCCGCTGCAGGTCCGGAAGCCGAACCTCGATCTCTTGTGCTTTATCGACGACGTGTTGCGCGGTGAGAATATATCCGTCCGGATGAATGATAAATCCGGAGCCTCGACTGCCTTGAGCCTCCTGGGGTTTGGCCGCCTTCGGGTCGCTCTGAGAAACGACCCTGATCTGGACAATGGCTGGACGCGCCTCGGCGGCGAGACGGGCATAGGCGCGGCTCACACGGTCGAGTTCGGACTCGGCTTCACTCTGGGGGGCGTCACGCCAGAAGGGTGAGGGCGCGGTTACAACATCGCTGGCCACCGCGAGCGTTGCCGATAGGATAGTAAGGACAATGCCAAAGCAGACGGGCCTTAGTTGCCAAATCATGGTCAGGCCTCCATGTTGAACAAGCTGCCTGCCCTTTATCGAAAACAAACATCAAAGACAAGTGGGCTCCCATGCCCCACTTTTTCTCGGGAACCCAAGCCGGTTCCCTTGCACTCTTTCGTATTGCTATCCGAAAACATAAACCAACATGTTTTTCATAGCGTGCCGTTTAAATATTGCGCAAGTCGAAGGTTCTCGGATTCGGATATTCCGCCCGCCAAGGCGCAAAGGCGCCAAGTTCGAAGGAGAAAGATAAATATTCTTACGAATGATTTTCACGTTTTTTGTCCGGCCTTTGCGGCCTTTGCGTCTTTGCGGAAAATATTCCAATTCTTTTGGTTGCGGCTTCGCCGCGCTAGGATGGATGTGTTATCTTTTGGACGTGACCGGGCTGCGGGATAAGGTCGTGCTGGTGACCGGCGCCAATGGCGGCATCGGGCGTTGCTTGGCGGCTGAGTTTGCCCGCGCCGGGGCCGTGGTTGTAATTGCCTCACGCAACGAGGCCAAGCTGCAGGCATTGGCGGACCGGCTCAAGAGCGACGGCGGCCGGGTATTGCCGTCGCGCTGCGACGTCACCGAAAGAGAACAGCTCGCTGCGCTTGGCGCCATCATTGGCGAGCGGGCTGGAACGGTACAGATTCTGATCAACAACGCCGGCATCGCTCCGGCTTCGGCGTTTCTTGAAATGTCCGACAGCATTTGGAACGAGGTCCTCAGAGTGAATCTCACGGGCACCTACAATTGTTGCAAGACGTTTCTACCCGGGATGATCGATTCCGGTTGGGGACGGATCATCAATATCGCTTCTACCGCAGCGAAGGTCGCCTATTCCCGCGTCTCGGCGTATACGGCCTCGAAGCACGGCGTGTTGGGTCTGACCCGTTCGCTGGCGTTGGAGACCGCCAGGTTGCAGGTGACGGTCAATGCCATTTGTCCAGGCTACGTGGACACGGAGTTGACCCGGGAGAACGCGCGTCGAATGGCTCAGAGGACGGGCAAGAGCATAGATGAGATCTTGAAACTATTCGCCGAGAGCTCGCCGCAAAAGCGCCTCATCGCTCCCGAGGAGGTGGCCGGACTGGCGCTGATGCTGGCTTCCGAGAAAGCCGGCGGGATCACCGGGCAGGCGATCAATGTCGACGGCGGGGCCGTGATGGTTTAGTTTAATGGTTTCGGGTTTCAGGTAGGAGTGATGTTAGTGTCCTGTCCCAGAAATCGACGACACTATTCACAGCTCATTCGGCTTGAAAATCTCCCCTTCCCCTCTTTTCCAAAGAGGGGTTAAAGCTCGACAGAGGCAAGTCCCCCTTTGAAAAAGGGGGATAGAGGGGGATTTGAGTTCAAGTTCAGCCGCTGCCATCGTTTGAATTTCTGAGACACCACACTAGAAACTGAGAACGAGCAGCCACATAAAGTTTCTGTGCCATTGGAGAGAACAATGAGCTATTCAACTTTCCTCTACGAAGTCGCTGATGGTGTTGCGACGATTCGATTAAATGATCCCGACAAACTGAATGCGCTCTCGTTTCAGACCTACGAGGAACTGGAACGGCTGTTTGCCGACTTGGCGCAGGACAACCAGGCGAAAGTCGTAATCATCACAGGTTCAGGCAAAGGATTTTGCTCGGGTGGAAGCGTGCACGAGATCATCGGCAAGCTGATTGATATGAATGGCGAGGAGCGCCGAAGATTCACGCGCATGACCTGCAACGTGGTCAAGCATATGCGCGCTCTCAAAAAGCCCATTATCGCGGCCGTGAACGGCATCGCGGCGGGGGCCGGAACCATGCTGGCGCTGGCGAGCGATATTCGGCTGGTATCGGACCGCGCGAAATTTGCTTTTCTGTTTGTCAAAGTCGGACTTTCCGGTGCCGACATGGGGGCGTGCTATCTGTTGCCCCGGGTAGTGGGTTTGGGAAAGGCCACGGAGCTATTATTCCTGGGCGATACGATCGACGCCCGGGAGGCTTATCGGATCGGTTTGGCGAATCGGGTCATCGAACATGAACAGCTCATGGAGGAAGCTTACGAGCTCGCCCGCCGTCTAAAACAGGGACCTTTGCAGGCAACCGGAATCACGAAGGACTTGCTGGAGCGGGAAGCGAACATGGACCTGGAAAGCGCGTTGACCCTGGAGGCGGCGGCGCAAGCCGGCTGCATGGAAAGCGCGGATTTCAAAGAAGGCTACCGAGCCTTTGTCGAGAAGCGCGCGCCGGTGTTCAACCGCTCCTAGTTGCCAAGCCGGATGTTACCCTTTTTCGATCAAGATCACTCCCAGCTCCGCGCGCGAGTACGGCAATGGGCGGAAAAGAATCTTTTTTCCGGCGGCGGCGAAGAACAGCAAACTGACGAAGCGGCGCGGCGGCTTGTGCGACAGCTCGGTAACCAAGGCTTTTTGTCCTACGGATTGCCGAAGAAATTCGGCGGCGCGCGAAAAAAAGTTCAAGCCCGCGACCTATGCGTTATTCGAGAGGAGCTGGCGCGCGGGTGGGCGCTGGCGGATACGATGTTCGCGGTGCAGGCTTTAGGCGGCTATCCGATTGCTCGCTTTGGCACCGAACAACAGAAGCGACGTTACCTGCCACCCTTCGCGAAAGGAACCACCATTGCCGCCTTTGCGTTGACGGAGCCCGAGGCCGGCTCGGACGTCGCCGCGTTGAAAAGCCAGGCCCTGCGCCGCGGCGGAAAATATGTTCTGACGGGGAACAAGCGGTTTATCTCCAACGCCGGACTTGCCGATAGCTATGTTGTCTTCGTTTCCACGGCGCCGGAACTGGCAGGCAAGGGGATCAGCGCATTCGTGGTCGATGCCGATAACCCCGGCTTCATCGTCAAAAAGCGGATTCAAGTGATCTCGCCCCATCCTATTGGCATGATCGCCCTTGAAAAGTGCGTTGTTCCCGAAAGCGCGCTCCTCGGAAACCAGGGCGACGGACTCAAAATCGCCCTGGCGACTTTAGACCTCTTCCGCTGCACGGTAGGGGCGGCGGCGGTTGGGCTGGCCCAACGGGCCATGGAAGAAGCCGCGGACTACGGGCGGAAGCGGCGTCAGTTCGGTCGGGCTTTGACGGAGTTTCAAGGGATTCAATTCAAGCTCGCGGAAATGGCGACGGAGTTGGAAGCGGCGCGGCTGCTGGTCCATCAGGCGGCCTGGGCCCATGACTCCGGCGCCGCCGATGCCAAGCTCAAATCTTCCATGGCCAAACTGTTCGCCACCGAGGCCGCGCAAAAAATCGTTGACCAAGCCCTGCAGATTCACGGCGGCATGGGCGTGGTGGTTGGCAGCGTCGTCGAAAGGCTTTATCGAGACGTGCGCGCTCTGAGAATCTACGAGGGGACGTCTGAGATTCAGAAGATCGTGATCGCCCGGGAACTGTTAAATAAGATGTAGGGGGCGACCGGCCGGTCGCCCCTACTGGTTATCATGGAGGCAGAATGGATTTTGAACTATCCGAAGAACTGACTGCGGTGCGCGAGCTGGCGCGTGACTTTGCGGAGAAAGAGATCGCCCCCACCGCCACGCAGGACGATAAGGACCACAAGTTTCGCAAAGATCTGTTGCTCAAGATGGGCGAACTGGGCTTCTTCGGCAGCGTCATACCGGAGAACTACGGCGGCAACGGCCTCGGCTATCTCGCCATGGTGCTGATCACGGAAGAAGTCGCGCGGGTTCACAGCGCCGTGCGTGTGGCGATTAACATGCAGATCGGCCCGGCGCTGGCGCTTTTGCAGTTCGGTAGCGAGGAGCAAAAGAAAAAATGGATTCCGCCGCTGTTGCGAGGGGAGTCCGTCGGCTGTTTCGCTATTACCGAGCCGGACGCTGGTTCGGATGTATCGGCGATCAGGACGACGGCGGCCAAAAAGAACGGCGGCTACGTGATCAATGGCACCAAGCTTTGGATCTCCAATGCGCCGGTGGCGGACGGCGGTTTGGTTTATGCCTATACCGACAAGAGTCAAAAGCACCGGGGTCTATCGGCCTTCTACGCGACGTTCGATCAGCCCGGTCTGACTCGCCGGACGCTGGGAACCTTGGGCGCTCACGCTTCCCCACTCGGGGAGCTGACCTTCGAGAATTTCCAGCTATCGGACGAAAATCTGCTCGGCAAAGAGGGAGACGGTTTCACGGTCTGCATGTGGCAGCTGAACCAGACGCGCCTCAACTGCGCCGCCGGGGCTCTCGGAGTCGCGCGGGCCGCCCGCGAAGCCGCAGTGAACTATTGCAACCAGCGGGAGCAGTTCGGCCAGAAGATCGGCCAGTATCAGATGAACCAGGATCTGATCGCGCAGATGGTTGTCCACGAAGAAGCCGCGCGGCTGCTGGTCTACCGCGCTGCCTGGCTCGCCGACCAAGGAAAGCCGAACAATCTCGAGACGTCCATAGGCAAGTACACAGCGGCAGAAGCCGCCGCCCATGCTACGGACGCGGCGATGAAAATCCTCGGTGCCTACGGTTACTCCACCGAGTTCCCAGTGGAGCGTTACTACCGCGACGCGAAGTCCTACCAGATCGTCGAAGGCTCATCGAACATCCAGAAAATGATCATCGCCCAGGACGCGCTGGGATATCGGAAGGCGAACCG